>DATNBZ010000123.1:0-42214 GCA_035607285.1 Blastocatellia bacterium | reverse complement strand
TACAGACCGTATCGGCTGAGATATAGCTTGCCTTCGTAATCAACCAAGCCGAGAACGACGCGGTCCAGCCAGCCAAAGCGTCCGAGAATGTTACGCCTGATTTCTAAATCTGAAGGAAAGAACACGATCGTGTCGAATTCGAACTCAGCCACACTCAACGTGACTTCATGTCCATAGCCAACGAAGGTCCCTGTAGCCGTGCCAAACAACTGACGCATTCCCGTTTCAATATCAAAGCCAAGCGCTTCACCGACACGACGATCGAAGAGACAGCAACTCGCGCCAGTATCAACTTTGACCTGCAGGTCGAGGGTCTGCTCCTTTAATTTGAGACTAGCCTGAAGGGTAATTCCCGGTTCGCCAACATCGTAGGTCAGCAGTTTCGCAAACTCCAACTGATGCGCCATTGGCTACCATCCCGCGAAAAGTACTTCGTTTTCTGAGGTCAAGCGTACCAGAAAGGGATTCTCAACGCCTTTGTGTCTAGCTTGCTCATGGGCTTCGCGAATTGTCGGCCCGTGCCCGACCAGCACATCTCCGTCCAACGCTACATATTGGTCCGCGTACTCTTCGCGATGAGCCTTCAGCCACTCAAGCCGCCGCTCGCGCATGTCGTCGCCGCCATTCTCGCTGTGAGTCGTTTCGGCGCGGTCATGCGACTTCGCCTGCTCCAACTCAAGGTCAAGGATCTGGCGCAGCTTTCGCTTTTCCGCTGGCGAGAGCGAGCGTGCTTCGTTGATGATCTGTTCCAGTGTTGCCATCGCTTCACCTATAATCTGAACCGAAGTTTAGCACCCGCTGAAAGATCGGCAAGGAGAATCGAACGGCTCAAACGTCGGAAACGAAGTATTCCCAGGGAAACCTGTTGAGCCTGCTGACTTCGCTGGGTGGCCTCAAGTAAGTTGGATCACAAGTTCTTCCGAAGACTGAGGAGGTTCTAGCAATGAAATTTTCAATGGCCGGCGCCAATCACGCCTCCTTATGGTTGTGACAATTTTGTGACAATCTTCCGCAGAAATCAGCCTAAATCAGCAGTAGTCCTCGCAATGACTGGTGGCTATAACCTGTAGTAAATGTAATCAGTTGCAAGTATTTGCATCTCCTCGCATATTCAAAACCTTTGACTCATAATCCTTTGGTTGGAGGTTCGAATCCTCCAGGGGCCACCAAAGAATCAAGAAGTTAAGAAGATCACGCCGAGCGCCGTTTCTCATTTTGTGTCCGAATTGTGACCGGAAATTCAGAAGCGACAGGTTTCTGCGTCTTTTCTACCGCTTCAACCGCTCGCCGCTTTCCTTCGTCTGTAGCGTGAACATACTGCATCGTCGTCTCAATCGACTTGTGACCCATAACCTTCTGAACCGCTGCGATCGAAGCGCCGTTGTCCACTGCTCGCGTTCCGAACGTGTGCCGGAGATCGTGGAAACGCAGGTTCGTAATTCCCGCTTTTCGACAGGCAGTGTTCCACGCGTTTTTGATGCATGCGTGGTGGCACTTGGTCTTTGGGTTGGTAAACAGATATTCGTGGTCCTTCTGATTAGCCACGCCTACCAGTTCGGTTAACAGTTTTCTTGCCGTTCCATTGATCGGGACCTCTCGATCCTCATCGCTCTTCGTTCCTTTCACATATATCACATCGCGATGAAAGTCGATGTGTTCCGGCTTGAGCGTCAGAAGCTCCATCTCGCGCAGGCCGGTGTTGAGGTCCAAGATCACAATTGGCATCAGGTGCGCCCTTACACCAACCAGTTGAGGCAAGAGTCGGTTCTCTTCGTCTGGTGAAAGGTAACGTGTGCGCGACCTCTCTCCTGACAGCAGATTGACGTGACGGCAAGGATTGTCCGCGATCTTTCGATCACGCACTGCAAGAGCGAGGATCTTCGACAGCAAGCAAAGTTCTCGATTGACCGAGGCAGGAGTTCTCGGCTTGCTCGACTTCTTGTAAACGATCTCGGCCTTCATCCTTCTTATCTTGAAGCTCTCTATCAAGAACGGACTGATGTCACCCAGCCTCTTCTTTCCAAAGAACTCCCGAATAGGCTTCAGCCGCGACGTGTCGATCTGCCAGGAACGCTTGTTGGCTTTCGCCCATGGCAAGTAGGTCTCTTCGACAAAGTCGGCGAGGGTCTGCTTGTCCTGGCACAGCGCATAAGTGCCCTGGTGAACCGTAAGAAGAATTGCGCGCTCCGCTTCCTCGGCTTGCAGTTTGGTGCGCGCGGTCTTGAGCGCGCCGCGATAGCGCGCTCCGTTGATTGTCTTTGTGAAGTGCCATCGGCCTCCACGCTTGAATACTGACATTTCCATCTTTCCCTTCCCGAGTGTGCAGCCACCGGGACGCCGCTATGTTAGGCCAAGCACCTCACAACGTCTAGCTAGCGCCTAGAACTCTGCTCTTCTGTCCATTCGATAATCTCATCGAGCAAGAAAACCGTGCGACGGCCGGCTTTCCTGAAGGGCACACTTCCCTTGGATACCCAGCTACAGACCGTGCGCACTTCAACACGCAGCATTTCCGCCAGTTCTTCTACGGTTAGAAAGGAGGGTTTCTGCGCTGAATCCCGCGTCAATGTTTGACTCATATTTGACTCACTTTCACGGGATGCTTGGACAACCTGCGTTCCCGTGGTAGCCAAGAGAACCTGAACAATGAGAAACCACTAGGAACGGTCGTATACGGTCCGTTCGGCCGCTGACTCGCGAGACACTGATTGACTGGAGCTAAGAAGAATGGAGGGGTCGAAAAATGTACCCCTTGGGGTACAAAATTAGACCCGCAGGGTACAAAAATAGACCCCGGTTTGGACCGCCGTGAGCAGCGCTGCGCCGGATCGCGGGCTGCTTTCTGACCGCGTCACAAGGGTTGTGTTGTCCTGCCGCGTAGTTAAACGGCGCTCTGCGTTTTGCACATCGATGCGGTCACACAAAAAACCGGCAGATGAGAGTTGCTGGCTGCCGCTCAGCCGACGCTCCTCATCTACCGCGAGAGTAACTATCCCGATCTGAGCGATCGGTCTTGGTAGTGTTTGAATCAGAGCGAGACGGTTCTCTCCTCTGAAAACCTGACAGCTCCGGCGTTCGCATCTGTTGGGCTTCACGCTCGGCCTCAGCCTCTCTCCACTGGAGTCCCTGCTCAGCCATGTTTGCCGCTTCTCTGAATTCTTTCCTATCAAAGCTCAGATAGGGCAACGTCTCGGCGTAGGCCCTCAACTCGGTAATCTGATCACGATTCAACTCCGGCTCTACCTGACTGTCTCGTACGCCGGCTGCTCGGCAGTAGTCACGCGCTATCGCATCTCTAACCACGCTCCAATCCCGTGCCTTAGTTGACTGTTCCTGAGCCTTCCTGAGTTGTCTGGCGAGGCCATCGGCGACAGCCTGGCGCTCGCGCTTTTGCTCTGCTGTGTCGGTGAAGTGCCTGACAATGAACTCCAGCGCGCCCCTTGGCTCAACCTCTCTTAGGCTCTTCGTATAGTCCCAACCCTCCACGTTTCTGATTGGGAGTTGCCTGAACTCGCCGAACTCGATCGCCGCTTTGAGGCGCTCTGCCTGCTTCAGCATCTCCATTCGCGCCATCACCGCCTTACCTTTGACGCTTGAAAGTGCTTCGTGATCAGGATTGGCCAGCAACCGATCTTTGACTTGATTGTACACATAGCCGAGCAGCTGCGCGTCTTTGTTGCGGTTCGCGATGTTGCTCATCTTAAGCAAGTCTTCTCGGTCGAAGAGGGGCAAGGGTATTGACTTGCCCTGCGCAGCTCGCGCCTTTTCCGCGTCGGCAACGAGCTTAGAAGCAACGTCATATTTGATCCTGGCCGCGCCGAAGTTCTTATCAATATTATGGCCGGCGGTGGCGAGCTGCGTTTGTATGTCCTTCTTGACCTCCTGGAAGTAGTCTACGGTTCGCTGAATTGACTCTCTCTTGCTCGGCCTGAGGAAGTTGTAAAGCTTGAACTTCTCCTCGGTATGCTGCTTGATTCTCGCCTCGGCTTCCCTCAAAGACATCTTTCCCCAGCCCTCCACGTCAAACTTCCAGAAGTGTCTTGAGGTCTCGAACGCTTCGCCTCTAGCTTGGGCTTCCCTCAACTCGGCGCCTGCCATGATCCTCGTCGATTGCAGTCGCGCCGCTGCCTGATCATCCTTCACCGCAATATCGCGGCTGTCAGCAAATTCTTTGAGCTGCTTCCACTCCTCGGTTGTGTACACGGCCTGGGGCAGCTGCTCCTTGCCCAAATGCTTCCGCGCAGCTAGCGTTCTCTCCAAAGCGACGGAGTATTCGTGCGCGGTCTTGGCCGCCCATTTCACCTGAGCGTCCGGCGCTTCTGTTCGGATAAGATGAGCGAGTTCCTCGCGAGCTACCTGTTCCTTGGCTAACAATCTGCTGGTTTCTTTCTCCGATCTAGGCCGCATTACTGGTTCAGCCGCTGGACGCGCGTCTACCTGTTTGCCTCGGTCCCTTGCTTGAGACCGCAGTGATGACAATCTCTGTTCGGCCAATCTCTCCCTACGGTCGTTGTCTCTTTCGGGCTTGAGTGGGATCGACTCGCCCTTCCGGTACGCTTCGGCAGCGGCGATCTTCCACTGTTTGGTTTCTTCCTTCTTCCGCAGATGCTCAACGTATACGCTGCGCTCGCCCGCGAACTCCGAGTAGATCTTCGCCCACTTCTCATCTATTGAGCCGTACTCCTGCCGTGATAGATAGATCTTCTTGCCGTCCACCTGGCGGGCATGCAAGAAGAGATGAACGTGAGGGTGCTCGGTGTCTCGGTGTATCGCACCGAACGCAATCGCTTTGGGGAACGTCTCTTTGAGGAACTGGTTTGTGAGATCGCGAATCTGTGAGTTTGTTGCAGGAACATCGAGCGACAGGTGCGGGGTGACATCCCTGGGCGCTCGAGAGGGCCTTGATTCGTCGCTCCCGTAGTCGTCTCCTGTTAAGAAGTTCGGTGCATTCCAAGTCCAGACGGGATCGGCATTAGGTTCCGATTCGTCGTCAAATGCGCGTTCATTCAGGTGGTCGTCGAGCGCTCCGGCGACGCTGTTGTCCTCACGGTTCGGCTCCCAATCTGTCTCGCGAGCGCGCTGTTTGTCAGGTTCCAATGCCGACGTGCGAGTAATGTAAGACGCGTGACTCGACCCCGATCCCGGTGTTCCGATTCTGAACTTAGCGAATGCTGCTGTCATTGCTATCTACCGATTCGGCCCCCATGCTCCAACCGCTGACACAATTCGCAAAGAACTTCATAGGTGGCGACGAGCACTTGTTCTATTCTCCGTGCACTGATCGTGGCTCTCTGTGAGTTCAGTTGCCGCGCAATCTGGTTGAGGTTGTTGCCCACTCTGGCTACCTGAGTGATCGCCCAATCGCGCTGATTTGTGAGCTTCTCGGTACGCTCTTTCTCTTCGTTGGTAATCGCTTTGTCGGCGAGCGTCCTCTCGACAAAAAGGCGTGAAAGCGAGACACCAGACTGCTTGGCACGCTCGCTTAGCTGCCGATACTCGTCATCAGTGAGTCGTACAAGCGTCGCCTTCTGATATTGTTTTTGCCTACCCATCGTTGTGCTGCGCGACTTCTTTGAGAACTCCACCGGTCTTCGTGCATTTGCGATATCGCAAATGCGTATCCCGCCCTAGCTTCTGAGTTGATTCTGTTGGTTCACCGTGTATTGATCACTGATTTCTCCCTTCGTCGCCGTTTGTCTTATGCGGATTGAATTGGCCCGGAATTCGTTAAGCTCGAAGACAGTCTTGAGCAAAACGGAGGCCATCTGATTGGAAGCTTGAAGGGGCACGTAGGCTCCGCGAAATACGGAAAGGTCGCAGAGTTGGTCGAGTCAGCGAAGCCGCGCACTGCAATTTGGCTGGTGGCCTGTGTTGCGACTACGTGCTGCGCCGCGCACTGCACGGCACCAGGAGAGGAGCTCTGAATCGAGGAGCGACACGGCATCGGACGACTTCCAGAACTAAACGTGGCCGCTGAGTTCTGAGCCCGAGACGGTTGCAAGCTCGAAATCATGATCGAAACTTGGTCGCCCAGAGGAGCGTGAAGGAGCATGGCGCGGCAGAGTTTGATGCTACAGGTCTCGCCCGTGTTCGTAGATTAACGGACCTACCCGGCTCGCGACCGCAACCCACCGCCGTCGGCTATCTTTGGTTATGGCGGTGCTAGCGAGCAAATACCCGATGCAGTATTATCCAATCGCCATGATTCATCGAGAAGCTGAAGAAGAATCGGCAAGACAGCTAATAGCTGTAATCTATGTCCTGGTCCTGCTCCTCGGAGGAATAATGTCGTCGGTGATTCCGTCCAATATGGGATCAACTTTGAGTGTCGCGCGCCCGGGTAACGTTAGAGGCAAGGGGTGACTGAATGATTCCTAACAACAGGACGATGCCACGCGGTGGTGAGTTTCTTGAGTTGGTTGGAAGGGCCGAAGCGCAATGTGCAGTCGAGTCGCTCAGCGAAATCCCGCAGCTTGGGCTCAGCACGTCTGCGTGTTATGAATTCCTGGGCGATCTTCTATCAATGCTCTCCGAAGAAGCGTCATGCTTCCATGGCTGCGCAGGCGGTGACCATTTCTTTCAGAGGCTTACCGCACGGATCGTGACTAATTCGCTTTCGTCTCTCCGGCTCGCATTCCTTGGATACTATGATGAATCTCTCGCGCTAACTCGCAACCTTGGGGAGATGGCAAATCTGCTTTTCTTATTCGCAGCCCAGCCTGATCTCTTGGAGACTTGGCTGTCTGCCGACGAGACTAAGCGCAAGAGAGATTTTGGTCCGGTCAAGGTGCGGCTGAAACTAGAGGAAATGCACTTGCGGCCTCCCATTGACCAATCCCGCTACAGTTTGTTGTGCGAGGTCGGCGTTCACATTGTCCCTTCGGTGTCGCCGCAAACATTCAATGAGCACGACCGCCCGACGCTTGGTGCGAAATTCCAGTATGAAGGTCTGATGTGCACCCTTCTAGGGCGCCACAATAAATCCAGAAGCGCTTGCAAGTGACCGCTGGCGCCCATCGAAAGAAATGAACTCAACCGCGCGCACGGATTTCGCGGCAGCGACATGCAGGATATCCATACTACGCGTGCCGGTCGTTGCCGAATGGAGTTCACTCAACCGGGCCGCTCGGCGAAATGCAGCCGGCCACTCAACCGTCGCCTTTACCAATCGCGCGCTCCTCAGGTCGCTCTCCAGATTCGCCCAAGCAGCCGCAACATCGGCTGTCGTCAGTAAGCCGCGAAAGACACCCAACTCGAACGCATTTCTCACCTCCAGCGCGTGCAATGCGGTCCAAGCCAGGGGCGCACCAGTCCCAGACAAGTAAGCTTTCGCTGCTGTTGTGTTAGCGTCCAATAGGTAGCAGGATACGAGAAAACTGCTGTCAGCGTAGTGGGTCATCTGCTTTAGAGAGTCTCTTCTTCGCGATCGAGCAGAACCAGATTCGGAAGCACTCTGTTACCAAAGATGCGCTTTGCTCGCGCCTCAACATCCGGCCATTTCACACGTTTCGTTTTCATTGGCCGTTGTGGTTGCTCCGTCTCTTCGAGTGCGAGGATCGCTTTGAAGACCTTCTGCCGCTCACGACGCGGTAACGCTTTTACTTGCTTCAGCAATTCGGCGGTGCTCATATGATGAGCGTAGCCTGACTAGATCTAGTTTGTTGATGGAACTGGGACTAGCCCCCGGCTGGGGCGGGGCAGGTCGACCAGATACGTCCTTTCAAGTGGTAAGAACCTATTCGTCAGATAATCGTCAGGTGAAACCCGAGAATCGTCAGATGCCTCTGCACCTTCAGCTAGGGAGGTAACCGTCAGATAAACGTCAGGGCGCGAACCGCAATCGTCTGATCAGAACGGTGCGCATTGTGTTTTCTCCTTTCGAACCCTAGTTATTCGCGTTTAACGAACAATAATAATGCTATTGATCATGAAAGAAATTCATATCATCTCTTCTTTCAAGATGCCTGAGCGTAAACTACTAAACTCCATTGATTCTCATCGCTCCTTATGTGCACGGGTCACGTCTCGGCAATAGCTTCCAAGCCTCTATTGTTCGCAGGGAGACCACGATCAGGTTGGATATGCATGGGAGTAGCCGCTAGAATTCGATGTTGAATTGCCAACTGGAGATTTGTATGTCCAAGCGAAAGAATATCCCGACACGCTGGACGCCGCGGCTGATCAAACAATTGCTGGGTAATCGATCTCTCGCTGGGTTCGCCACGTTGGTCGGCACTACTAGGAACACGGTCTGGCGCTGGGAAACCGGGCGGAGTCAGCCCAATGCAACTTACTCGATGCGGCTATCCACGATCGCCCAACGCGAGCATTTCCTCAAGGAACTGGAAGCTTGTTGGCTCTATGACGCTGCTCGGCGATCTTGAAGGCGCTCAAGCTGCAATCGCTGAGCTCTTCAGCGAGTCGGTCGAGTGCACAACTCGTCAACTCGCCGATTACGAGCTACATCCCAATCAGTGAGTTCGAAAACCATCGCATATTCGTCCGATTCTCGCGGACCATCCGATCCGGTTGTGGACGGCGGTGTCATTCCCGGACAGTACAATCTTGTAGGTCCTTTGGAAGAAGGAGTGCCTTCGAGCTTCGAGTTCCATTGTAGCGGCCATCCAGTCTAGGTTTGAGCAGACAGGCTGCCCGCGTATGATTCCTTTTGAATTGCACGAGGTCACCAACCTGCGGAGAAGGCTTCACGAGGTCGAGGGCCGTGGAAAGCGATGAGATTCTGAGTACTGAGCTCGACAAGCTCCATGCTGAATGCGAGCGTTTACGAAAAGAGAATGCCGATCTGAGACTTCGACTCGGCGAATCTCCCGACGAGCGCACCATTGGCGGGGCTGACTTCTCACTCGATCAAAAGAAGGCGCAACTGTCAGCGACTGTAACGGCCGACTCTCGGCCTGACCTGAAAGTGTCGTTGTTCAGAAATCTGTTTCGTGGCCGCGATGATGTCTATGCGGTCAGGTGGGAGGGAAAGAACGGTCGAACCGGATACTCGCCTGCAGGTATTCGCGAGTGGAGACGAGCGAGCGTAGTTGGACAGGGCAAGAAAAGGTCAGTCAGTCACAGCAAGTTATTCCCCCTGACGGAAGACGTGATCAGAGATCATCTTCTAGGAAGGCAAATCATAGGCGTCTATCCATTGCTGCAAGATGATACCTGTTGGTTTGCTGCGGTGGACTTCGACAAGAAAACCTGGGAAACGGACGCCAGTGCATTCTTGGAAACCTGTTATGGGTTGGAAGTTCCAGCGGCGTTAGAACGCTCACGCTCAGGTAATGGGGCTCACGTCTGGATATTCTTTACTGAGCCGATTCCGGCGGCATTGGCGCGAAGACTCGCGAGCGCACTGTTGACCCGCACAATGGAGCGGCGCTATGCAATGGGCCTGGATTCCTACGATCGCTTGTTCCCAAGTCAGGACACCATGCCCAAAGGTGGTTTCGGAAACCTGATAGCCTTGCCCCTGCAACGCGGCCCTCGAGAGAATGGCAACAGCGTCTTCATCGACAGTCAGCTTCGACCTTACGAGGATCAGTGGGCGTTCCTCTCTTCGATCAGACGACTAACGCAGGACGAAGTTCAAGCGCTCATCCGCGTCGCGAACCCAACCGGCGACATTATGGGTGTGCGTCGGAGCACATTCGGGGACGACGACGCGAGTGATCCGTGGACTCTGCCGCCTTCCAGTCGGTTACCCAATCGAGTTATCGAAGAACCGTTGCCCCGCAGCGTATCAATTCAACGCGGCGATATGGTTTACGTCGAAAAGAAGGGTTTACCGGCGGCGCTTCTGGATCGCTTGATCCGGCTGGCGGCATTTCAAAACCCGGAATTCTACAGTGCTCAAGCGATGCGGTTCTCGACTTTTACCAAACCACGCGTTATCGCGTGCGCAGAAGACTTAGATCATCACATCGCGCTGCCCCGAGGCTTACTACAAGAGTTGCTCGAACTGTTCAAAAGCCACGGAATCGATGCCGAAGTATCAGATCATCGCTTTGCCGGCAAACCCATCGAGGTCGAGTTTCACGGCGAGCTGCGACCGGGTCAGAAGGAGGCTTCGAAGGCGCTCGCTCGTTTTGATGACGGAATCCTTTGCGCTCCAACAGCGTTCGGCAAGACGGCGGTAGCGGCGCGGCTGATAGCAATACGAAAAGTGAACACGCTGGTCCTAGTTCATCGACGTCATTTGATGGATCAGTGGCGGGAGCGGCTGGCGCTGTTCTTAGGGCTCAGTACTAAGGACATCGGTCAGATTGGCGGAGGCAAGACCTCGCGAACTGAAAGCATAGATGTGGCCGTAATTCAGAGCTTGATCCGAAAGGGAGAAGTGAAAGACCTCGTAGCCGAATACGGTCAGGTAATCGTGGATGAGTGCCACCATGTCTCTGCCTTCACTTTCGAGCGAGTCTTGAGAAAGGTAAAAGCAAAGTACGTCGTCGGGCTGACTGCGACCCCTGTCCGCAAAGATGGCCACCACCCGATCATCCTGATGCAGTGTGGCCCGATTCGCTTCAACGTGAGCAGCAAGAAGGAGGCGGCCAATTCGGGCGTTCAACACGAGGTCATACCGAGATTGACTGAATTCACGGTGCCACCTGAATGGAGCGGCATCGGAATACAGGACATCTACGCTGCTCTGGTCAACGATGATCAGCGAACCGATCTCATCATCGCTGATGTTGTGCACGCCATTGAAGACGGCCGTGTTCCACTTCTGCTTACGGAGCGCACGGACCACGTACAGCTCCTCGTCGAGAGGCTCGCGCGCCGTGTGCCGAACGTCTTTGTAATGAAGGGCGGAATGGGCAAGAAGCAACGAGATGCACTTGCTTCGCAGATCAAGGCGGTACCCGAAGATCAGCAACGTGTGATCATCGCAACTGGACGCTACATTGGCGAAGGCTTTGACGACGCCCGGCTGGACACGCTGTTCCTGGCAATGCCGATCTCTTGGCGAGGCACTCTGCAGCAGTATGTCGGCAGATTGCATCGGCTTCACGAGAACAAACATGTTGTCCGAGTGTATGACTATATCGACGCTTGCGTGCCGGTTTTGAATCGCATGTACGAGAAGCGGTTGAAGGCTTATAAAGCGGTCGGCTATACGGTGGCGCGGCCCTCTGACGCAGAGGATGCGCAGGCTGATCTACGGTTCGCTGAAATTGAACACATCGCGGTTCGAGCGGCAATCGTTTTTGAGGAAGCGCGGGGTTGCAGAGTCGATAGTGTCGAGAGCGATACTCGCGGCTTCGATCTTGTTTCGCGTCGTTTACCCACCGGTGATTCGCGCGAGCAGATCGCAACAAGGTTCATTGAGGTGAAGGGACGAGCTGGAGTCGGCGAAATCGCTCTCACGGCTAACGAGTACAAGGCAGCTCAGAGCTTGGGTGATGAGTACTGGCTGTACGTCGTATTCAACTGCGCGTCCGAGCCTCAGGTGACTGCCATCCAGAATCCCGCCAGGCTTGAGTGGGAAGCGCTGTCAAAGATTGATTGCTATCGCATCGGAGCGGATGGACTCCTGAGGGGCACGAGTTAATCAATGCGCGATACTACTGCAATCACAGATTACGGGGTAAGACCTTCTTCGACACCATAAAAACTGTGACCGAATTGTGTCCGGAATTCTTAGAAACCGAGCGAAATAGATGCACCTCCGTTCACTAGTTGATCATTTGCCGGTGGCTGCAACCCGTAGCAAATGACTGTAGTTGTCAACAGGTGACGCTCAGTTCACCCAACTTTGAAAGGGCGTTCTGCGGACTCATAATCCTTTGGTTGGAGGTTCGAATCCTCCAGGGGCCACCAATAACCCGCTGAAGTTTCGAGAATTTCCAAACCCTCAATTTGGGCATCTCATTCCCCGACGGCTTTCCTGCTCCCATGCCGAGCTAGTTCAACTTGGCAGCGCAGCTCTTTTAATAGCCTTCGTGAGACCCAACTGCCTTCGTCGGTTAGATCGCACCTGACCTGGCGCACTGAGGTATTTCTTGTAGGCGCCTATCCAATCCGCGGCGATCTCTTGTTGGGCGATCTTGAGGTCGAGGGCGCCGTTGCAAACCAGCTTGCCCAGCCGACGTTCCAGCCGGTTCTTCATATGGTAAGTCCATTCCCCGGCGAGCGGCTGCGGCCAGAGATTCTTTAGCGAATTCGAGCCGCCTAGCTCGGGCGGTATCAAGTGCTCCACTTTGTAACCGATGAGGTCTCCGCGGATGCCATATCTGTCGAATACCTGACTTTTGAGTTGGACAGAGATATTGCCTTCGATTTCTGCATGACCGGGCTTACACAAATCATCGGCAGTTACCTTAAGCGCATCGCCGGGAGTCAGCCTGGAGTTTGGTATGTAATGCCGAGTTTGCGCCTGTGCTACGCCGGCCAGGCTAAGAGTCAACAGCAAAGTCAATAGTAAGGCTTTCATAATCCGATGCCCGGAGTCGTGATACTTGGCGGCGTCGCGTACGGAGGCGATGATCGAGATGGCCTCCGTGCTCAGTTTGTGTGTGGCACACCATGCGTTAAACAATATATCGGTCAGCATAATCAACTAGCCTGAACATGACATCTACATCGAGCAGGCTTCGCGCCGCACGCTCATCAAAGTGGGCTCACCTCACGTCAGGGGCCATATGAATCGGTAAACGTCGTATCCTCATTTACTCATCTCGCCCTGAGGATGAAAACTGCGGTCTGTCCAGAGCGCCACGACAGGCCGCCAACTGCGCAAGCACGGAAATATCTCTTGGGGCGAGTTGTTGCGCGAGAGACCAGGCGCGTTCGAAATCGGCGCGCGCGAGGGCGGAAAACGTGACTTCAAAACTGGAGCCGTAAAGATCGCCCGTTCCGAATTCTCCCGCAGCTCGTGGATTTGATCGCGCCGGTGTGGATGTTCCTCTTTGCGCCAGTGCTTGATTTGTCGCTTCAACTGCCGTCTGCATGACTTTGAAGCCGCGTCGCGCATCAATTGCCGTAAAGTGCCTGGCGATCTCGATCAGCGCCAGGGCGCGGGTCAATGAAGGCGGAGCGATCAGTGCGCAGCCTTCTGCCTCATTGAGCAAGTCGTTTGCCCGAGGCCCATCCTTCGAAGCTAGCGCCGCCGCTGCAAAACTCATCAGGAGGTGCGCGCGGACTACCGCATCTCGGATGTCCCGCGTCGCGGCGACCGCATCATCGAGCCGCCCTGCCGAGCTATATCGGCGCGCGATCTGAGTCATGATCCGGTCACGTATCGTGGCGGTGGCGACCTCTGCCGCAGTGGCCTGCGCCCGGCTCACTTCTCCTCTGGCAAGCCAGGCAAACGCCGCCCGCGTGTATAGCATGTCGCGATCGGCGGCCATCGAAGCGGCCCTGGCTTCACGCACCATCTCGTTCGGATTACTTCCATATATTGGGGCCGGCACAATTGCTCCGTCATTCGCATTGGTAGCGCTCAATTCCTCGATCTTGTGTTTGAATTGGCTGAGTCTGTCCGGCATGTAGCGCGCGAACAAATCGCCAAGCTGTCGGCTGAGAAAATAAATGACCGCCTCGTCCTCAGCAGCTATGCCTTGATTGTCAGACACATCGCCTCGCCGACGTGCTGCCATTTGGCCGAGCCGCGATAGCTGTGCCAGCGCGCAATTGAGAAATCGCACTACCAAACCTCTGCTGACGGATTCCCCAGCTACAGGGTTCGAGGCCGAAACCAGAAAGGCGCCCAATGTGTGAAGGCTGTCAAGATCCACGTCTCTTGAGCGTTCCAGGCCACCCACCGCAGACGCAAAAAGCCGATCCGCTCGCTCGGCATCCACCGCGCGCAACGAGAGCAATAGCTGCGAGAACTGCGGCGACACGCCGGAGGCCAGACTTAATTGAGCAAGGGCCATCGCGCGTTCCGGAGCGCGCTCGACGATTTGTAGCGCGACGCCGACCAGCAGATCGCGGCGTTCGATTTCTCTTTGGGTAGGGGCGGCGGTTGGCGATGAGTCAAATGCAGGGCCGTTATCATTCTCGCGATTTCCCGGCATGGTGGCGCAGGCACAGCCCGGATCAGCCCCGGCGACGCGGGCTGTGAAGGCGCGGGCTAGGTCTTCGGCCAGTCCTGGGTCGCGCCCCGCGATTTCCTGAAGTAGCTCACCGAGCAGATGTTGCTTCGCTATTGCTGGAGTAGCGAGACCAGCAGCGCGATGGACGGACGCTTTGGACGTGGCGCTATCGTTACACACGAGGGATTGAAACGCGCGGCCGTAGATGGCGCGCGCCTGCTCGCGGTCATATGGCCATAGCAAGGTTGCCGCTTGCGATTGAGCTCGCACTGCGAAGATGAGGTCGGCAGACAGGCTGGCCTGATCTGCCAACGCTGCGAGCAGGGGTAGGATTCGGTCGTGTTGCGCAATCACTCGAGCCCCCGGGCGAGCAACGTTGCCAGTCGACGCAAGCTGAGCGTTCAAGGTGATGGCGTTGATGAGGAAGATGCTGATAAGGTGCGCGGCCGCGCGGATGGATGTCCCGCCAATGCCCGTCCTAAGAATGATGCCTCTTTTTATTAATCGCATACGCCCCCTGACGACGACTCACAGAGTGATGACCGTCGATAGCTCGACGACCTTCCCGCCGCGAAGCACTCTCGCGACAACCTTCTCGCCGGCTTTCAGATTGCTCACGCTCTCATAGATACTGTCCATGGACGCGTCACCCTCGAGAACCTCGATTCCATTGATCGAGAGGATGATATCCCCGCCCAGCAGCAGGTCATTGCCCTCAATTGAGGCGCGTAGTGTGCAGGGCCTGATTCCCAATCTCCAACCCGGAGACCCATCGGCAACTCGTTGTACCAAGAAACCGGCTGGCTGAGGCAGGTTGAGCAAGCCGGCGAGGTCCCCCTGAACCAGCATGCCTTCCATCCCCGACCAGAAGGGCTTCTGTTCAAGAAGCAGGCGCGCCATCTTTGAGGTCGCGGCGAAGCCAATGCCCTCAAAGCCGCCGGACCGGCTCAGGATGTTACTGACAATGCCGATCACCTCACCTCTCCAGTTAAACAGGGGACCTCCTGAATTCCCGCCGTTGATCGCGGCGTCAGTCTGGAAAAACTCCCATGCCGACGCTGACATGCTCGTGAGAGCGTGCTTCGGTGCCGCCCGACCGCTGACGTGGCCCACAGTGAGAGTGAGTGCGAGGCCATAGGGCGCGCCGACGACAAACACATGATCGCCCACCTCGACTTGATCCGAGTCGCCAACTTGGGCGGCCGTTACACCCTTCGGGACCGAGTCGAGCTGCAATAGCGCGACGTCGGCATTCGTGGCTGAGGAGATGACGCGAGCGGTAACGATCTGGCCAGCGGAGAATTCAACGAAGACCTTGTCTACGGCCTGGACCACGTGCGCGGCAGTCAATACCTTGCCGTCATCTGAGATCAAGACTCCGGATGCTTGCCCGCCCGAATTTACCAACCCCTGGCGGAGCAGGGGCGCGACGGTTTTTTCTTGAGTCCTCACGATGACCACGGATTGTTTAACTCTGCGAAATGTCTCGCTGAGTTGTTGGGCGTTCGCTCCGGTCGTGTCGTCGATAAACGGTACGAACAGGATCAACAAGGGGAAGATGGCCAACAAGCGTCTGAGTAGCGATTTCATTTTGTGCCTCCAGAACGGCTTAGAACCGATTGGTTCTTACATAGCTGACGTAAATCGCGCTCGGCCTGGAGCCAATAATCCAGGTCCCGCCCGTCGGTCGCACCTTGCGAGACGTAGATCTCGTATGCCCGGCGCCGGATCTCTTCGCCAGTTGGAAAGTGTTGCGTCACCAGCGCATCATCCGAAAGAACAACCTCGCGCCAGAAGACGTTCAGTTTGTAGTCAACAGCCTCTTTGGTCTGCGAGTTCATGTTGCTTGCTCCTTCTCCACTATTGCTTCGGTCTGCTCAACGATGGGCTCCCCTGACTCCAGCCTGACACCTGCGCCCCGTCATTGAAATGAACAACGGCGTTGCCCTTAGTCCTCGGATTAACATTTTGAGTCGTATCATCTCTGCCTCACGTCTAATGTCGAGTGATGCGTCACTCGGCGCGGTGCGCTGGGTCGCTAGAAGAGCTTCCGTCACTACCCACCGCAGCGCACCACGCTGCAGAGCAGAAGTTTACTTCGCTCTGTTTTTCTTTGCGCTTTGTTGCTAAGGGCAACGGCTATGCCGCGTACCAGCTCAGGAAGGCACTCGGCAGTGAACTCTCCGTAAGGCCGCACCCGAAGCGATTCGGGGTTTTCTTGAACCGCTATGATCTTCAACACGTCTTTATCACTCCGTGAGCATGACTTCGCCAGTTTCCTCGTTGATCTTCAGCGCCCGAATCATCGATTCCCGATCGGGCTTGATTCTCATAGAAGAGAGAATTTGAACTCGACAAAGAGACGCACGCTTACTGCATGGCCATCCTTCTGTCCCGGCACAAATCGCAATTGACGGGCCGCTTCGATAGCCTTCTCATCGAGGCCATAACCAAGTCCGCGCGTCACTCTAACCTCCGACACGATGCCATCCGCTTTCAGCAACACGGAGACTTTGACTGAACCTTCAATCTGATTGCGCCGAGCCTCGTCGGTGTAACCTGGAGTCGGGCGCCCGAGTATTTGCGGTCGCACGGTAACGCTTCCGACAGAAAACACGCCGTTGTAATCTACGCTCTCACCAGTGCCGACGCCCGACCCGTTGCCAGAGCCGACGCCTGTGCCGTGTCCCGTTCCCGCTCCGCCTCCTGTGCCAGTTCCTCCAGATAGACCAGCCGTCGTCATGCTCGAAGGTCCTGCCGCATCCGCCGTCGTCGCTCTTGCAGGTTCAGCTTGCACGTCTGGCCTGGGCTGTATCTGATCGAGCGGGCGCAGTTCCGGCCTTGGCTTAACCACCTCGAGCCTCGGTTGCTCGGCCGCCTGTTTCGGCAGGTTCATCTGATTGCTGCCGCCTCCTGCCTGCTTGATCGGCGGCGGCGGTTTCACAGCAATCACAGGCGGCAGCGCGAGCAGAGTAACTTCTATCTGCTTTCTTGATTCGACGCTTGAACGATTTCGGTGGCTGATATAATAAGAACCGTAGATGACTGAGAACGCCACTACGTAAACCATCGTAGCCACGCTCAGTCCGGCGCCTACTCGCCTCTGTTCTTTTTTGAGGACGGCGTCTCCTTCGGGCAGCGCTTTGATGAAACCCATGGGGTCGGACGCAAACGTACGAGCAGCCTCTGCCGCCTCTCGCGCGAGCCTCATTGGAAATAGCAGCGCAGCGGTCTCTCTTAGAAACGCTAAGTCAGCATAAGCCTGTTCGCCGGTTGCAGCGTCTCGTTGAAACTCAGAACGTTCATCAATCTGGGTGAAAGCAAATTTCGCCGCTTTGAAGAGACGCATTGGCAGAGCTTCTTCAGTTGCGGCAACAAGGAAGGCGAGGCGGCGTACAACCTCTGCTTGAACTGATGCAGGTTCGGCATGACCGGCTGAAAATATATCACTCACTTCCCGGCGTATTCTTCTGATCAGAGAAGAGTCTGATGGCAGGCTCGAAAACAAACCATCGGGGTTGTCGTCGGTGCTCCTCGTTCTCAGACGCGACAAACGCGGGGCTGCTGGGAGATATCTTACTCTTTCGATCGCATTGCCGACGCGGTCTGAAACCTCATAGACGATTCTCACGAGCAGAGGCGGCTCACTGCTGATCATTACGGCCTCGAAGTTCATGGCTTCTCTCCTTCCCGAGAGTAGTAGCCGCGCCGGGTGAAAGCTTTTAAGGTCGCCTGTTTCAGCTTGATCGCAAGCTTATGAAAGCTGTGGTCTGAAGATGCGGCCTGAAACTGATAGCCTATCGAATACTGGCTCCGCAGCTCGTCTTGCAACTTCGTGAAGAAGCCCGCGAGCTGCTCATCCCGATCAATATGAAACTGGCGTCCGCCGGTCGCCTCCGTCAGCCGGTCGAGCACAGGCCTGCCTTGCAAGTCTCGGACGTTGAGCGAGCCGTCACCAGGCACCCGAATGGCATAAATGATCACGTTATTTTTGAGGGCCATCTCAATCGCTTGTTCGATGGACGCGCGGCTCGTGGTATCGTCGCCGTCCGTGATCAAAAGGATGATGCGCCGGCCTTCCTCGTCTTCCCTCAGCTTGTCGCGCGTGGTCTTGTAGACAGCGTCAAAAATAGAAGTGCCGCCTGCTGCCGTCAGCTTGAGGGAGGCAGCGGTTAAGGCGCTCGCATCATCAGTAAAATCCTGGACCACGTACACGCCTGAATCGAACGCCACCACCGTCGCGCGATCTTTGCCTGCTCGCAACACCGAGCTGAAGAAATCGCGCGCGGCGACCTGCGCTTTGTTCAATGCGCTCTGCACGCTGCGGCTTCGGTCGATGACGAGCGCAACCGTGAGCGGCTGGTCCGCTTCCTGACTGAAGTAACTTATTGACTGCTCTTTGCCATCATCGAGCACGATGAAATCATCCTTAGTCAGCCCCGTAACGAAGCGCCCTTTCTCATCGCGCACTGCAACATGCGTATTGACCAGGGCGGAATCGAACGTGATCGTGTTGTCGTCATCCTGACTCGACTTTGCAGCTTTAGATTGATTCGCCAGCCCGGCACTTTTTGAACGGGGTGCATTTTGAGCCAACGCGAGCCCAGTTATGAATACCGTTAGCGCCAGGAGTACAAATACACTCTTCATCTTTTCACCTTGCTTTCACTTTTCCGAAGCCGCCACGCGACGGGTCACTTGATCGATGAAGCCATCTGCCACACCGCTTAAACCATCGCGCGGTGATAGCGGGCCAAGCAGGCTTGATCCATCCGATTGCCCTGAGATTATCTGTCGCCCGACTTCTTCTCCCGTGCTCTTTTCGTAGTAGCGCAAGCGAACAGTGAGTATGGACTTGCCGAGATCGAGCGGCAGCGCTTGCTTCCAGCGGCTTCCCTTCGCGTAATCGATCACCTCGATGACAACCACCAGTGTTTTATCGGCGGCGGGTCGTTGCCCTGCGTCTTCGCCGAGCGCTCTGCGTTTGTCGCGCGCGACCAGGTCATCAAAGCTTCCTATCGGCGCGTCAGGAGATTCAGCTCTATCGGCTTCCACCGATTTCTCTGATGGCGCATTAGCGGACGATTGTTTGTGCCGGCTCGCAGTAGTGGGGTCGTAAGAATCAATACCGACAACCGTTTCAAATAGTCTACGTGATTCGAATTGAGACTTGAACTTGGCAATCTGCCGGCGCGCCTCGTCCGGTGTGAGCGCCTTGCCCACGAGGCTGACCGGTTTTGCGATCTCAAGATGGTGATACCCGGCAAAGTTGCCTTTGAACGGAATGACCGTCGTCACGCGAAACTCTCCGCCTAAGATCACGGTTTTCGCGCTGAGAATTCCATTCTCGCTTTTGTATCGCTTTAGCGACTCGCGATTTTCTCCGCGCGCGACAGCCACTCTCTCGACGGCTCCTTGCTTCGGTTGATCTGATGGCGACTGCCGCGCGCTTGCTGCCCTCGCGGAGAAAGCGATAGCAATCAGCAGAAATAAGATCTGCTTGATTCTCTTTGTCATCTTAATTTTGGACGCTTGCATACGCTTCCTTTGTTTCACTGGGGTGAGCTGCGCTGCGGCGCACGTAGCGGGCAACTTCCTCTGCCGACTTGCCCACCATTCTTTCAACATTGCTCGTGATGCGAGTATTCTCGACCGTTATGTTCATCCGGCCGAGCACACGCGCGGTTAGCTTGTCTATGACCATAATGCGAACCGTCAAAATGGCGTGGTTGTTGCCCTGTTCGATATATCGGAGTTTGGGTATTCCTGGCGTGAAATCATCTATGTAGCCTTCGAGCACGAGCGTGGGCTGCAACATGGCATCCGTGATCTCCTCGCCTGGCTGGTCAGCCTGTTTCTCCTGAGAGTCGTTTGCGCCATCAATCACGGCAATGTGGTCGAAATAGTTGAGCGCCCTAATCTGTTTCACTATTCCAACATTCAATTGCTCGACTGAACGAGCAGGTATCTCATCAATCATCAGGTTGTTCAGTTTGTGGATCTCGATTGCTTTATACTGACGCAGGTCGTTCGTGACCGGCGTCATCTGATAAGAGCGGACCCTCAGCCCATGGACTTCGCGGAAGACGCGAGAAGGCACAGAGGTGGCAACGCTGCGAAGGCTGCACCCTGTGCCTCCTGCTATCGTGGCGAGTGTGATGGTGAGAACAAGGATTTTCTTTGCCATTTGGTATCAGCTTTCCTTTCTAGTCCTGGTAAGGGCAACGGCTATGCCGCAACAAGACCCGCCCGCCTGCCGGCCAATTCGTTGAAATATGAAGATGATTGAAAGTGAGGGTTCGGGAACAATTGTTAAAAGTCAAAACTGACAACGTCACTGACACCAAAACTGCGAACTGTTGAACGAACTCGAGGGCCAGCCAGTCGGGTTGTGATTGCCAATTGTATGACCGAACCCGATATGGCCTGCGGCGCTGCGCTCACGAAAGGCTTTGTCACTAACTCAGCTCGAGTTTTCCACTAGCCCAGGCGTTTACGCCTGGGTGATCGACGCACGATTGAGCGTAGTCCCGTTCACGGGGCTTTTCCTTCCTGCTTGAGCAAAGGCCTGAAAGTGCCGCTGGTAATCGCACTCACGCTTTCGTCGCGAATTCCCAATCACACCTCAAGGCGAGCCTGAAACCCGTTGAAAACGGGCTAAGCGAATTATGAGGCTGCCGTGTACCCAGGCGTGAACGCCTGGGCTAGTGAAAAGATTCGCCGCTATGCTCTGATCGCTGTAATTACAGCAACGCAGGATTAGAACACCACACTTCTTTACCGGTAACGAAAGACGCTTGGAGTCTGTGTTATTCTGTCCTCCGCAATCCCGCCGAGAATGGAGTGGTGGGCGATGACCACAGAAATGCAACTCGCGTCGCGAAGCACCGCCGAGCATTATGAAGCACTGCTTCGCATCGCTGAGGCACTCTCCGCGTGCTCTGATATGGAAGAGATGGCACGAGCTCTGGCCGATCAGTTGAACGGTGTCATCGAGTTCGACTATCTCGACGTGCTCGCCTTGAAGAAGAACTCCGACGAAGTCGAATGGCACGCGTGGGGCAAGGGGGCGTTGCCGTTGCCGAATGGGCGAATCGAAGAGCTGCCCATCTGGCACCTCTACAACAGCGAAGAACCGCTTCACATTGCTGACTGGGACAGCGATGAGAGGTTCCCGCACCTGAAACAATATGCTGCGACAATTGGCGCCCGCATCGGCTCAGTTGTTCGTGTTCCCGTGACCACGCCACGCCGGCGACTGGGCACGTTGGGTATCGCCAGCGGTCCGGGGAGTACATATAGCGCCGAAGACATCGGCTTCTTGCGGAAGGTTGCGCGTGTGGCCGCGTTCGCCATTGATGACAACCTTAATCTCAGGAGGGTGGAGGCGGCGCAGTCGGAATTACAACGCCAAAACGAGCGGCTACAGTTGCTCCTGAATCTGACCAACCGCATCACCTCGAACCTGGAGCTTCGCGAACTGTTGCGCGCGGTTTCGGCCAACATACGTGAAGTCATGCACTGTGAAGGGGTGGGTGTTTACCTGGCCGATCCGACATCAGGGAGTTTTACCGTGCTTGCCTTTGATTTCCCGCAGAACGTGGGATCTTATAAGGAAGGCTTGCGACTCTCCCCGCCTAAGGACGACCCCCTAAGACAGGCGTTTGACACACTAAAACCGATTATTGTACGCACAGCCGATTTTGCTGCCATCCATCCCGAGGGATATCAAATAGCAGTTGCTGAGCGCATCAAAAATCACTTTTTTATTCCACTCGCGAACCACGGTCGAGCGCTGGGAGTCCTCGGGGTTGCACACACGACGGAGGATGTCTTCACGCAAGAGGATGTCGAGTTCGTCAGCCGGGCAGCGGGCCAGATAGCAATCGCCCTTGAAAATGCCCTTGCCTACCGCGAGATCTCCGAACTCAAGGACAAGCTCGCGCAGGAGAAACTCTATCTCGAAGAAGAGATCCGCTCGGAACTCCAGTTCGATCAGATTGTCGGCCATAGCCCCGCGATCAAGCACGTCCTCCAACTCGTCGAAACCGTCGCCCCAAGCGATTCCACCGTCCTGGTGATGGGCGAGACCGGCACCGGCAAGGAACTCATCGCCCGCGCCATCCACGACCACAGCCGCCGCAGCCAGCGCGCCTTCGTCAGGCTCAACTGCGCCGCCATCCCCACGGGGCTGCTCGAGAGCGAATTGTTTGGGCACGAGAAGGGGGCCTTCACCGGCGCCATCAGCCAGAAGGTCGGGCGGCTGGAGCTTGCCGACCAGGGCACGCTCTTCCTCGACGAGGTCGGCGACGTGCCGTTGGAGATCCAGCCCAAGCTCCTGCGCGTTCTGCAGGAGCGGGAGTTCGAGCGGCTTGGCAGCACTCGCACCAGGCGAGTCGACGTGCGATTGGTGGCGGCGACCAATCGTGACCTGGAACGAATGATCGCGGAGCGCGAATTCCGAAGTGATTTGTATTACCGTCTCAACGTTTTCCCGATCCGCATCCCGCCGTTGCGAGAGCGGCGGGAGGACATAGCGCTGCTGACGCGCTACTTCGTCCAGAAGTGTGCCCGTCAGATGCAGAAGCAGATTGAGACGATCCCGGCCGCGGCGCTGAAGGCGCTGACGGAATGGGAGTGGCCGGGGAACGTGCGGGAGCTGGCGAACTTCATCGAGCGCGCGGTGATCCTGACGCGGGGGAAGGCGCTGGAGGTGCCGGTGTCGGAGTTGCAAAAGACGGGCAAGTGGATGGCGGTCGGCAGCGCGAGTCCGACCGGGCGGGAAGAGATCGTGCGGATTGTGAAGGAGACAATCAGCGAGATGGATACTGGAGTAGCGAAGATTGCTGCGAAAGAAATAGATGAGCGGCAGCGGGAGGAGATCGAGCGGGTGCTGGGGGAGACGAAAGGACGAGTGGGAGGAGCGGAAGGGGCGGCGGCGCGGCTGGGGATGAAGCGCACGACGTTGCTGGCCCGGATGAAGAAGCTGGGCATCGATCCAAAACAGTTTTCCTGACCCCATCCATGCAGCGTGTGGCGCGATTCACCTATCGGGAGCGCGAGAATGCTTACACCGAGATCGAGCGGGAGATAATGACGCGAGCTACTTCAGCATCGCAGGCCAGTTAAGAACGACAGAGTAGGACTCCAGAAATCCCTTACGTGGCTCTAGCACCAGAAACTTCTGTCCATCTTGAGTGACTGCATACTGATTGACTGTGGGATCTGGAACCAGTCCGGTATCGAACAGTTTTCGTGGTGGACCTACATTCACAACCGAGCCGGGGTCGACGGTAGCTGCCATCATCGCTCCGTCAGAGTCGATGAAGAAGAGTTCCCTGCCGTCGCCGCGCCACCGCGGTTGTGCGCCGCCGGCGTCCGATACCTGCTTTGTATCTTGAAAC
The DNA here is from genome assembly GCA_035607285.1 of Blastocatellia bacterium. Classification (GTDB taxonomy): domain Bacteria; phylum Acidobacteriota; class Blastocatellia; order UBA7656; family UBA7656; genus Onstottus_A. Next base: position 18,765 of record DATNBZ010000123.1, on the reverse strand, counting down.
GTCGGAAACGAAGCGACGAAGACCTCCCACTTCGCGTCGCGAAGCTCACCGAAAGCGATCAAACGTCCATCGGGAGACAGATGAAATGCATCCTTAAGAAAACTCGATGAATATACAGGCTTAGGTTTTCCATCCCCCGTCAGAGGTAGAACCGAAAGAGTCATCGTATCGTGCGTCAGCAGAAAGCGACCGTCCCGCGACCAGTCTTCCACCCAGTGTCTTTCATTGTCGCCATAAATCGGCTGTGCTTGCGGGTTGCCGATTTCGATCTTCTCTACCAGGAACGGCGGATCACTCCCGCCGTTTGGGAGTAGGTTAAACGCTACGTAGCGCGAATCGGGAGACCATACGGGATCGGATTGTGCGTGCGGGTCAATCGTCAGGGGAGTCGTTGTGTTCGTCGCGATGTCGATCAGCCACAGACTGCCGGTAGCATGCTGTCGGAACGAGTTGAGTGCCAAGTGCTTGCCATCCGGAGAAAGCGTGAACTGCTGATAATCGACCACCGGATCGAGACCGCCAATCGTTGAGCCATCTCGTGCATACCATTTCAGTTGATCGAAGGATGATCCCTCTGCTGTGCCATAGATCAGCACCCCGTTTTGCGAAGCAGTGAATTCGGAACTGCCAAGGTAAGCTGGAGGCGTAGCGACGTTGCGGACCAGTAATACAGGTTCGCGGATTTTTCGCAACGTTCTCCAGTCTATGCGTTGCGCGAACAGATTTCGCTGGCGCGCAAATAGCAGGTAATCCGGAACGGCTACCGCCCGGTTCTCACTCGTGAGGAGTTCAGTAGGAGGTCCACCTTCGAGGGGCTGAGCGTACACCTTCGCCTCCGGATCCTCCGCTGCCAAGCTTGTCCGCGCCAGGTACATGAAGCCTTTGCCATCCGGCAGGAATTGGACCCACATGTGGCTGACTTGTCCTGGGAGCAACGAGGTCGCGGGAGTCGCACTCGCGCTGTCTGGAGCCACGCGGAAAATTGGGCTGTTTACGGCTTTGGCGAAGAGAATGGTCCCGTCGGGTCCCCAGGTTCCTTGCGCAATTTCCGGAACGCTGAAGATCACTTCGGGGGAACCACCCGATCGGCGTATTTTCTTCAGTTTGCCATCAGCCCAGAAGCCGATGAACTCTGCGTCCGGTGACCAGAATGGCAGAAGCGCGCGCTCAGTGTGATCCATTCTCTGCGCTTCCGAAGAATCCAAGGGCCTGATCCACAACGAACTTTGACCGGAAGCATCAGTTGCCGCGAAGGCCAACGTTTCGCCGTCAGGAGAAACCGCAAGATGTTCGAACGGGTGCCAGTTTCTATGTAGCGTTACTCCGCTCGGCAGACCGAGTGACAGTCTTACAGCGTTCGAGTCACGGGGCGTGCCGTGTTTCGATAAAAGCACCAAAGAAACAACTACGAACGCGACTAGCGTAGCGACCAGGACCACTGCTCCAGGCCGCGCCCGCAGCCGCGCGAAAGCACGCAAAATCGATGGTCCCGCACCGCGGACCGCGTCCGCCTTTTCAGTCGAGACCTTATCCGGCTTATCGGACTGTTGCCGTGACGACATCGCGCCTATACTATCGCTTAATGCATCGCATGTATACTTGCTTGCAGCAATAGTTAGTGGGACGTTACGGTGCATTCGAACCGTTCTTGCGCACCCACTTGACCTGCTTCGTGTCGAATCCAGTGGCATCGTTCGGACCAGTAAATATCGCAAACAGCAAAATGAGTTGACGGCCGGGCTAAAATGTCCGTGCTATGGAAAAGCGGCGCGCACACTCGATTGTCCGTCTGGCAGTGATGTTGTCGTGCTGCACTTGCGCGCTCGCATTGGACCACTCTCTCGATATCAGCCAATATGCGCATACCGCATGGAGGGTGCGCGACGGTTTCGCCAAAGGGTTCATTTACGCCATCGCACAGACACCGGATGGTTATCTCTGGCTGGGTACGGAATTCGGCTTGCTGCGGTTCGATGGCGTTCGGGCTGTGGCTTGGACACCGCCCAACGGTCAACTTCCCAGCAACAACATTCCGACGCTGCTAGTCACACATGACGGCACGTTTTGGATCGGCACAACAAAGGGGCTTGCCAGTTGGAAAGATGGCAAGCTCACTAGCTACTCGGAGCTTAACGGGACCCGGATCTCTGCGTTGCTCGAGGACCGCGCGGGCACTGTATGGGTTGCTACTGACGAACCTCGCATTTTTGAGGACAACGTTGGGCCTATCAATGCTGATTCCGAGGGCAAGTTTTGGATGGGTTTGGAAAAGGGCTCTGGGAAGTGGAAGTCGGGGCGACCGAAATCATTCGAAATGCCAGGTGCTGAGTATGGGCTGCCGCCGCTTGGAGAGCATGAAAAATCTGCGCTCCTGACGATGCGCCCAGGCGGACATCCAGTTGAAAACAGTGACGGGCGAGTCCCGGGACCGGTGCAGGTGCGGCGGTCCACGGCATCGCAAATCCTCCGAGATCGTGACGGAGCTGTGTGGGTCGGTACACCCGACCGGGGCCTGATCCACTTCCATCAAAGCAGGACGGATGGTTTTTCCGAGGCTGATGGCCTTTCTGGCGACACGGTGACCGCGCTTCTTCAGGACCAGGAAGGCAACATCTGGGCGGTCACTACCAACGGTATTGACCGGTTCCGTGAATATGCCGTTCCGAATATCTCGATTAAGCAGGGATTATCTAACACAAACAGTTTGTCGATCGTAGGCGCGAAAGACGGTAGTGTCTGGGTGGCAACGTACAACGGCCTGAACCGGTGGAAAGACGGCCAAATCGGTGTGCTGCTCCGGCCCGGAAGCTCTCAACATCCTGGCGAAACCAAGGGAGTGCCATATTCCTTGTTTGAGGACAGCGGCGGACGGCTATGGTTATCAACCGTTCTGGAGTTCGGATACCTAATGGATGGTCGATTTGTGACTGTGCGCGAGGTTCCCGGCGGACGCGTCGTATCGATGGCCGAAGCCCCCTCGGGACACATATGGCTGGCAAAACAGGACTATGGCCTCTTTCATTTATTTCAGGGCCGCGTAGTGGAGAAAATTCGCTGGGCGGCGCTGGGGCATAACGATCATGCGCGTGTTGTCGTCGCCGACCCCTCTCAGCGTGGAGTCTGGCTGGGATTCAGCGGGGGAGGCGTCTCGTACTTCGCAGACGGAGCGATTCGGAAGTCTTATTCTGCCGCCGATGGGCTTGGCGCGGGCCGGGTGAATAGCCTTCGATTTGGGCCGCGTGGCGCGCTGTGGGTTGCCACTGAAAATGGGCTGAGCCGCATCATGAACGACCACGTCACGACGCTCACGAGCAAGAATGGGATACCGTGTGACACGGTCCACTGGAGCATGGACGACACCGACCATTTCGTCTGGGTCTTTACGGCTTGCGGCCTGGTACGGATTCCCCGGCCCGAGTTGGACGCCTGGGTCGACGATCCATCGCGGTTGGTGCAGGCTACGCTGTTAGACGTCTCGGACGGTGTGCGCACCCATTCCTACGTTTCTGCTGTGCAGAATGTAACCAAGGCTTCGGATGGAAGAATCTGGTACGTCGCTTATGACGGCGTCAGCGTGATCGATCCGCCGCATGTATCATTCAACAAGGTCCCACCTCCAGTGCATATCGAACAAATGACTGCCGACGGTAAGACCTATGAAGCGGCGAACGGGCTGCGGCTGCCACCGCGCGTTCGAAATCTAGCGATCGATTACACGGCGCTGAGCTTCGTCGCCCCGGAGAAGATACGCTTCCGTTATATGCTCGAAGGCCAGGACCCCGACTGGAAGGAAGTCATCAACGACCGCGAGGTGCAATACTCGAATCTGGGGCCGGGCACGTACCGCTTCCGGGTGACGGCGTGCAACAACAGCGGCGTGTGGAACGAGGAAGGCACGCTGCTGGATTTCTCGATTGCCCCGGCCTACTACCAGACAAACTGGTTCCGCGTTTTGTGCGGCGCCATGTTCCTGGCCCTGCTCTGGGCTGCTTATCAGCTCCGTGTCCGGCAACTCGCGCACCAATTTAGTATGACGTTGGAGGCGCGCGTGAGTGAGCGCACACGCATCGCACGCGAATTGCACGACACACTGCTGCAAAGTTTTCAGGGACTTCTGCTCCGCTTCCAATCTGTCCTGAAGATGCTCCCGGAACGTCCGCTCGAAGCCAGGCAGAGACTGGAGAGCGCTCTGGATCAGGGGGCGGAGGCGATCACCGAAGGCCGAGATGCCGTGCAGGGGCTCCGGTCGTCGGCGTCCGAGACCAACGACCTTGCCAACGGAATCATTGCGATTGTCGCAGAACTGACGAGCGAAGGATCAGCCCTCGATGCTCCCGCCATTGACATGGAGGTGGAAGGCGCGCCGCGCAATCTGAACGCCATCGTGCGCGACGAGGCGTACCGCATCGCGGGCGAGGCATTGCGCAACGCCTTCCGGCACGCGAGGGCGCGGCGGATCACAGTGGAACTGCAATATGACAAGCGGCAGTTCCGCTTGCGGGTCCGCGATGACGGGAAGGGCCTGGACGAGGAGGCCATCCGGCGGCAGCCCGCCGGGCACTTCGGCTTGCCCAGCATGCGCGAGCGGGCTGAAGATGTGGGCGGACGGCTGGAGGTCAGGAGCAGGGTCGATTCCGGCACGGAGGTCGAGCTCAGCATCCCGGGCAATATTGCTTATGGTGGGGTTGCCCGGCGGGGGTGGTTGTCAAAAGTGCTTTCGGGAAAAAGCCGAGATAAAGGGAGCAGCGAGCCATGAGCGACGATAGCAAACAGATTCGAATTCTGGGCGTGGATGACCACCCGCTCCTGCGCCAGGGCATTGCCGGCCTCATCGCCGATGAGCCGGACATGACGCTGGTGGCCGAAGCCTCCAACGGCCGCGAAGCGATTCACCAGTTTCGCACGCACCGCCCCGACATTACGCTGATGGACTTGCAGATGCCGGAGATGAGCGGCCTGGATGCGATGGTGGCGATTCTCGGAGAATTTCCCGACGCGCGAATCATCGTGCTCACAACCTACTCCGGAGACGTGCAGGCGCTGCGTGCTATCAAGGCGGGCGCCCGCGCTTACCTCTTAAAAAATAGCCTGCACAAGGAGCTGCTAGGCGCAATCCGGGCGGTACACGCCGGTAGAAAGACCCTTTCGCCGGAGGTCTCTTTTCAACTCGCCGAGCATTCAGCCGAGGAGTCGCTATCGGCGGCCGAAGTGCGCGTCCTGCGGCTGATCGCCGAGGGCCATAGCAATAAGGAGATAGCTGCGCAGCTCTCAATGACCGAAGACGCAGTGAAGGGCCAGGTCAGGAACATCCTTGCCAAATTGGGCGCCAACGATCGCACCCACGCCGCGATGATCGGTCTCAAACGCGGAATCATCGAACTTTGATTCACTCGAAAGGGTGTCAAGAAAAGCCATTTCGGGTGTGCGGCTTGTGTTGGAATCTCATACCTTAACACAGGTATGAGACGTCTCTTCTCTACATTCTCAAGCGGGCCGCCTGGCCTCGGGCTTCTGCTCCTTCGGATGATTGCCGGAGCCACGTTGATTGTGCATTATTTGCAACTCCACCAAGGCGCACCGCTAGAGGCGACCGCACCACACTTGATTGCGGCCGTGGGCGGATTGCTCCTCCTGGTGGGATTTTGGACTCCCGTCACGGGAGCGATTGTGGCCATCACGGAATTGTGGATCCTCTTCTCACACGGTCAGGATCCATCGGTGGCCATTATGCTGGCCGGCCTCGGCGGCGCCCTTGCGCTGCTGGGTCCCGGGGCCTGGTCGGTTGATGCACGGCTTTACGGATGGAAGCGGATCGAGATTCGGCGTCTCGACCACTGAGGGTCGGGTCACCGGCACGCAACTACCCCAATATCAAGTCAAGCAATCGAGTCATCAGAAACCTCGCCACCCTCACTCTGTATCCTCCCTTCCCCATGGTGATTTTCTAGAGGGATAATCCGGCACTCTTTCGGGTTGTCCCCGGTCCCCGGAAGAGCCTCTTTCGCGGCCAAAAGAGATGAATAAGCCTGCCGATTTTGCGCAGCCCGTCACCCTTTCGAAGTTGTCGCCAGGGGGAACTGGGCGCATAATCGGCCGCGAATCAGGGAAGGAGATATGAAAATGAGCGCAAGCGTTGCCAACATCGCGGGTGTGACTGATCCTTTTCCGAGCAGGGCAGGCCACGGCGAATTCCCATTGAGTGCCATCGCGGGAACCCATCGTGAAGCGGAACCTTTTATGATCGCCGGTGTCGGTGAGGGTGCCCAAGCGGAGCCACGCCGCGAAAGAGGCCGCTTAAAATTACTCCTTGAATTGGCTGGAGAAGCCGTCTCGAACCACCAGCTTCGCGACCTTGTCCGGGCAATGATGATGAGCATCAGGAGGGCGATAGACGCCGACCGAGTTTGTATTTTTCTGAAAAGCCCGAATGGAGACCAGCTTGAGGTCTACGCGCTCGACTTCCCCCCGGAGGCAGGAAGCTTCAAAGAAGGGACCCCTATTTCTCTGGCCGGCACGATTACAAGCCACGTGTTCCAGACGGGTAAACCCTGGGCTGGCACTCGCGAGCAAGCCGGCGAGGTTTTTTCAAGGCAGCTTCTGTTTGCGGAGCGATTCAGCACCGGATGCATGCTGCCACTCTCAGGCCGCAATCGGGTTGTGGGCACGCTGGGCCTGGCGCGAGCGGAATATAATCCTTACAGCAAGGATGAGCTTGATTTCCTGACTCGGGTCACCAGTCAGATAGCGCTTACGGTGGAAAACGTTCTGGCGCACCGGGAGATCACGGAACTCAAAGACAAGCTCGCCAAAGAGAAGGTCTATCTCGAAGAAGAGATCCGCTCCGAGTTGAACTTCGATCAAATCGTCGGCCACAGCCCCGCCATCAAGCAAGTCCTACAACTCGTCGAAACGGTCGCCCCCAGCGATTCCACCATCTTGCTCCTTGGCGAGACCGGCACCGGCAAGGAACTCATCGCACGCGCAATCCATGACCACAGCCGCCGCAAAGGCCGCACCTTCGTGAAACTGAACTGCGCCGCGATCCCGACCGGGCTGCTCGAGAGCGAGTTGTTCGGTCACGAACGCGGCGCCTTCACAGGCGCCATCAGCCAGAGGGTCGGGCGGCTGGAACTGGCCGACCAGGGCACGTTGTTTTTGGACGAGGTCGGCGACGTTCCGCTCGAGATCCAGCCCAAGCTCCTGCGCGCCTTGCAGGAGCGCGAGTTCGAGCGCCTGGGCAGCACCCGCACGAAGAAAGTTGATGTCCGGCTGGTGGCGGCCACCAATCGTGATCTGGAAAGCATGATAGCCGCGCGGGAATTTCGCAGCGATCTCTATTACCGGCTCAACGTCTTCCCGATCCGCATCCCGCCGTTGAGAGAACGGCGGGATGATATAGCGGTGCTGGCGCGCTACTTCGTGCAGAAGTGTGCCAGGCAGATGCAGAAACAGATTGAGACGATACCGGTGGCGGCGCTGAAGGCTATGACGGAATGCGCCTGGCCGGGCAACGTGCGGGAGCTAGCGAACTTCATCGAGCGGGCGGTGATCCTGACGCGGGGCAAAGCGTTGGAGGTGCCGATTGCGGAATTGGAGAACAGTGGTGTTGGGATGGCGGTGAACCGCGTGAGTGGGAGCGGGCGGGAGGAGATCGTGCGAATCGTGAGGGAGACGATGAGCGAGATGGATCGTGGAGTATTGAGGAGTGCTGCCAAAGAAATAGATGAGAGGCAGCGGGAGGAGATCGAGCGGGTGCTGGGGACGACGAAAGGGCGAGTAGGAGGAGCGGAAGGTGCGGCGGCGCGACTGGGGATCAAGCGCACGACGCTGTTGTTTCGGATGAGAAAGCTCGGCATTGACCCCAAACTTTTCTCCTTACCCAGCGATCCGGACTGCAATCCGGCTACGGCGCAACACGCTTGCGACCTCGTCCCTGCCTATTAACTCAAATTACCCGAGCGTCAATGTTATTGACTCCTAAACTGACACCGACAGTTTTGACACCAAGATCATTTGTTTGCCGCCCCGTAACGATAATTCAGTGAGTTACAGCGGGCTACGCCTTGGCACTCGCGTTGCCCTTCTCAATCTTGAAACGACTGCGGTGCTGCTTCAACAGGATATCCGATCTGGAGACTCTCTTCGATGAAGGTTGTTGAGTTGAAACGGTACAAAAAAGAAGGAGACAAAATCATGTTGAATAGATCAAAGAACCTGTTACCGATAGGCTTATTGCTGCTGGCGCTTACGGCGCCCTTTTCAAGTCCATTAGCTTGCGCTGCACAAACGGTTGGCGATTCGCCATCCCGGTCCGGCGCCCCAAATGTTTTGACAAGGGAAGGCTCGGATGCCGACGCGACGGACTCCACTCCCCCACAAGCCACACCGAAGACAGGCGGCCCGACGGGCGGGTTTTCAAAGTTGGCAGATCAGGTGCAGGTCTTCAACCGCTACGCGCCAACTCGCGAGACCTGGACTACAATCAACCTGGGTACCAAGTACCTCAAGGCGGTCGCCGGCGGCTTCGAGCAGGGCGCCATGATGGGCTTCGGCTTGCAAGCCACCACCGCCGACCGGCTCCGATTCGTTGAGCTGCGCGCCACCGCTTTCACCTCACCGAATCTTTATCGCCGCTTCGAAGGCGAAGCCTACATTCCGAAGTTCTTTGATAAGAAGACCCATGCCGACGTCTGGTTCGACTACCTGCGGCGCACCAAAGATAACTTCTTCGGCATCGGCCCGCTTGTCGCCAATACTGCGCAGACCAACTACGACCTCGAACGGCGTAGCTTCAACGCCACGCTCTATCACGACTTCACCCCGCGCATCAAGGCCGGCGGCTATGTGAGCGTCGCCAACACGTCGAGCTACCGCGGACAGAAAGACCGAGACATTCCGATTGATCTGCTCTTTTCAGGCAACCCGAACACCGTTCCCGTCGCCCGTTGGGCGCCTGGGCTGCTGGAGAACACGAAGATTCTCTCCTACGGCGGCTTCGTCCAGTACGACTTGCGCAACGCCTCGCGCGGGTTGACAAAGGGGGCGTATTTTTACGGGCGAGTGGGTTCATCTGAAGGGCTGAAACATAAGCTCGATTTCTCGGATTATGGTTGGCTAGAGATGGAGCTTGATGCCCGCGGCTATATTCCGTTATTCAGTGATAAGACGTCGCTGGCCGTGCGCGGCTACGCCACCCTGAAAGACCCGCGAGGCGGCAGCCAGATACCCTTCTATGACCTGTCGTTTCTGGGCGGGCGGATGTACGGGCGCGGCTTCAAGGATTTCCGTTATCACGGCAATAACCTGGCGCTGGATTCAGCCGAGTTGCGGCGGACCATATGGACGCAGAGCGAAGAGCGGGGGCTGGACGCCTTCGGCTTCGGCGAGGCGGGTCAGGTGTGGGGAGACAACCGGTCACAGACTGACCCCTTGATTCTGGCGAATCGGGACTTTGAGTCGAAGAGCTGGCGAGCCTCAGTGGGTGGAGGGGTGCAGTACCGGTATTCGCGGAGCCTGGCCGCGCGGGTTGAGGTCGGCCACAGCCACGAGCGGAACCTGATTTACGTGTCGCTGACGCGGGGATTCTGATTGACTGGGAGTAACGACCTGTATGGGCGGCCCTCCGTGGCCGCCCCTTTTTGCATACGACGCTCGTTGGACGGAAGAGGGGCGGCCACGCAGTAAACCCTGCTCGTTGTATACGGGCCGATCACATAATGAAACCATCGGCACGCTGCCAAAGGCGTTTTACGTAGCCCAGGCGTTCACGCCTGGGTCGAGAGCTACGACGGTTTCATAGCCCCGTTAACGGGGCTTGAAGGACGCTTTAGCTATCTTTGATCACGAGAAAGCCCGATGAATCGGGCTCAAGAATGAACGCGACCGCAGCCGACCCAGGCGTAAACGCCTGGGCTACGAAAAGCCAAGATGTTGATTTCCCTCATCAGCCTATTGACTGCTAAAACTGACACCGACAGTTTTGACACCCCCGTCACTTCCCTTGCAGCTCTGCATTGAATTCAACACGTTACAGCGGCGGCACTTTGGCACTCTTGTTGCCCTTCTCCACTACGAAAGATTGAATCCGCGATGAAAGGGGAGATCAAGATGTCTAATCAAATGCTTAACTTGATGGCGAGCCCGATGAACCGAGACACGGTTGTGAAGACAGTTAAGACGAAGCGTTTGGTAGCGCTTGATCCTGACCTCAAAGGCAAGCAGGCGACGCGATTTGAAGCAGAGCTCACCGCCCGCGTGGTCTCCCAGGAACGCGCCGTCCGCAAGCTCGCTTCGCTGTACCAGGTCTTCCAAGCCGGACTCACCAACCCGACGCGGCCTCTCGGGACGATGCTCTTTCTCGGACCTACCGGATCGGGAAAGACTCACGTGGTCGAGGCTGCGGCGGAAGTGCTGTTCAGCGACCGCAACACCATCATCAAAATAGATTGCGCGGAATATCAGCACTCGCACGAAATCGCCAAGCTGATCGGCTCGCCGCCCGGTTACCTGGGCCACCGCGAGACCGCGCCGCTACTCAGCCAAGAGAACCTCGACAAGCACCGAACCGAGCGGGACCCGTTCACCCTGGTGCTCTTTGACGAGATCGAGAAAGCCTCAGATGCGCTCTGGCAGTTGCTGCTCGGCATCCTCGACAAGGGGACACTGACGCTGGGCGACAACCGCCGCGTGGACTTCACCCAGACCATGATTTTCATGACGTCGAACCTGGGGGCCAGGCAGATGAGCGAGCTGATCACCGGCTCGATCGGGTTTGCCCCCACCGCGGACGCCAAGATTTCTGCCGACGACCTCGACCAGAAAATCTACCGGACGGCAATGGATGCGGCGCGGCGCAAGTTCTCGCCGGAGTTCATGAACCGCATAGATAAGGTGGTGGTGTTCCGCAGCTTGCGACATGAACAGTTGCGGCGCGTCCTCGACCTGGAGTTGCAGCAGGTGCAGCGCCGCATTGACGAGTGCGCCGCCGAGCCCTTTCGCATGATTGTCACTGAAAGGGCCGTGGAGTTCTTGCTGGTGGAAGGAATGGATTGTCGGTATGGCGCCCGCCACCTCAAGCGGGCAATTGAGCGATTCGTGGTGACTCCGCTGGCAAACCTGGCGGCGACCAAGCAGGTGCGTCTGGGCGAGGTCGTGGTGATTAACTTCGAAGGGGACGAAAGAGAGTTAGTCTTCTATCGAGATGACTCGGAGGCCACCCACGCCGTCGCCGCCCTGGATCTGGCACGTGCTCGGCAGGCAGGCGGACAGCACAACCAGCGCGCCGCCTGACCGCGAGTGGAGGCATAAAGCCGTGATACGAATAAGCAAGAATAACAAAGGCTCAAAGCGGCGACTGTTGGTCGAAGGCACGCTCGCAGGCGACTGGGTTGAGGTGTTGGAGAAAAGCTGGCTAGAGGCGCAGACCTCGCGCAACGGCGAACCGATGCGCATAGACCTGTCAGGTGTCACGTGGATCGACGATAAGGGCAGCGAACTGCTCAAGCGCATGCTCCAGGACGGCACAGAACTGCGGGCCACAGGAATAATGACCAAGGCGGTCATTGAAGAGCTTATTGAAGAGATTAGTGCGGGGACGCGTAACCCAAGCCATGAGTGAGGGAACAAGCATGCTTTCGACGTCAGCATCGCGTTCTTCCGCGACACCGTGTTCAACTATCCGACTTTCGCGGAGGCTTACAAGGTCGCCGCTCTGAAGGGGCAGAACAAAACTCTGAGGAGCGCCCGCCGCGGCTGACCCGCGAGGCCGTTCACGTAAAAACCGCAAACATAACTCTGGCTGCGCACAAAGCGTAGGCCGCGGAGATTAGATTATGTGTATCCACAGATGCCGCTTTGTCATTCTGATCTTGACGATTTGCTTGCTCGGCTCCGCGCTTGAGGCGCAGTCGCAGTCGCCGGCCACGCGCGACGGCGAAGAGCTGACGCTTGAGCAAGCGATAGAGATTGCATTGCGTGACAACCGCCCAGTCAAGAACGCACAACTGTCAATCAGCAAAGCCGGAGACGAACTGGCCGCGACGCGCACCCTCCGGCTGCCTTCAATGAATCTCTACGCGCTCGCATCGCAGCAGTTGGTTAAGCAAGATGCCAACGTCGATAATTCTTCATCAAGCACCATTACCGGCGTCCAGCCATTCTTCTCCATCGGCACTTCGCGCAAACCGACCGCGATCTTTGCCGGCCAGATTCTTCAGCCGTTGTCGCAGCAACACCGGATCGGCCTGACGATCGAGCAAGCCGGGTTAGCACGCGATGTGGAGAGCGAGAAACTGCGCCAGGTCAATCAATCCACGGTCAATCAGGTCAAGCAGACCTACTACGGCATTCTGCAGACCCAAAGCGCCCTCGAGAGCCTTCTGGAAGCCGTCCGATACTACCGCGAGCTGGACCGTGTGATGGGCGATAACGTCGCCCAACAGGTCTCTTTGAAAGCCGACAGCCTGGAAGTTAGAACGCGGCTGGCGAAGGCCGAGTACGAAGCCCTGAACCTGACGAATCAACTGGCTACTGCGAAAGAGCAGCTCAACAACCAATTGGGACGCGACGTACGCACTGAGTTCAGGGTGGCCGCAGTTCCCGATGTCAATGGCTTTGACAACGACCTCGCCCTTGCGCGAAGCCGCGCGCTCGAGCAGCGGCCCGAAGTGCGGGAGGTGCGGCTGAGGGTCAAACAGGCCGAAGTGGACCGGCGCATTAAGAAGTCCGAATACATCCCCGAGGTGAGCGTCGGCTTCACCTACATGTCCTTCCGAAATTTCGACCAGGTGGTCCCAAAGAACTCTGCCAGTATCGGCGTGGTGGTGAAGTGGGAGGTCTTTGACTGGGGGAGAAAGAAGAACCAGCTCGCCGAAAAAGACCACGCCATCGAGCAGGCGCGAAACGCTTTGCACGAAGCCGAGAGCCTCGTCCTTATTGAGGTCGGCGACAAATTCCGCAAGCTCCAGCAGACCCGCCAGGCTCTTGTCGTCGCGCAACTCAATCAGGAAACGGCGCGGGAAAACATCCGTGTCTCAACCAACAAATACAAGGTGAAGGCGGCGCTATTTTCCGACGTGTTGCAAACGCAGGCCACGCTGGCCGATGCAGACTATCAATATCAACAGGCGTTGCTGGCTTATTGGACGGCCAGGGCCGATTACGAAAAAGCGATCGGAGCAGACAAATGAAAAACAGACGATTGAAAGTGATTGTAGCGAGCATGACACTCTTGTTAATGGCTGCGGTGTCAGTGGTCGTGTTGAAGCCGCAAGCCAAGCAGGTAGAAAAACCGCCGGTGCCGGTGAAAGTCGCGGCCATCGAGGTGAACGCGGCGACCGGCAGCGGCGAGCGGTATTCGGCGACGATCATTCCGCGCACGGAAGTGGAGTTGGCTTTTAAGGTGGGCGGCTATGTGGTCGCGCTTCAACAGGCGCGCGGCGTTGACGGCAAGATGCGCGACCTTCAGGAAGGAGACCTCATCAGCACCGGGGCGGTGCTGGCTCGGGTTCGCCAGAGCGATTATCAGGTCAAATTCAACGAGGCACAATCTCAGGCCGGCGAGGCCAGATCAGGTGTTGACGTCAGCAAAGCACAATATCAGGAAGCACTATCGGCCATCGCATCGAGCAAAGCTCAGCTCAGTGAGGCTGAGGCGGCTTATGAAAAAGCAAAACTCGATTTTGACCGCGCGCAAAACCTGTTCGCCAGCCAGAGCACGACCAAGGCCAATTACGACGCGGCAAAGGCACAGCTAGATATGGCCGCCGCCAAGGTCGAGGCCGCACGCTCACAGGTGCGGATGATCGAGGCCAAAGCCGATTCCGCAAAATCCCAGATCGACGTCATCGAAGCGAAGTCAAGAGGCGCGCAGGCGGTCGTGCAGGAGACAACGATTCCGCTCGAGGACACCGCGCTCAGGGCGCCGCTCAACGGAGTCGTGCTGAAAAAATCGGTCGAGAAAGGAACGTTGGTCTCGCCCGGCACAGCAGGATTCGTCGTCGCCGACACGTCGTCGGTCAAAGCGGTCTTCGGCGTCGCGGACCTCGCCGTGCCGGAAATGAAGCTGGGAAGGACGCTCGACGTCGAGACCGAATCCATGCCCGGCAAGGAATTTCGCGGACAGATCTCCTCCGTCTTTCCCGCCGCCGACCCAAAAAGCCGGGTCTTCAATGTCGAGGTGACGATCCCGAATCCGAGCTTTCTGTTGCGACCGAACATGATCGTCTCCCTCAGCGTGGGGACTCGGCAGGCCGTGTCAGCACAGCCGGTCGCGCCGTTGAACGCGGTGATGAAAGCGAAGAGCGCCGCGGGCGGCTATGCCGTCTTCGTGGTGCTCGAGGAAGGCGGTCGGTCGGTCGCGCGACTTCGCGAGGTGAAGCTCGGCGAAGCATACGGCAACACAGTGGCCGTGATTGAAGGCGTAAAGCAAGGCGATCGCGTGATCACGACTGGCAACGCAATGGTGATAGATGGCGATCAGGTAAAGGTGATTCCATGAAGCAGAAATTGAAGAAGAAATTTCAAGCGCTATTGCTGAAAGCGCGCGCCGCTTCGCGCGGGCTGGTCAAGAAGTCGCCGAAAACCGCGACACCTGACAAGGCCAACGTGGCACACCCTCACGGCCACCACGACATTGACCAGAGCAAGCCTAACATCTCTCGCTTCTTCGTCACGCAGCGGCACATCACCTGGGTCATGCTGATCGGCGTCTGCGTCTGGGGTTTTAACAGTTATCGGAGTATGCCCCAGCGCAAAGACCCGGACACGCCGGTCAAAACCGCCGTCGTCATCACCCCCTGGCCCGGAGTGAACGCTGAGAAGATCGAGCAGTTGGTGACGAGGAAGGTCGAAGAGAAGGTGGCGCAGAACGCCAACGTGGAAAAGATCCGCTCGATCTCGCGGACCAACGTTTCGGTTGTTTACGTGGACTTGGATGAGAACTTTCCCGGCAGCCAGATCGCTAAGGAGTTCGACGACATCGCGCTCAAGCTCGACTCGATCAAAGATTTGCCGGACGGCGCGGGGCCCGTGCAATTCATCAAGGACTTCGGCGATACGTCGGCCCTGATGCTAACGGTCGCCAGCCCGAAGGTGAGTGAGGCGGAGATCGACCTGCGCGCGCAGGCGATTAGTAAAGCGATCCCGCGTTACCGGGCGCAGTATGCGCAGGGAGGCGGGAAGCGGTTCACGATTGTCAGCAGCCTCACCCATCCGATCAGCGCCCGCGTCGTACAGGACCCGCTCAATCTGTTAGCCGATTACCTCAAAGAGAATGGCGTGGCGAGCGACCTGCACGTCATCACGGAGCCGGGGTTCCTCGGCGTGGACGGCGTGTCGGACGCGAGCGATGAGTCCCTGCTCGGCTACACCCGGCAGTTCATCAACGAGCGGTTGCAGGCCACGGACTTTCATCCCGATAGCTGGCCGCCCGTTGTGATCCGCGACCCACAGGAGGCGCGCGAGCGGCTGGGTCTGGTCGCGGGCGACAAATACAGCTACCGCCAGATGGATGATTTCACCGATCTCATCGAGAAGGCGCTCAAGAGTGTCCCGCAAGCCACGAAGGTGTCGCGCGCTGGCATCCTCTCCGAGCGGATCTTTCTTCTTTATTCCCAGGAGCGCATCGCCTCATACGGCCTGCAGCCCGGAGACCTGCCGAAGATTCTGGGTGCGCGCAACATCACGCCGGCAGGCGGCGAGCTGGAAGCCATGGGCAAGAACTTTTCCATCGATCCTTCCGGCGAGTTTAAGAGTGAACATGAGATCGGCGATGTGGCGATTGCCCGGACGCAGCATGGCGCGCCCGTTTACCTGCGCGATGTGGTGGACGTCGACCGCGGTTATGAGAGCCCGCCGAGATACCTGAACTTCTACGACTGGCGCGACGCGCAGGGAAACTTGCAGCGCAGCCGCGCCATCACGGTCGCCGTCCAGATGCGGAAGGACGGATACATCGGTCAATTCGGTGAAAGCATTGATCAGAAGCTGGCTGAACTAAAGAAGCAGTTGCCCGACGACCTGATCATGGCGCGCACGTCCGACCAGCCGCGGCAGGTCACGGAGAATGTCGACCTGTTCATGAACAGCCTCTACGAGGCAATCATCCTGGTGGTAATCGTCTCAGTCATCGGCTTCTGGGACTGGCGCTCCGCATTGCTGATGGGGTTGGCGATTCCGATTACGCTCTTCATGACGTTCGGTATGGCGCACATGTTGGGGATCGATCTCCAGCAGGTGTCCATCGCAACGCTGATTATTGCGCTCGGCCTGCTGGTGGACGTGCCGGTGGTCTCCGGCGACGCGATTAAGAATCAACTGGGGGCGGGTTTGCCGCCGCTCATTGCCGCATGGCTTGGGCCGACAAGACTGATCAAGGCGATCATCTTCGCCACCATCACGAACATCGTCGCCTACCTGCCGTTCCTGTCTCTACCAGGGAGCACGGGTGAATTCTTATACAGTCTGCCGATCGTGCTGACATGCTCTTTAGTGGCGGCCTTGATCGTGGCGATGACGTTCATCCCCTTCATCAGTTATTTCCTGCTAAGGCCAAAACTCCAACCACCCATTGAGGAGCGGCGCAAGAAAGGATTCCCGGCCTTTTATTACCGGGTCGGCGAATGGGCGATCAATCACCGCTGGAAGGTCCTGCTCGGCTCGTTCGTTTTCCTGGCGGCGTGTGGGCTGGCGGCCAGCCAGCTCAAAACCGACTTCTTCCCGAAAGACCTTTCCTACCTTTCCTACCTCGACGTATGGCTACCGGAAGACGCGCCGCTTTCGGCCACCAACGAAGCTGCGCGGCGTGCGGAGGAAGTGGTGCGCGAGGTGACCGAAGAATACGGCAAGGAGCACCCAGAAAAAACCGGCAAGCCGCGTGACGTCCTGAAATCCCTGACCACCTTCGTCGGGGGCGGCGGCCCGCGGTTCTGGTTCTCGGTCTCACCCGAGCTGCAGCAGCTAAACTACGCGCAGGTCCTCATCGAGGTCAAAGACAAGCATGACACTAACCATCTGATCGGCCCCCTGCAGAGGGCGCTCGACGAACGGGTCCCGGGCGCGCGCGTTGATGTGCGGCAGCTCGACACGGGCAAGCCCATCACGATGCCCGTTGAAATCCGTATCTCCGGCACCGACATGGCCGCGCTGCGCCAGGAGGCGGAGAACGTAAAAAATATTCTGCGCCGTACTCCCTACGCCCAGCGCGTCCGCGACGACTGGGGAGAGGATATTTTTACCGTCAAGCTCGAAACCAACTCCGACCGCGCGAACGTGGCAGGAATCACTAACCTTGACGTGGCCGCTTCCTCGGCGACAGGGATCAGCGGCAGCAAGGTGACGGTGCTGCGCGAAGGCGATAAGCAGATCCCGATCGTGGCCCGACTGCGGATGGAAGAACGCGCGCAACTGGCCGACGTGCAAAATCTGTACGTCTATTCCATGCAGGGGGCACAGAAGGTGCCGCTCCGGCAGGTCTCGTCGGTCGAGTACGGGATGCAGACCGAGAAGGTCCGCCGGCGCAATCAATTCCGCACGATCACCGTCTCCTGCATGGCCGAACCCGGTCACCTGCCCTCCGAGATCGTAAGCGTCGCCCGACCTCAGTTGACGGCGTTTGCCGCTCAGCTCCCCTCCGGCTACCACATGGATTTCGGCGGGTCGGAAGAGGAGCAGGTCAAGGGTTTCAAAAATCAGACGGTGGTGCTGATGATCTCGCTGGTCGCGATCTATCTGAGCCTCGTCTTTCAGTTCAGGAACGCCATCAAGCCGTTCGTCGTCTTCGCGGCGGTGCCTTACGGGATCGGCGGTGGGCTGGTGGCGCTCTGGGTCATGGACACCCCTTTCGGGTTCATGGCTTTCCTTGGAATCATCAGCCTTGTCGGGTTGATCGTCAGCCACATCATCGTGCTCTTCGACTTCATTGAAGAAAAGCACGCGGAAGGCGAGCCGCTGAAGGAGGCGGTGCTGGATGCCGGCATCATGCGCTTGCGCCCGGTGATGATCACAGTCCTCGCCCTGGTGTTTGCACTCGTTCCGCTGGCGATGCACGGCGGGCCGCTGTGGGAGCCGATGTGTTACGCGCAGATGGGCGGGATGATGGTCGCGACCTTCATCACATTGCTGCTGGTGCCGGTGATCTATTCAATCTTCGTCCTCGATCTCAAACTGATTAAGTGGGAAGCCCCGGGGACGGCGGAGCAGGTCACGGCGGAGCAGGTCGCGCTGGGAGCAACCGCGCCGGCCACCGGAGATTGATGCTGATGCTCCTCTTCAATGTCAGTAAACGTTTTCGGAAAGCCACCGGTACGGCGAAAGAAAGTCGGGCCGGAAGCGGCACCGCAGCAATCGGATCCAGCAAGGGAGAAGATCAAAGTATGAGTAAACGAAGGGTAATTATCATCGGCGGCGGGTTTGGCGGCGTGACGCTCGCGCAGCACCTGGAGCGGAAACTTTCTTCCGAGATCGAGATCGTGCTTATCAGCAGCGAGAATCATTTCGTCTTCACGCCAATGCTTGCCGAGGTGGTCGGGCGCTCGATCTCCCCTTTGCACGTTGTAGTCGCTGGCCGCCAGATGGTGCGACGGGCGACGTGGCTGACGGCGCAGGTAGCCGACATCGACTTGCAAGGCAATCGGCTCAGATATGTCGGCGCGGGCGGCGAAAGCGGCTCGCTTACCTATGATCACCTGGTCCTGGCCTGCGGCTCGGTCGTCAACATGAACCTGATGCCCGGCCTCGCGGCTTATGGTTACCCGCTCAAGACGCTCG
>DATNBZ010000118.1:0-26878 GCA_035607285.1 Blastocatellia bacterium | reverse complement strand
AAGCGAGAGTCTTTTTGCGTCATTCCCTATCCTGTGAATCCTGTCCATCCCTGTTGAAGCTCTCATGTATTGGCGGGTCTTCGCTTCCTCAGAAGCGAGAGCAAGTGAAGACGTCATCGATGAGTAATCAACAGGGACAGACAGGATGAACAGGATAGAAGCGAGAGTCTTTTTGCGTCATTCCCTATCCTGTGAATCCTGTCCATCCCTGTTGAAGCTCTCATGTATTGGCGGGTCTTCGCTTGCTCAGAAGCGAGAACAAGTGAAGACGTCCTGAATCCTCCTCTCTCCATCGAAACGGAGTTGAAACGATGAGAGATCAAGTTGCTGGCGAAAGAACCCGAAGTCTTTCTCTTATTCTTGCCGGCGTAGTTATCAGCAACCTCGTAGCTTTGCCCTTTGCTGCCGCGGAAGCTTTTCCGGAATCAAAATCACCTTCTCAAATCGAGCCTACCGCTTCGCGCAAGCTCTCGTTGGAGCAGCGCATCAACTATCAGCGCCGTTTGGAAGCGGTTAACTGGCGGCACAGAATCTGGCCGGCAGAAAACCCTCGCCCGAAACCGGCGCTGGATGAGGTGCTGCCGCAGGAAGCAATGCGAACGAAGGTCGAGGACTACTTGCGGAAATCGGCCGCGTTAGCAACCTACTGGCATCGCCCGATCACGGCCGAGCAACTCCAGGCGGAAATCAACCGTCTGGCCGCTCAGAGTAAACAGCCTGAACGGCTGGCGGAGTTGTTCGCCGCTTTGGACAACGACGCCTTTGTCATCGCCGAGTGCCTTGCGCGACCCCTGGTCGCAGACAGACTGGTGAGGAACTGGTACGCCTATGACGAAAGGTTTCATGGGGAACTGAAATCTCAGATAGAAGCGGATATAAAAGCGCACGGCTCGGCCGGCCGGATGAGGCAGATGAGCGGCGTGTACTCGGAGATCGAATGGTCGAAAGAAAAAGATTCAGCAGAAGACGAGCCGTCTTCGACTAATGAGCGTTCGTTGAAAGTGAATTCCAGAGAATGGAATGAAATGCTCAACAAGCTTACACCGGTGTTCGAACGAAACAATTCTGCCGCCGTCGCACAACTGCCTCTCGACCGATTAAGCAAATTGCAGGAGGGCGAGGATCGTTATTACGTTACGGCTATTCTCAGCAAGCACAAAGACCGCATGACCATTGCTCGCGTAGACTGGGAGAAGAGATCGCTGGACATCTGGTGGCAAAGCGAGCGCAGGAATATCGGCACTCAGACTGATGATTTGGCCGGTGATTACAGCCTTTCACAAGTGGGGTCACCCGCTTCGGCCTGTACGAGCGATACGTGGACGTCGATTGGAAGCGGGCCTTTCGAGCGAGATGGCCACACAGCGGTGTGGACCGGCACGGAGATGATTGTTTGGGGAGGGCGCACGGGCACCGGATTTAACTTATCGGTTTTCAATACTGGAAGCCGATACAATCCCGCCACCGATACCTGGAACGCGACCAGCACAATCAATGCTCCGGCCGCCCGGAGGAACCACACAGCAGTTTGGACAGGCAGCGTGATGATTGTGTGGGGAGGTAATGATTCTCCCTCGGATAACATTAACAACGGACTGAATACCGGAGGCAGGTACAGTCCCTCGAGCGACACGTGGAGCTCAACCAGCATAACGAACGCGCCGGGCTCGCGAGACAATCACAAGGCGATATGGACCGGCGCCGAGATGATCGTCTGGGGCGGATCGATCACCGTCAATAGCATAACGACATACTTCAATACGGGCGGGAGATATAACCCCTCAGCCGATGGCTGGACGATGACGAGCACCTCGAACGCTCCAGACGGGCGCCATTTTTTCACGGCTGTCTGGACCGGTGGCCTGATGATCATTTGGGGCGGATTCAATTCTACCGGCGACTTGAATACAGGAGGGCGATACAACCCTGCCAGCGATTCGTGGCTTGCGACAAACACAATCGCTGCGCCGGAAACGCGACGCCTTCACGCAGCAGTGTGGACCGGAACTGAGATGATCATAGCCAGCGGAGTCGGACCCAATAATCCGCCCAATCCTCCCGACCGAAATACTGGCGGACGATATGATCCTTTAACCGATACCTGGTTTCCGACGAGTACTACAAATGCTCCTTCCGGACGAAACTCGGCAGTGGCCTGGACCGGCGCCGAAATGATCGTCTGGGGCGGTTTCAGACGCGGGATAAACTCGCAAGGTAGTTTTCTTCAAAGCGGCGCTCGCTACAATCCTTCTACAAATAACTGGACAGCGATGAACTTCGATGGCGCACCGGCCGCACGAGAACTGGCCACCGCGGTGTGGGATACGAAAGAGGTGATCATATGGGGCGGTTCGGTCAGCTTTAGCGGATCGTATACCCTCTACGATAACGGCGGCCGCTACGACCCGTCGTCCGATACCTGGGTTTCAATGAGATCTAACAATACACCGCTCCCCAGGAGGAATCATACAGCCCTGTGGACCGGGGTCGAGATGATCCTGTGGGGTGGGCAAACGGATTTCGGCGTCGCAAACACCGGAGCGCGCTACAGTCCTGCGACGGACTCGATGACCCCGACCTCACTTGAAAATGTTCCAACCCGGCGCATGGATCATACAGCGGTGTGGACGGGCACAGAAATGATCGTCTGGGGAGGACGTGAGGTAACCAACAATACGAATACGGGTGGACGATACAATCCTGCCTCCGATCTCTGGATTGCGACCGACATAAACACCGCTCCATTCGCGAAGACCAAACATACCGCAGTGTGGACAGGCACAGTAATGATTGTCTGGGGTGGAATTGATGGCGGAGCTTCTTCAACGGATTCCAACACCGGATTCCGGTATGACCCGACGCTGGATAGCTGGACGGCGGCGAGCCTGTCGAATGCGCCCCCAGCCCGGGAAGTACACACTGCTGTATGGACGGGCAGCGTGATGGTTGTGTGGGGCGGCCTCGGTGGCAATATCCGGCTCAATACCGGCGGCCGCTACGACCCTTCAGCCGACACCTGGAATGCAACGGATACTGCTAACGCCCCGACAGCGAGGTATGGCCACACGGCAGTGTGGACAGGCAGCGAGATGATAGTCTGGGGAGGAGATGATTTTGGCGTGACAACTACGGGGGCGCGCTACAATCCATCCACGAATTCATGGATTGCGACCGGCGCCATCAATGCGCCAGCTCCGCGGCGGTCTCACACAGCCGTCTGGACCGGAACGGAGATGATCGTCTGGGGCGGAGACAGCAACGGCAATGGCGGACTGGATACGGGAGGACGATATAACCCGGCAACGGACGGCTGGCTGGCTACGGGGTTGGCCAATGTACCTTCAGCTCGCTTCCAGCAGAGTGCAGTGTTTACCGGCAGAGAGATGATCGTCTGGGGAGGGAACACGGGCATCTTGACGGAAACGGGTGCGCGCTACTGCGTTCCGGGTGCGGCCAGTTGCAACTACATAATCGCGCCGATGAGCAAGTCCTTTCCGGGAGGCGGCGGATCAGACAGCATCACGGTGAACACGCAGAGCGGCTGCAACTGGACGGCGGTGAGCAATGCTGGCTTTATCACCATTACCTCCGGCAGCAGCGGCAGCGATATCGGCGTAGTAAATTATTCAGTCAGCGCCAATGCAGGCCCAGCCATTCGCTCCGGTACCATCACTGTCGCCGGTCTGACCTTTACGGTTTTCCAGGGCATTGACTTCGCCGACGTGCCGTCGAACGATCCGTTCTATAGCGAAATCGGGAGGCTGGCGGCTCGAGGCGTGACGGTTGGATGCGGCGGCGGTAACTACTGCCCGAACGCTCCTGTTTTGCGCGAGCAGATGGCGGCGTTCATCATGCGAGCGAAGGGTGAGTTCAATCCACCGACACCTGCCAGTCAGCGATTCGCTGACGTGACGCCGTCAAACGTGTTCTACAACTTCATCGACCGATTGGCGGAGTTGGGAATCACGGTGGGTTGTGGAGGGGGAAATTATTGCCCGTCAAGTCCGGTGCTTCGTATGGAGATGGCTGCATTCATGCTGAGAGGGTTGGGCGAGTTCAATCCGCCGACGCCTCTTGCTGCGCGATTCAATGATGTGCCGCCGTCAAATGTGTTCTTCAACTTCATTGACCGAATGGCGGTGCGTAACATTACGTTGGGATGTACGCCAGATCACCACTTCTATTGCCCGGGCGATTCGGTGACGCGAGCGCAGATGGCGGCGTTCCTGGTGAGGGCTTTCAATTTGTAAGCGAACCGGGCAAAATAGCCAAATTCAAAAGACAGGAATATGGAACTTATGAAGATTCGACTGCTGGTTGTTCTATGCCTGATTGCCGGCGCCGTCGCGTCCGCAAGTTCGGATGATCGTCAGAGCAAAAGCGCACAGAGCGTTGCGCTGTCCAAGCTTGCTCCGTGGGTGGTCGAACACACACAGAATGGCAAGCAGGCGGAGTTCCTGGCCGTTCTGGCGGACCAGGCGGACTTGAGCGGCGCCGCGCTGCTCAAGACTAAAAACGAAAAAGGTCTTTTCGTTTACAACGCGCTCTGGAATAAGGCGCAGCAGACACAGAAGACACTGCTGAGCTGGCTCGATGCCGGTAGGATCGAGCATCGCTCGTACTACCTCGTGAACATGATATGGGTGCGAGGCAATCTGGATGTGGCGCTTGCTCTCGCGGCTCGCGATGAGGTAGCCCGTATCGAGGGCAATCCCGAAATTCACAACAACATCGAGGAAGCGCCCATCGGCGATCGAGCCGCACAGCAACCCGACGCGATCGAGCCGGGGATCACCAACACCCGGGCGCCTGAAGTGTGGGCGCTTGGCTTCAACGGCCAGGGAGTCGTTGTTGCCGGCGCCGATACCGGATATCGGTGGACTCACAACGCGCTCAAGCCTCACTACAGAGGTTGGAACGGAACGACCGCCAATCATGACTTCAACTGGCACGACAGCATTCACACCGGCGGCGGCGGTTGCGGCGCGAACTCGACTCAGCCTTGTGACGACGACGGGCACGGGTCCCACACAATGGGAACGGTCATGGGAGACGACGGCGGCGCCAACCAGGTAGGCATGGCTCCGGGGGCGAAATGGATCGGCTGCCGCAATATGGATCAGGGTAACGGCACACCTGCAAGATACATCGAGTGCATGGAATGGTTCCTGGCTCCCTATCCCGTCAACGGTACTCCGGCACAGGGAGACCCAACCAAGGCTCCTCACGTCACGACCAACTCGTGGGGTTGTCCACCGTCCGAAGGTTGCTCTCCGGCCAGCTTGCAACAGGCAGTTGAAGCCCAGCGAGCGGCCGGCATCATGATGGTGGTGGCCGCCGGAAACGCGGGCTCGTCCTGCTCGTCGGTAGTCGATCCTCCGTCGATCTACGACGCCAGCTATGTAGTTGGGGCCTTCAGCACGTCCACTAACATCATCGCAAGTTTCAGCAGCCGCGGGCCGGTGACGATCGATGGATCCAACCGGCTCAAACCGGATATAAGCGCGCCCGGCGTAAGCGTCCGTTCGTCCTACGGGACCGGCGACACAAACTATGCAAGTCTCAGTGGTACGTCGATGGCTACGCCGCACGTCGCCGGAGCCGTAGCTCTTTTGTGGTCAGCGCAGCCGGGAATTCGCGGCAACGTAGCGTTCGCGGAACAGATTCTCAATACAGCAGCGGTTCACGTTTCATCTACCGCGTGCAGCTCGAGCGGTGTGCCGAATAACACATACGGATCTGGCCGCCTGGACATAAAAGCCGCCGTCGATGCGGCTCTCCCTTGCACAAGCGCGCCGTCGATTTCTTCACCGAGCGCGTCTTTCGCGGCGAACGGCGGAACCGGGAGCTTCAACGTGACGTCCGTCGCGTCCTGCGGGTGGATCGCAGAAAGCACCGCGAGCTGGATTACCGTTACGGCCGGCAGCAGCGGCGCCGGCAACGGCTCGGTCAATTATTCGGTGACAACAAACTTCGGGTCTACCAATCGCAGCGGCGCGATCATCGTTGGCGGGCAAACCTTTACCGTGTACCAGGGCATAAGCTTCGCGGACGTTCTTCTCGGGAGTCTGTTCTATACGGAGATTGGGAAACTATCGGCTCGAGGCATAACGCTCGGGTGCGGCAACGGCAACTACTGCCCGAACGATCCGGTGACTCGCCAGGAGATGGCGGCGTTCATCATGCGATCGAAAGGCGAGTTCGATCCACCGATGCCTCTCACTCAGCGATTCAACGACGTCCCGCCGGCGAATCCGTTCTACAACTTTATCGACCGGTTGGCGGCTTTGAATATTACAGTGGGTTGCTCGGTTGCGCCGCCGTTGTATTGTCCGGCAGATCCAGTGCTTCGCGACCAAATGTCGGCTTTCATACTTCGTGGGTTGGGCGAGTTCAGCCCGCCGACGCCGGCGACGCAGCGATTCAACGATGTGCCTTCGTCAAATCAGTTCTACGACTTTGTAGACCGACTGGCTGTATTGAACATCACGTTGGGATGCACGCCCGATCACCTGTTCTACTGCCCGTCCAGTGCGGTAACTCGCGCTGAGATGGCGGCGTTCCTGGTGAGAGCATTCAATCTCTAGAGATCCAACGCATTGGGCTCGGCGTTAGTGGGGTATTAGCGGGTTGCCGGCAAGCAGTCCTCTGCGTCCCCGGCGTCCTCCGCGGTTTCCCTGCTCGGTGGCTCGGAATCAACCGCAGAGGACGCAGAGGAGAAACGCGAGTGTGAGGAGCAACACACTATCACCCCACTACCGGGTTCGGCTGACGCCTTGACTTTGTCTGAGCGCGGTTGATATAAAGACGCGCGCACTCAATCACAGAGACATTGATAACCCGTTCCGGCAATTGAGCGCAGCCCAGGCTCAATCGCCGAAATCTAGTAAAGCTAATACTGCTTCTCCTCTTGTCAGGCGTGTGCACTTAGCCGCAAGGAAAGAGCCGGGTAAGAGGGAGCAGAACTTTCCACAAAGTCTCGCAACGGCATCGACCGGAAAAGCGATACTTGATCGAGCTTGAGCGCGCCAACGCTTGTTGAAAATCGGGTGGATGAGCATCCGCCGCGGCACATAACCAAGTTATCAAAGGAGCCCCGCTAATGAAAACCTCTCCGCTCTCTCTCTCTATTCTTGCTGTCTGCCTGATAGCACTGTTGATTTTTGGAAGTTCAACCCAATCTTCTCGAGCCGCCGGTTCGCCTGCGGGCTCGAGCATGACTCCGCAGCGAGAGAGGCTGAAGCCGCAGCCGGATGCGCTGTCTTCCACAAGCGCCGATTCGCCCCTGGTCGGGCCTGTAACCGTGACGGCGACTGCCGGCACAACTGGTCCCACGGACTACGGGACTCTAAAGTTGGCGTTTGATGCGATCAACGCAGGCACTCATCAGGGAGTGATCACTGTAAATATAGTCGCGAGCACAACTGAAGGAGCGACGCCGGCGGTGTTGAACAGCAACGGCGCTGGCACCGCTTCGTACACGTCGGTCCTGATTCAGCCGTCGAATGATGGCGTTTCGGTAGCGGGTGCGTCACCGACCGGGCGCGGCGTCATCGAATTGAACGGTGCTGACAACGTCACCATCAACGGTGACAACCCGGGCACGGCAGGCACGAACCGCAACCTGACTATTCAGAACACGGCCGTCAACACGACGACCTTCACATCTGTCGTCCGCATTGCGCTCTCCACGCTGATTACCAGCGGCGACAACGACGTGATCAAGAACTGCATCATCACGGGCAGCGCGACCGGCCGAAACGTGGCAGCCGCCACGAGCCAGGCCGGCTCGGAGTTCACCACCTACGGGATTCTGGTTGGCGGCGGCGCGTCCACCGTTACGAACACCACCGCCCCTTCTGCCATCGCTTCGGTCACGACGACCATCGGCGCGGGCATCACGGCCACCAACTTCTCGGCCGACAACAACCAGATTGACGCCTGCGCGCGCGGCATCGCCGTGCAGGGCTCGGCCACCACGGTCGCCAACGGGCTCATGGTCACAAACAACACTATCGGCAATGCGGTCGCGGGTAATCCGACCACGGTCTATGCGCGCGGCATGACCTTGCAGGGCTTCGACAACGGTTCCGTCGCAATCAACACAGTGCGCAACATCGAAGGCTGGTTCAACACGCAATTGATGGGCATCAGCCTCGGCGACATTTCGGCGACAGGACAGAACACCACCGTCGAGAGAAACACCGTCACCAACTGCGTCAACAACAACACCGGCACGTTTGGCTCATACGGCATCAACCTCGCCGCCGGCAACACCAACACCATCCGCAACAACTTCGTGTCCAGCGTCACCGGTGATATGACCGGCGGCGCGGCCTTCTCGACGACCTTCGGACTGTTCGGTATCAGGGTTGGGTCGGGTACCGGGACCAAGGTTTATCACAATTCGGTAAACCTGTTTGGTCTGAGATCGGGCACGGCGGCCACCAGTCTGCTTGGGGCCGCGTTCGGCATCGTCAGCACGGGGCAGACCGGCTTGGACGTGCGCAACAACATCTTCGTCAACAACATGAGCGGCGGCACGACCTCGATCGCCTACGTGGCGGTCTATCTGCCTTCGGGCGCCACGTCGGCGATGAACCTGACGCTCAACAACAACGACTATTTCAACAGCGCGGCCCCGGCGGCGAATCAAGGCGTCGGGCAAGCCGGCACCACCGCCGGCACAAACTTCTTCACGCAAGCCAACTTCGATCCTACGATGACGACGCCCGCGACCAACTTCCGTGCTTACACCAGCACCCTGTCGGCGGGCGGCCTCAACGACAACGCTTCAAAGAAAGTCGACCCGCTGTTTGTCTCCAATACTGATCTGCACATCGCCGTCGCTTCGCCGATGGTTGACATGGGCGCCAGCGTCGGCGTTGGCAACGATATCGATGGACAAACGCGCGTGCCTCCGCCGGACATTGGGGCGGACGAACCGAGCGGCACGACGCCGGTGGTGAATGACATCGCCGCGGCCGCGATTGTCAACCCGCCGAATGGCTCCACTCGCAGCACGGTGACAAGTATCACCCCGCAAGCTTCATTCACCAACAACGGAACGGCGGCGCAAACCAACGTGCCGGTGCGCTTCAAGATTCTCGACTCGATGGCGGTGGTCGTATACAACATGACCACAACCATTCCATCCATCAATTCGGGCCAGACGCTCACGGCCAGCTTCCCGAACGTGATGCTCTCACCGGCGGGGACTTATACAACTCAGGGGATTGCCGAACTGGTCGGCGATCAGACGCCGGCGAACGATATGGTGGCAGGCACTGTGAACATCATAGACCCGATTGCAGGGGGGACCTACACGGTTGGCACGGGCGGAAACTATCCGTCTCTGACCAATACCGGAGGAATCTTCGAAGCGATCAATAGCGCAGGGACGACCGGCAACCTCACAATCAACATCACATCCGATCTGACCGGCGAGCTCGGCACCAATGCCCTGAACGCCATCAGCGGAGGCTTCACCGTCACGATCAAACCGAGCGGCGCGGCCCGGACGATTTCCGGGATCTCAACAACCACCGGTCTGATCAAACTCAACGGCGCTGACAATGTGACGATTGACGGCTCGCTTTCCGGCGGCCTGGATCGCAGCCTGACAATCACCAACGGCAACACTGGGGCGACTGTTATATGGATCGCCAGCGCGTCAGCCGCCGACGGAGCATCGGGCAACACCATAAAGAACTGCATACTCTCCGGCAATACCGGCGCGACGATCATCGCCGGTATACTCAGCGGCAGCGGCACGACGTTCGGCGGCGACGCTGAGACGGCCAACTCGAACAACATCATCCAGAACAACCAGATCTTCCGTGTGCAAAACGCCGCATTCCTCCGCGGCAACGGCACGGCGCTGGATCAGAACTGGCTGGTCACTGGCAATGATTGGGGTTCGACCACCGCTGCCGACAAACTGCAATTCCGCGGGATGCTGATCGGCAACGCGCAGAACTTCACCGTCAGCAGCAACACCATCAAAGGCGTAAGCTCGACAACCACCACAAGCTCGACGATGAGCGGCATACAGGTCGCGCTGGTGGTGAATGGCGGGACGGTCACCAGAAACAAGATCAGCGACATTAAGCAAAACAATACGGCGGGCTGGGGAAGCAACGGTATTTACATGACATCAAGCTCAGCCGCCTCGAACGTGACTATCGTCAACAACTTCGTTTCGGACGTAGCGTCGCAGGGCTTCAACGATGTGACGGACGTCGACAACGGATACGGAATCGTAGTCGCGACTGGCGGCGGCTACAAAATCTACTTCAACTCCGTGCTGCTCAACACGAATCAGGGAGCGAATGCGGCTACGGGCATCACATCCGGCGTAAACGTTTTGACTGGTCTCGCCGCGGGAGCGGTCGATTTGCGGGACAACATCTTTGTAAGCACGCAGACGCTTGGGACGCGCTACGGCGCTTTGTGCAGCAGTGCGAACACCGTGTTCTCGACGATCGACTACAACGATTACTTCGCGCAGAATGTCGGCTTCATCGGTGGTTCCGCCAGGCCGACGCTAGCCAATTGGCAGACCGGAACCGGGCAAGACGTGAATTCAAAGTCGGTCGACCCGTTGTTTGTGTCGTCGACTGCGCCGGCTGACTTGCATCTACAAAGTGCGAGCACTCTACGCTCGATGGGATTGACGATTGCGGGAATCACTACAGATATCGATAACGACCCGCGGCCGGTAAGCAATCCTGACATCGGTGCGGATCAATTCGTGTGCCTGATTACACTGGACAGGAATCACCAGAGCTTCCCGGGCAACGGCGGAAGCGGCACGGTCAACGTCACCGCTTCCGATCCCAGTTGTATGTGGATGGCCACCACCGGAGCCGGGTACATTCACATTACGTCCGGGGCCTCGGGCATGGGCAACGGAATGGTGCAGTACACGGTCGACGCAAATCCAGGCCCGGGTATTCGCAGCGATACGATCGCGATCGGTGGAAACACCTACACGGTGTATCAGGGTATCGACTTCCTTGATGTGCCGTCGAACGATCTGTTCTACACCGTGATTGGCCAGCTATCCGCCCGAGGTGTAACGCTCGGATGCGGGGGCGGGAACTACTGTCCGAACGACAGTGTTCTGCGCGAACAGATGTCGGCGTTCATCCTGCGAGCGAAGGGCGAGTTCAGTCCGCCGTTGCCGGGTAGCCAGCGGTTCACGGATGTGCCTCCGTCGAATGTGTTCTACAACTTCATCGACCGGCTGGCAGTATTGGGGATTACGCTGGGATGCAACCCCCCGAGCAATACAATGTACTGTCCCGGGAGCGCGGTCACGAGAGAGCAGATGTCGGCGTTCATTCTCAGAGGGCTTGGAGAGTTCAGTCCGCCGACACCGGCCACCCAGCGATTCAACGATGTTCCGCCGTCCAATATCTTCTACAACTTCATCGATCGGATGGCAGTCTTGAACATCACGCTCGGATGTACGCCGGATCACTTGTTCTATTGTCCGGCCGATCCGGTGACGCGAGCGCAGATGGCGGCGTTCCTGGTTAGAGCGTTCGATCTGTAGGCTGTTCGGGTCGAAAAGAACTCACGGGTTCACCGCAACTGAAGATAAAACGGGCGCCGATCAGCGCTCTTTACAGGCCGCGCGATTGTCTTACGACTCGCGCGGCCTTCTTTACAACGTGATCCGCGTTTCGATAGCGATTAAGGGTACTCCTGTATGGGCGGTACTCCGTGGCCGCCCCTTAGTGAGGGAGCGCTTCGTCGAAGGAGGGGCGGCCACGGAGGACCGCCCATACAGGGTTAGCGAATTCTCTCGTGCACTCCAATGGTTCGCCGCTATTGTGGGTCGGTGATCGAACCCACAAACAGCAGCGTCCCTGTTCGGTTGTCGCGGATTGCGCAAAAGAAAGGACGATTGACGATCATCTGAAATGTCCTTTGCAGCCGCGCCGAAGTCGTCCTCATCTCGACTGAAGTAACCGCCGCCGCTTCAGTTCCTTCCTCGTTCACCTCGGCGAAGGTCTTGTGCTTGACCCGGCTGATGTAGGCTCGCTCGGAACCCTGCACTATCCCGGAGAAGTCCGCGCGGTTGGCATCGAAGGCGATTCCCATTCCCAGTGCCTTCAGCGCATCGTTCAGGCCGACTTCATACTCGACCTTGAATCTTGGCACCGCTATCGAGCCGTCGCTTTGAGTGAATTGCTTCATCCAGGTGTCCCAGTTCGCGGCGGTCAGGTTCTTTTGAAACGCATCCAGGCTAGAATTCGCCGCCGGAAGAAACACGTACAAGCTCGCGCGGCCGTCGCCGTAGGGAATGCTTACCGCTTGAAACTCTTTCCCCTCATAGTAGTTGTACTTGCCCGCCTGATTCATCATCGGCACGCGCTTCTGTTGGCCGGCGGCCGCCGTAAACGTGTCCTCTTTAGTCTTCGCCTTATCGAATTCAATCGACCATTTCCCCTTGAAGTAGATCGCGTTGATCAGGAAGAGAATCGACTGCGCGTCGATTTGATCGACGATGTGACGGATCTTACCTTTTGTCTTTTCGGAGACCCACGAGTTGATCGTTGCCGGCGCGCCGGGATCGCCGAAGTCGAGAGCCGTCACCTCCGCACCATAGAACTGCTTATCCCGCTCAATGAAGGCAGGGTTGAAGATCACGCCCTTTCTCGCCCATAGCGAGTTGGCAATGTTCAATTCAACTTTCGGGTCGGCGCTTTCGAGCGCCTGCCTCAACTGGGCGTAAGCGCGATTCAACTCGTCGTGATGCATTCCCTGGATTTCGAGCGCGCGTTCCATTCCAAGGCTTGTCTCTCCAACCGCGCCGTTATAAGTCATCGCAAGCGCCAGACCGACGCTTGCGGGTGAGATGAAGACGTTCTTGCCCGCATCCTGTTTCGCGACTTCCGCAAACAGCTTGAATCCGAAAGCCGTGTTTGCGGAGACGAGCCGGCTGTCAATGGTACCTTCCGTGGACGCCGCGTCGGTCGGTTTGGTGGTTTCGGTCTCCATGGCTGCGTTACCGTTCGAAGGTTGATTGCTATTACTCACGTTTGAGTGCGTGATGCTCGAGCATCCGGCTAACGCGAGCGCGACCACCAGCGCCAGTCCTCGACCTGCTTGTGTTAAACAATGCCTGCTCATTCTAATTCTTCCTTTTTTGTTCCGCGATCCATTCAAGTAAAAGTCTATGGCTGTGCGGATGTAGGAGTCAAAGCGCATTCAAAAAGCTGCTAGATGTCTTTCAAACGCTGTGGTGGCTTCGCTTCTTCTTGAAGATATGCGCGTGGGCTCTGCGGACTTTTGACTTCGCATCGTCGAACCTGGCGGCGAGGCGAGTTTGAACCCTGCTTGCATTTGACTTCGCTTCATCGAACTTCTTGCTTGTCTTCGGAAACCGCTTTCTTAGTTTATGGAGCAGCCGCTCCGCCCATGGGGACACGCTCGACAGCACGAAGAGCCCGACCAGCAGGAATAGAAAGCCTTGAAGTATTGGGAGAAACAGACCGAGTATGCCGAGCAGGATGAAGCCCCAACCGATGACGTGAATGGCGGCGCGCTTGAATCTCGACTTTGTACTCATGATGATAACAACGAAAGTCTAGCAGACGCGGTTCTGGTGAGGAACGAAACACCATTCAGCGCAATGCCCTATGGTGACACACCCCAGTAGCTCATTGTTCAGGTCGGTCTATTTGCCAATCTAGGTGATACGAAGAGGAATGGGAGGTGTTGCTGACAGTGACTCAGCCGCGGATGACCTGCGAGTGAACCAAGGTTCTTCCTTCTAAGTTACCGACGTGCGGTTTTCTCATAACATGTTAGGCTGTTGGCTGGATATACATTGCGCCGGGCCACAACTATCAATGCTTCTGACTGCGTTACCATACTACCTTCATAGCCGGACGTTATGCTTTCTCCCCCACGCGATAATCGTTTGACTGGCTTCCAGCCCCAATCAAGCGCAAATTCTCTGCCAGTCCAAGTTAAGTCAAAAAATGCAAGCGTGTAGTCCCGATACCGGACACCCGGCGCGATGATAACCGCGCAATCAGTTTGCCAATCGATTAAAGGTCTTGAATATGTCAATGGCCAGCCCGCCTGCTTTAGCAAATTCTCCATTTCCGACTGTGCGTGCGCGACAGTGCATATCATTGGCTTCGGAAGGTTGGCAGAACAGGTCCTTATGAGTATCCCAGTCAAATACTGATCCTGTCCTGACACGGAAGAAACCAAGTTGCCAATTACGAGCACCCCACAGATAGCTATTCTGTTCATTTCTTCGCACCTCGTTTTTCAGAAGTAGATCGTTGACGATCCTCTTTTGGAGCGATAACGGGATCTTCTTGAATAGTCTTTGGCTCCGCAATAGTTGCCGGAACTCCAGGATCGGTATACGCCACATTTGAAGAGGAGAGCAATATTATGCCCATCAGGACTACACCCAGTGTTAGCATCACAAGTCCCGGTGATCCGGTTTCTAAAGCACCTTTTGCATTTGCTCCTTCAACCGAGAGGGAATATGAAGCAAGAGCTACCCTGAGAACATAGAGGGCACCAATCAAGATTAGGCAAAATGCGAGAAAGATAGAGGAGATTTTGACTACCGCAAAGTCCCAAGCGCGGCTGTATGTAAGAATGATCGCATGATTGGGATTAACGGAATCCTTCAAGGCAGCCGATATTCCGGCACTATAGTTTTCGTGTTGAAATATTAGATTGACCGATAAGAGAACAGCCGTAAAAACCAACATCAATGTCACAATCACGAAGAGAGATTGATCCAGAGTTGGAAATAATGAGCGAGGATTTGCGGCCGCGTTCTCGGTTCTGTGATGCTCCTGAGCAGCAACTAACGTGTGACGGTTTTCAAGTGTCTGTGTCGATTCCATCGCTACTATTCCCCCGCAACGTCCTAGTGTTACGTGAGCAATGCCCAGCGGCCGAACGTCCCTTGGCTAACTACTTCCGCGTTCGATTTCTGTAGCGAATCATTCTAAGACCGCGACTCGATGTCCCGAGAAGCACAATTCGTGCCGGAATACCTCAACATAGTAATTGTGTTCCTTACTAGCTTAGGTAACTTAATTTACCCTTTTCGGTGTCTGAGCAGGCTAAAGGAAGTTGAACTTTTATTTCCAATTTTCTGGAAAATTCTTCAGAGTTTTGAATTGCGGAGTATGAACGACACCAAGAATGATGTTAAAGAGTATTAGCCGGACAGCATATTCCATAGTCAGCTTATTGAGGGTCATCTTGATTCAGACCCATCGCGATACGACGAATGCCTTCTTCGATCAGCGAGGCTTCGATTGAGTATGACAACCTCAAAAAGCCTTCGCCTTCCGAGCCGAACGCTGAGCCCGGGACGGTGATCACTCGCGCGTCGAGCAGTGACATCGCGGTGTCCATCGCAGGGCCGTACTTCGACACGTCAAGCATGATGTAGTAAGCGCCTTCACCCTGCACATAAGGCAGCTCGAGCTCTTTTTCAATCGTTCGTGCCATCACATCGCGTCGTCTGCGCAATTCGTCTCGCATCGTGGTTGTTGCGCGTCGTCCCTCATCGGTGAACGCGGCGAGCGAGGCTTTTTGAGTGACTGCCGATACACAAGACGAAACGTACTGATGCATGACGGTGACGTGGTCGATCACTTCTTCGGGTCCGAGCGCCCAGCCAATTCGCCAACCGGTCATGCTCATCATCTTTGAAAGGCCTGAAACGATGATCGTCTTGTCGTAGAACTCCGAAATAGTCGCAGGCCGCTCGTCGATGTAGAGATCCCTGTAGATCTCGTCTGCGAGGACATATGCGTTTGATCCGGCAAGCCGTTCGGCCATGAAACGAAGGTCATCGCGTGAGATCACCCGGCTGGTCGGATTAGACGGCGAGTTCAAAACCACGAGCCTCGTGTTCTCCGTTACCGCACCCGCGAAGCGCTCGCGATCGAACACAAAGCCGCCGGCCGCGGGAGTCGCGTAGTAGCGCACATAGGCGCCGGCGATGTCGGCTATTGCGGGATAAGCGATGTAGCCGGGATCGGGGAGCAGCGCTTCATCGCCCGGACCAAGGATCGTCATCATCACGTCGAAGATGGCTTCTTCGGCGCCGGTGGTTATGCATACAGAGTCGGGCGTGAACCTCGAAGATAAATCTTCGCTGTGATAC
The DNA here is from genome assembly GCA_035607285.1 of Blastocatellia bacterium. GTDB lineage: Bacteria > Acidobacteriota > Blastocatellia > UBA7656 > UBA7656 > Onstottus_A. Next base: position 10,710 of record DATNBZ010000118.1, on the reverse strand, counting down.
TCGGCGATTTTTTCCCGCAAGGCGAGGATGCCGGCGTTGGTTGTGTAGGTGATCGGCTCTTCGCGGATGACGCGGATCGCTTCGCCGCGGACTATTTCAGGTGTCGCAAAGTCAGGCTCGCCAAGCCCGAGATTGATCGACCCGGGCGGCGCGCTGTCGTAGAGCACTCGAGTCGCGCTCTTGCCAACGTTTTGAACTCGCTTTGCTGGAGTAAAGTTCATAACACACCAACCTGTAGGGGCGGCCCTCAGTGGCCGCCCCTCATTGTTTCACGAACCGTGTCGCGTTTGACCGAGGGGCGGCCACGCAGGGCCGCCCCTACAGGTGTCATCTCAAATAATCCTCGAGCCTCACCGATGCGTCGGTCTTTTCATCGCGATACTTCACTATGATGGGCGTGTAGATCGATAGCCCAAGCTCCGGTCCCCGGCCTTTTGTGATAGCCCGCGACCCCGCGACTACGACGGCGCCCGCAGGGATTTCGAGCGGAGCCTCGGCGGTCTTGCGATAAAACTGATCGTTCACTAGATCGTACACCGGTGTGCCTCCGGTCAGGATCGTGCCCGACGCCAGGACTACCTTCTCGCGAACGATTGTGCCTTCGTAAACCCCGCAGTTGCCGCCTACCAACACGTCGTCTTCAATGATCACCGGCAACTCGCCTATAGGTTCGAGCACGCCGCCAATCTGAGCCGCCGCCGACAGGTGAACTCGCTTGCCGATCTGCGCACACGAACCTACGAGCGCGTGCGAGTCAATCATCGTGCCGTCGTCTACGTACGCTCCGACGTTGACGAACATTGGAGGCATGCAGGTCACGCCTTTTCCGATGTAGCATCCATCACGAATTGAAGAGCCGCCCGGCACGACTCGTATGCCGTCGGTGCCGACGAAATGCCGAAGAGGATAGGTGTCCTTGTCGTAAAATCGAAACTGATTGTTTATTGAAAAGTTTTCGATCCGGCCCATTCGAAAGCCGAGCAGGATGCCGCGTTTCACCCACGCGTTTACTTTCCACTGGCCGTCGATGTTTTCCGCGGCGCGCACGTCGCCGGAGTTGAGTTGCTTCTTGAATTCGTTGAAGACCGCGCGATGCTCGTCGGTGAACTCCGCTGGTGGATTATCGAAGAGTTGTTGTATTTGGTCTGCCAGGGTCATCTTTTTCAACGCAGATTAAACCACAAAGACACCAAGCCACAAAGGCAGGGACTCATTAGCCAAAGAAATGGTTTATCAATTGCAGGTTTGGAAGAGGGACTTGTCCCCCGCCGGTTGATGAGCCAAGCGCACGGAGCGGGGACAAGTCCCTCTTCCCAACCTGTAAATAATCGACTCTCGCTTTGTGGCTTCGGCGTCTTTGTGGTTGGAACAATCAGATCAATTTCAAGTCAACAAGCACCGCGCGAAGCTTCTCTTTCGTGTCCGGCGTCACGGGCACCATCGGCAAGCGGTACGTCTCTTCGATCATGCCCATCATCGCAAGCGCCGCTTTTACGGGACCAGGACTGGTCTCGATGAAGTTCGATTTCATCAAAGCCCATAGTTCCCGGTTCATTCGGCGAGCGTCGTCCCATTTGTTCTCGAGACAAGCCCTGGTAAGCGCACTCATCTGGCCCGGCGCTTCATTGGCCGCAACCGAAATCAATCCGACTCCGCCTACTGCAATCAAAGGCAGCGTCATCGAATCATCACCCGAGAACACCTTGAACTCGGCCGGCACCCGATTGATGATCTCCGCGATCTGCGAGATATCACCCGAGGCTTCTTTGACACCGATGATGTTGGGAATCTTCGAAAGCCGCGCAATCGTGGCCGGAAGAATATTGACGTTTGTGCGCGGCGGCACATTGTAGACGATGATCGGAAGCGACGTCGCTTCTGCGATCGCCTTGAAGTGCTGATAGAGCCCTTCCTGCATTGGCTTGTTGTAGTAAGGCGAAACGGATAACAAGCCGTCGACTCCGAGCCTTTCGCAGTCGCGCGCGAGCTTGATCACGTGAGCCGTGTTGTTTCCGCCGGCTCCCGCGATGACCGGCACGCGCCCGCGTGCTTTTTCGACGACGATCTCGACCACGCGCCGTTGCTCGTCGTCGCTGAGAGTCGCGCTCTCGCCGGTAGTGCCGCATGGCACCAGGAAGTCGATGCCGCCGGCGATCTGAAATTCGACGAAGCGGCGTAATGCTGCTTCGTCGATCGAGAGATCCATTTTGAACGGAGTGACCAGCGCCGTCCCACAGCCCTTCAGGTTTGAGATGTTATGCATTATTTCAACTGCTCATCGATGATCTGAGAGAACTCGAAAAAACCTTTGCGCCCGGCGATCCAACGAGCGGCGAGCAACGCGCCTTCGGCAAATCCGCCGCGACTCCGCGCGGTGTGAACGATCTCGAGCGTGTCGGCTTCCGAATCGAATCCAACAATGTGCTTGCCGGGGAAGTATCCGGCGCGCGTTGACGAAGTCGGAATATCACGCGCGTACTTCGCCTCGGCGATACGCTTCAACGAAAGCGCGGTGCCCGACGGCGCATCCTTTTTGTACTTGTGATGGGCCTCTTCGATGAAAGGATCGTGCGAGGGAAAACGGCTGAACAGCTCTGCGGCGTGTTCGGCGATCTTGAACATAAGGTTCACGCCTATGCTGAAGTTCGAGCCGTAGACAAAGCCGATTCCGCTTTCTTCAACCAACCGCCGAGCTTCATCAATCCGATCGTGCCATCCCGTGGTCCCGACCACCATCGACACTCGAGCCGCCGCCGCGGCTTTGATGTTGTCGATAACGACGCTCGGTTCGGTGAAGTCCACGCACACATCGGCATCGCGCAGGTTGCCTCGCGATCCGGCAACGGGATCGATCACGCAGGCGACCTCGATCCCTTCAGAGGCGGCGGCTTGCTCAACCAACCGTCCCATCTTTCCGTAGCCGACTAGTGCAAGCTTCATAAATAGTGGTCAGTGGTTAGTGGTTAGTGGTCAGTGATCAGTGGTTATTGATCGGCGTCAAACCACTGACCACTAGCCACTGACCACTGCTCAAAACACACACTCGGTATTCACCGCGAGATTTCGAACTTCCGCGCGCGAAGGCTGATAGATGATTGTCTCCAGGCGATCGCCGTCGCGCAGAAAGCGATAAGCAATACCGGCTTCATTGACGAAGTAATAGAACGTCCTGTCGCGATCTTCGACGCATCGCTTGAAACCTGCGGCCAGCGTCACATCCGTGCGCGTCACCGGGTAGCTGGGTTTGAAGTAAACGGTGAAGACCTTGCCCACCATCGATCTCGGCGCGCGATAGATCTTTGCGAGGCTTGTGGTGAGATAAGAAAAGGTCACCTCACCGCCATCGACTTTGAACGGACCGCTAAGCACTGATTCGGTCGAATCCGGCTCGGCGCCGATGAGTCGAGCGACGTCTTCGGCCGATGAATGGAGGGGAGTGATTCCGCGCCACGAATTCTTGACCGCCCCTCCCGAGTTCACCAGCGGTAAAGGAATCCACATTGCCAACAGGCCGAGGACTACCCCGGCGCGCGCTAACTTAGTTCGGTCTAGTATCGACATCTGAACTGCAACACCTTTCAATTTGATAAGTAGAGATTCTAAACGTTGATGCTTGAAGCTGCCTAGTGGAGTGTATCAGAGAAATCGGCAGTCCTGTATGGGCGGTCCTCCGTGGCCGCCCCTCTTTCGACAAGCGCTTCCTCATTGAGGGGCGGCCACGGAGTGACTGAACTCGTCTTAACGAGCCGGTACCGTGAAGAAACCGTTTTGCGAGCTTTGCGGTACTTTGCGAGCTTTGCGTTCAACGTATCTCGATCGGATTCCTTGCGCAAAGCTCGCAAAGTACCGCAGAGCTCGCGGCGTCGGATGGTTTCTAAGGAGGACCGCCCTTACAGGACTGCCCTTAATCGCTATCGAAACCTTTGTTACAAGTCACTGGTGCGATGCCGCGAAAAACATTCCCGTTACTGGAAAACGCGAGGATCGAGAACGGTGAAGAAAATCTCGTGGAGCTTTGCTACCACGTTCTCGACATCGGACTGGGCTACAACAAAGCTCATCGTCATTGGTGACGAGCCGTGCGCGATCATCTCGACGTCGATCTCTTCAATAGCTTTGAAGGCGCTGCTCAAAAGCCGCGGGTCGCCTCTAAGCCCATCTCCAACCAGCGACACAATTGCGCGGTCGGCACGCGCGGTCGCGCTCCCGTAATCTGAAAGGGCTTCGATCAAATCGCGGCCACCGTGCTTCAGATCTCGAGCATCGAGCGCAAGAACAACAGTTGACGCCGAAACCGCGATGATCAACGGCTGTGCGCGTCGCTTTGAAAGGATTTCCAACAACGATCTCAATAAGTCATCCGCCGTAGTGAAGCGCGACCCGCCGGCTTTCGCATTTGTGGTTGCGTTGATGATTGTGACCGGGCGTTTGTAGGCGATCGACTTGATCGGGTTCGAGCATTCCGCAGCGTCGAACGTTATGGCCGTCCCCGCAGCCTCAGGTTTCCTCGAGTTGTAGATGTGAACGGGGATGTTTTTGCGGGCCGCCGGCTGGATGGCTTTTGGATGAAGCACCTTTGCGCCGAAGTGAGTGAGTTCCGCGGCTTCGGCAAATGAGCAAAGCTTGACCGTGCGTGCGCGAGGATAGATCTCCGGGTCCGCAGTCATCAGGCCCGAGACGTCTTTCCAAATCTGAATGTCTTCGGCGTCAAGCGCCGCGCCGAGGATCGTTGCCGTGTAGTCTGATCCTTCGAATCCGAGCGTGGTTGTCGCGCCGTCGCGCGACGAACCGATGAAACCCTGGACGACCGGCACGACGCCGCCCTCGATCGCGGGCCGGATAGCTTCGCGAATTCGCTGGTCAGTCACGTCGAACAATGGAGAGGCCGCGCCGTAGCGATCATCGGTCTTGATCAGCTCGCGTGCATCGAACAATCGCGCCGGTATGCCTCGCTCGAATAACGCGTCGGCCAGGAGAGCCGAAGAGAGCAATTCACCATACGCCAGGATCTTATCGAGTCCGCGCGGCGGCACCTCGCCGAGCACGGCGAGACCTTCGAGAAGTTTTTTCAGTTCGTCGAAATGTTTCTCGACCAGCGAGAACACTTCGCGGCCATCGGCGTGCTTGACCAACCTGCGAGCCTCGCTCAGGTGACGAGTCTTCAAATCGGCGACAACGCCAAGGGTTGTCTTGCCGTCGCCCGCAGCGGAAGCTTCGGCGGCTTGGAGCAATCTGCGAGTTGTCTTGCCCATCGCCGAGACGACGATGACCGGTTTCTGGTCGAGCCTCGCGCGAATGATTTCTGTTACTCGTTCGATTGAAGGGGCGTCCTCGACCGAGGTGCCGCCAAATTTCATGATGATCATAGAAGAAAAGAACCACAGATGAACACGGATGAACACCGATATTTGTTCATCTGTGGTTAGAAACAGACTCGGCTCTTATCGCCAAAGCTCATTGCGATCATAGAAGAAAAGAACCACATGAACACTGATATTGTTCCGCTCCATATCTGTGTTTATCTGTGGCTAGAAATATCCCTGGGCTTTCATCAATTCCGCGTTAAGGATTGCCGCGCCGGCTGCGCCGCGGATCGTGTTGTGCGACAGCACGACAAATCGAATATCGAATACCGGGCACTCGCGAATGCGCCCGACCACTGCGCTCATCCCGTTTCCCGCGTCGCGATCGAAGCGAGGCTGCGGACGGTCGCGCTCGCCGGTCACTATCACGGGTCGTTCGGGGGCGAACGGCAGCTTCAACTCCTGTGGGAGCGACGTGAAACCGGAAAGCACGCGCGCTACTTCATCCGGAGTGCCTTTCTTTTCAAGCTCGAGCGAAACGCATTCCATGTGACCGTCTTCGACAAACACCCGGTTCGTGTGAGCGCTGATGCGGCAATCGGCGAAGCGTATGTGATCGCCGTCCAGCGAGCCCATGATTTTGAGAGGCTCGATTTCGACCTTCTCCTCCTCATCGCTCCCGATGGACGGAATGACGTTGCCGAGCATATCTATGGCCGAAGGTCCCGGATATCCGGCGCCTGACAGCGCCTGCATCGTGGTTACGACTAACCGCCGGACTCCCAAAGCTCGATGAATCGGCGCGAGGGCCATCACCAACCCGATCACCGAACAATTCGGATTCGTCACGAGCGCGCCCGTCCAGCCGCGGCGTTCGCGTTGTGTTTTGATCAAAGCCAGATGCTCGGGATTGACCTCAGGAATCAGGAGCGGAACGTCTTCATCCATCCGATGGTTTTTGGAGTTGCTGACGACGATGTACCCGGCTTGCGCGAAGTTCTCCTCGATTTCGCCGGCGACCGATGAATCGAGCCCGGAGAACACAACCTTGCAATCAAGGTGCGGCTCACAAGGCTTGACTAACTTATCTGTCAGGCCTTCAGGTATGGGCTTGTATTGCCGCCACGCAACAGCCTCTTTGTAAGGCTTCCCCGCGGACCTGTCCGAGGCTGCAAGCTCGGTTAGCTCGAACCACGGATGGTTCTCGAGCAGCGTTACGAGCTTTTGTCCTACTGCGCCGGTCGCTCCCAGAACCCCTACTGGAACTTTGTTCGACATTTCCTGTCCTTCTGGCTTTGCGTCTTTGCGATAAAAAATACTCAACGCAAAGACGCAAAGGACCGCAAAGAAGATTACGCCGTCAGTCCTTCGCCTTCAAACTTAGCACCATCTGCTTGTAAGTCTCGATGGCCGCAATGACCTCAGCCTTGGAAATCCGTTCGCCCGGCGTGTGCGCGTCCAGGATAGAACCGGGCCCGAACAACAACGGCCTGCCCCAATTCGTTAGAGCCGGAATGTCCGTCGTGAAAGCTACGACCGTTGTGTCAAATCCGTCGATCTTCTCGGTGAACACCGGGTCACACGCGAATGTGTAGTCGACCGCGACGCGCGAGCCGGCGACGCTTTCGATGATGCGTTTCAGAGATTCGTTGTTCGTGACGACTCGGAACATCAACTCGGCTTCCGCGTCGGGCGGGATGACGTTCGCCGCGACGCCGCCGTTGATCATTCCGATGTTCATAGTGGTAGCGCCAAGAGTTTCTTCGCGTGGCCAGTCGGCTTGCCGAAGATCGGTGAGCACGTCGAGCAGCTTGTCGATCGCAGACTCGCCCTTCTCCGGATAAGCCGAATGAGCGGCGCGGCCGCTCGACCTGAGAATGGCTCTGAGAGCCCCTTTTGAGCCAAGCGCCAGTTTGGATTCGGTAGGCTCGCCGTTGATCAGATAGCGCGATCGATTGGGAATTTTGTTGGCCTGGCGGGCGCCGATGCTTCCGGCTTCTTCGCCTACGACGAAAAGCAGGCCGAAGTCAGCGACGCCGGCTTCCAGCAGCGCGTCGCCGGCTTTAAGCATAGCCGCGATGATGCCCTTAGTGTCGCAGGCGCCTCGCCCGTATATGAAATCATCGTCTTCTTTGAATTCGACGTACGGCGGAACGGTGTCGGTATGACTCGAGAGCACGACATCGGGTTCGCCTTGTCGAGCATAGACGTTGGGTCTGTTGTCCTCCGCTTCCTGGAGCGCGACCTCGAATCCAGCGCTGCTTAGATAGTCGGCGAGAAAATCGGCTACGGCCTTTTCATCGCCGCTGATTGATGGAATGGAAATCAGCTTTCGGGTGAGTTCGAAGACGTTCATCGAGCGTTCTTTGATCAGTGGGTTATTGCGACGTCGCGGGGCTCGCGCAAATGCTCAGCGGATGTCTCGGTCGCCTCATAAGGCTCATAGCAAACGCGGCAGCGAGCTTCGTAAGTTCCGTCACCGATTTCTATCTGCGAGTTCCCGCCCGCGACGCGTTGCGTGTAGTGAGCGGGTCCTCCGCAGCGAACGCAGACCGCGTGCATCTTTGAAACGTATTCGGCTACCGCCAGGAGTCCGGGCATCGGCCCGAACGGCCGGCGCAGATAATCCTGATCCAGCCCTGCGGCGATCACTCGCACGCTCGCGTCTGCAAGCTCCATGCAAACGTCGATGATTCCTTCGTCGAAGAACTGGACTTCGTCGATTCCGACGACCTTTACTCCGAACAGGAGGTTGGAACGAAGCTCGGTGGCGTTGTTGACGACGACGGCATCGACGCCGCGATTGTCGCGCGAGATCACACGCTTCAAATCGAAGCGGTTATCGATGGCGGGTTTGAAAATCTGCGTGCGTTGCCGGGCGATCTCCGCGCGGCGAATGCGGCGAATCAGTTCTTCGCTTTTGCCGCTGAACATGCCGCCGGTGATTACCTCGATCCAGCCGCCTCTTGGATTAACACCGTCCATCTAATCTCCGTTCAATCCTTTTGCAATTCGATTCAGTTGGTATTCCCATGTCGCACACCGTCGTCATAAGGGAATTGATTTTATTCTGTTTATCCACTCCTCGGATTCGCTCGCGCCCCAAATCAGAATCAAGTCTTCAACTGCTGCGTTCACCGAAAGCTTCTGTGGAACGATAATCACGCCAGCGCTCTCCTGCGTGGCAATAAACTCGGCAAAGTGTTTCGGCATCGTCTTTCGATCGTGCGTGACAAGTACTCGAGCCTGCCCGGCGGCTATCGCCAGAACCTGTTCATCATTCAATGCGACAAGCCCTGCTGCGTGCGCTGTCTGAAAGTCTACGCTAGGCTCTCGTCTGAGCGTAGCTTTCAACAAGATCTGGTTTAGATCTGCATCCGCTTGAAAACGAACCTTCATACCTCGCTCATCAGCGCCTCTCGCCTCGCTTTAATCAACTTCGCATGAAACTGAGGATCGGCGTCGCGCGTCGTCCGGCGCAGTGACTCGAACTCTTCATCCGTACTCTTCAGGTATTCATCGATCTCAACTCGATGACCCAGATAATAAGTGATTGCACCGAAGACCTGCTCCAGCGTCAGAACGGGAAAGCATTCGGTGGCAATAGTCTCGGGAGACAAGCCTTCCAGAAACGCGAACACGACTGAGTCGAGAGACACACGGGTGCCGGCAATCCAATATCCTTCGTCGCGCTGTTCAACGTATTGGTTTTCCATAGGCCTCCAATAGTTTGTGGTGACGGACAGGTTCTTCGCTTTTGCCGGCAATACCTACTTTCGAAACTCCGCCGGTCCATGGCTGGTGAACGCGGGCGCTGTAGCCACTTGGTGAATCGGGGTCAAATCAACATAGAGCTTTCGAAATAGCTTCCTGCCGAATTCGACGAGCGACTTACAGTACTCGATCGAGGGAACGATCTCAACAAAAGGTCCACTGGTCGTCACTATTCCGTGCTTTTGTAGGTAGCTATATAGCGCCCCGTTGACCATCAGAAATACGACCGTCCCGCTGCTGTTTTCATAGCGTACAAACTCTCCATCTGGCTGAAGGTAACTGTACTTAAGACGTTTGCCGTCGTGGACAAAATGATTCCTAAGGCGATTGATCTCGATTAACTCCTGCCAATGGTCGTTGTCGATCTCATAGTTCTTGGCTTTGACGAGGAATTTCCGGGCGCGGCGTATGCCCTTATCAAGATTGTCGTTCTCTTTCGCGCCGAAGGAGATTCTCAGGTTAAGTTCTTCGCATAGGTCAAGAAGATTTTGCTCGACAAATGAGTACCATATGACAATGGAGCTCAGGCGGAGAAGCTGGGGGAAATCGTGGGTTGCTTCGAAAAACTCATCCTCGTAGTCGTCGCTCCAACTGCCGACGGATTCTGATGCACTGTTGGGTACTTCAGCGGTCATTTCCTCAAGGTGTGCTTCAAAATGGTCATAGTTGCGCTGCAACGATTCTTGTACCAGATCAAGGTATCTAGACATTTGGTCTAGTTCATAATCTATTAGCATTTGCCGAACGTTCATTGGAATCATCTCTGCCGGCGTTACAACAGGGGGTAGCAAACATCTCCCGGTGCAGCCATACTCAATTCAATTTCCCTTGCAGCTTTCTGAATGCCTGAATCGCCAGCGTGTATTTCGGATTCAAATCGATCGCCGCTTTGTACTCGCGCAGCGCTTCGATCCATCTGCCCAGCGCCTCATACACTCGCCCCAAATTGAAATGCGGATAAAAGTAGCACTCGTAACGCGTAGCCATCATCGCGCGCCTGAACCATTCGATTGCTGCGTACAGATTTCCCTCCTCGATGAGATAAGCGCCTATGTCGTTATAAGGATTACCGAAGTCGGGATCGACTTCGATAGCCCGGTGACACTCGGCAATCGCTTCATCCGTCAGGCTCATGAAGCTGTAAGTCCATCCCAGGAACGTATGAGCCTCTGCCGTCGCGTAAGCCGCGATCGATTGCTTGTACATATCGGCGGCTTCATCCAGGTCGCCGCGCATCTGTGCTTCGTAAGCCGCTTGAAAGAGTCGCAACGCCTCGCGCTTCGCGGCAGCCTGGTCTTCGGTCAGGAACTCTTCACCGCCGAACGGCATCTCGCCGATACCGGTCTCCAGTGCGACCAACGTTCCAGCTTCGCCATTTCTGATTTGTGTTTCTTCCGACATACGTAACAATCTCTCCATAAGACAAGCAGGAAATATCAATCTAACCACAAAGTCACAAAGCCACAAAGTTCGGTAGTGGGGTGATAGTGTGTTGCTCGCTCACATTCGCGTTTCTCCTCTGCGTCCTCGGCGTCCTCTGCGGTTGATTCCGAGCCACTGAGCAGGAAAAACCGCAGAGGACGCCGGGGACGCAGAGGACTGCTTGCTGGCAACACGCTAATACCCCACTACC
>DATNBZ010000113.1:0-17674 GCA_035607285.1 Blastocatellia bacterium | reverse complement strand
GGGTGTGATTAAAAGCGGGACTTGAGTCGGGAACCGCCCACGACTCTTCGCCGGAGGAAGTGTCCTGAGAATTCCCTGGAACCCCGTAGGGGTAGAATGTTTATAGTGGCGAGCTCCTTATGTTACCAACCCCGTAGGGGTGAATGTTCCTCTGCTCAACTCTATGGCGCACCTAACGGAGCCAGGAAGTCCACGTCGTTGTCCGTAACTATAAACATCGCACCGCTACGGGGTTGCCGGGCGGAACAATCGATTTCCCGCTCTGAGTTCCGGGTGACCTAAGTCCCACTCAAGTCCCGGTTTTAATCACACCCGACGCGCACCTCAGAGCCCCGACCACCTTGACAAGCTGATACGCCAGAGTATCTTATCGATTGCAATGAAATGGTTGCTTGGACGAACGCCGCCTGAATCTCATACCGGGGCCAATAGAAAAACGTAAATGGACATCAGCAAGGGGCCAGTTCGTGTCAGGGTTGTCGTCGCTACGTCAGTGATGTTGTCGTTTATCTCATTCTGGCGCGCCGCTGCGATAGTGCTGAACGACTTGGGCTCGTCCGCTTTTTATGCGGGCGGACTTGCGGAAGAATACGTCGGCAAGGCTGCCCCCTGGTTCATCCTGGGTGTGATGCTGTTCAGCGCCGCCGTACGGGTTGTCTACATTGAGTCGTCCTCGATGTTCACCCGCGGTGGAGTTTATCGCGTGGTCAAGGAAGCGCTGGGCGGCACCATGGCGAAGCTGAGCGTCTCGGCCCTGGTCTTTGATTTTATCCTGACCGGACCGATCTCGGGTGTGACCGCTGGACAATATATCGTCGGACTGGTTGCCAACACGATGACATACTTCGGCCACCCGTGGTCGCCTTCGCCTGACACCATCAACTATCTGGCGGCGGTGGTTGCTGTACTCGCAACGCTGTATTTCTGGTGGCGCAATCTCAAAGGGGTCCACGAATCCAGCGACGATGCGATGAAGATAATGTACATCACGACGGTAATGGTCGTGATAATGATCGGGTGGGGATGCCTTACGTTGATCGTGCGAGGGGGGCATTTGCCTCCGCTTCCACTGCCGGGAAATCTGAGTTTCTCGGGCAAACCCGAAAACGCCCTTGGCTGGCTGCAGTCGTTGAAGTGGTTCCTGCCCGACGGCGATCGATTCCGAATCGCCGATAACGCGCCTAGTTTTATCGGGTTGCTGGGTATTTCGATCGCGTTCGGACATTCGGTCCTCGCGATGAGCGGTGAAGAGACGCTTGCGCAAGTCAATCGCGAACTCGAGCATCCGAAGCTTCAGAATCTCAAACGCGCCGGGATGGTGATCTTCGTCTACTCGGTGCTCTTCACTTCGCTTGTCTCCTTTTTTGCAGTGGCAATCATCCCCGACGAAACGCGGGGGAATTATCTAACCAACCTGATTTCCGGTCTCGCGATGAACTTTGTCGGGCCTGAATCCTTGCGGCTGCTGTTCCAGGGATTCGTGGTGATCGTGGGATTTCTGATGCTATCGGGTGCGGTGAACACGGCGATCATCGGTTCGAACGGAGTGCTTAATCGCGTATCGGAAGACGGCGTGTTGACGGATTGGTTCCGCGCGCCTCAGAAGCGATACGGAACAACCTACCGCCTGATAAACCTGATTGCGATTCTCCAGATCGTTACGATTGTGCTGTCGCGAGGCAACACTTTCCTGCTTGGCGAAGCCTACGCGTTCGGGGTGATATGGAGCTTCTCGTTCAACGCGATTGCGACACTCGTGCTGCGCTTCAAGCGTCCGGAAGCGCGCGAATGGAGGGTGGGGGGCAATATTCGAATCGGCCGGATAGAAATTCCGATGGGTCTGGTGACGATCTCGCTGATCTTGCTCTCGATCGCGTTGACGAACCTGCTGACGAAGAAGGTAGCCACTCTCTCGGGCATTGCTTTTACCGCGGCATTCTTCATGATCTTCACCATTTCTGAGCGGCGTAACCGTCGCAAGGCGGACCTGACTCTCTCCAAGCTTGATCAGTTCCAGCTACAGCATAGTGAAGCCATCGATCTTCCAACTGTGGGCGCGCGACCCGGCAACGTACTGGTCGCGGTTCGCGACTACAACACGCTTTCGCATCTGGAACACGCGCTCGATAAGACCAACACCGACGAGCAGGACATTGTCGTGTTGACGACGCGGTTGTTGACCGGGCCCGGCAGTGGCGAGCGTGACCTTCACGATGAAAACCTGTTTACCGATTATGAGCGGCGTCTGTTCACACGGGTCGTGGCTCTTGCGGAAAAGCACGGCAAACCGGTCGAGCTTGTAGTCGTTCCGACAACCAATATCTTCGATGCGGTAGCCCAGACTGCGCTGAGACTGGATTCAGCGGTCGTAGTGGCCGGACTGTCTTCCAAGATGTCCGCACAGGAGCAGGCTCGCGAGCTTGGCCGCGCGTGGGAGCGGCTGCATGAAAAGCCTCGTCGGCAGGTTACGTTTAAGGTCGTAGAGCCGAGCGGCGTCGAGCACATCGTCAATCTCGGCGCACACGCGCCTCACCTGACCGAGGACGACATCAACTTGATTCATAAGCTCTGGGTGAAAGTCAGCAGCGTGCCCAGCCGGCGAAAAGTACATCACCGTGACGTCGTTCGAGTGGCGCTCGATCGACTCGAGCGAGATCTGCGCGGAAACGCCGACGTTATGCTCGACTTCTATAATCTTGAACACAAAGAATCGCGCGACGGGTCAAATGGCAAGTCCGCAGGCCAAAGACCGAAATAGCCGCTCGCGCTAACAACAGTCCGGGTTTCTCATGTCAGTTTCGATTGATCCTCCGGCGCCCGAAAATCGACAAACAACTGTTGCCGGACGCGATGCCAACCGCGCAAGCTCGACTTCGCGAATACCAACCGACCTCGTCGCGCTTCGAAATCGCGTATACGCGTCCGGTGACCTTGCAAGCTACGGCAAGCGCGACCGCCTTATCATTCGCGCGGCCGACCTTTTCTTCTACTTGCTCATTCGCGGGATATGCTCGACCTTGCGTTGGGAAACCCGTGGCCTCGAGCATCTGGATTCGATACTCGCCTCTGGACACTTGCCGATCTTCACCTTCTGGCATACGTGCATACTGAGCGCGACGTGGTTCTGGCGCGATCGCGGAATTGTGGTGATGTCGAGTGTGAGTCGCGACGCGGAGTACACCGGACGGGTGATAAAGAGATTCGGGTACGGGACCGCTCGCGGTTCTTCAACCAGAGGCGGAGGGCGCGCCATGGCAGAGATGGCTCAATGTTTGAATAACGGATTGGAAGTGGCGTTTACCATCGACGGCCCGCGTGGCCCGGCTTACGAAGCGAAGCCGGGAGCGGTGACACTTGCGCGCCACACCGGACAAGCGATTCTTCCCTTTCACGTCGCAGTCGATAAGAGCATTGCGCTTTCGAGTTGGGATCGCTTGACCATTCCCCTGCCTTTCACGCGAGCGTTGGTGTTGATTGCTGAGCCGATATACGTGCCGCGAGAATCGAACGGCGAGGAAGTCGCTGCCAAACAGAGATTAGTGCAATCAGCACTCGATGGATTGCGCGAGCAAGCCTTACTCTGGAAAAGGGGCGAGCGCAGAACGCATTGAGAGCCAGGCCAACTCATCTGGAGCGCTTAGCTCCGGGCTCTTTGCGCCTTTCCTTCATGACAGAAGCCTCGCGTTGAAGCGCGGACGAAGTCGATCAACTCCAGAACCAGCGGATCGTCCAGTCCCTCCAATCGTGTGAGCGCGCTTTCGAGCGCGAGTCCGGATCGAAGCAGCGTTTGATACGCTTCTTTGAGCTTCCGAATTTCATTGGAATTAATTCCTGCCCGTCGAAGACCAACACTGTTTACACCACGAGCGCGGCCGGGTACGCCGTCAGTTATGAAGAACGGCAAACAGTCCTGCACTATTTTTGAGTTTCCCCCAATCATTGCAAGACGGCCGACGCGACAAAACTGGTGGACCACGACTCCCCCCGAAAGGAAGGCTTGATTTCCGATATCCACGTGGCCCGCGAGAGCGACGTTGTTGGCTAGAATAACACCGTCTCCCACGTGACAGTTATGCCCAACGTGTGCATTGGCCATAATGAAGCAGCCTGAGCCGACGGTCGTCACGGATTCCGGTTGAGTGCCGCGATGAATGGTCACGCCTTCGCGGATGTGATTGTTAGAGCCTATGCGGAGATAGCTGACGCAATCCTTGTAGCCGACATCTTGAGGCTCCCCGCCCAGTACGACACCTTCGTAAACGGTACAATGCTCACCAATTGTCGTGAAGCGCTTAACCACGGCGTGAGCGCGAATCTCGCAGTTTCCAATGTGTGTGTCCCGCTCGATAACTACATACGGTCCAACAATCACATGATCGCCAAGCCGCGCATCGGCACTAACAATAGCGGTGGGGTGAATGTTCATAGGCGGTCAATGCTAACATGTTGGGAGTGATTAGCGTTCACGTTTAGCGCTCGAGTATTGCCGGTGCGCAACAACACAATCATAGCCAGAATACTGTTGCCCTCTCCGGTTTGTTATCGTATCTTGAGGTTACCGCACCCAGGCGGGCGTAAAGTCGATTGCCCCTAAACCTCGAGTTACCAAGACCCTCGCACAGTTCGCCAAAAAGACCCCGCGCTCTCTGGAGACAAGGATGAGTTTTTTCGAACTTCACCCGATCCTCGACAAGATGCTTTCGGTGGCCGATAACATCTCGGATCTGAACTTTTCCGTAGGCCGGCCGCCCCAGGTCGAAATCAACGGAAGGCTTACGCCGGTTGAAATCAAGGGGCTGCGGAACCTCACCTCCTATCAGACCGAAATAATCGCGATGTCGCTGATGGAGGGCAATACCGATGCGGCTCGCCGGTTCATACAGACAGGCTCCGCGGATATCGGATATGCGATTCCCAGCCGCGTGCGGTTTCGGGTCAATGTATTCAAGCAACGCGGTACGATTTCGGTGGTGATGCGAGTCATTCCGACTAATGTACCGACGATCGATAGCCTGGATCTGCCGCCCCAACTGGGCGAGGTTTCAGAACTGAAGAACGGCATAG
This sequence comes from Blastocatellia bacterium, assembly GCA_035607285.1. Lineage (GTDB taxonomy): Bacteria > Acidobacteriota > Blastocatellia > UBA7656 > UBA7656 > Onstottus_A. The sequence continues at coordinate 12,610 of DATNBZ010000113.1, read as the reverse complement.
TGCTGCTCACCGGGCCGACCGGATCCGGCAAGACTTCGACGCTTGCAGCCATCATCGACAAGATAAATACTGAACACAGCTATCATATTGTCACAATCGAAGACCCCATTGAGTTTCTGCATCAGCACAAGAAATCAACGATAAACCAGCGCGAGCTCGGCACCGACACGCCGGCGTTTGCGCTCGGGCTTCGAGCGGCGCTGCGGCAGGCGCCAAAGGTCATCCTTGTTGGTGAGATGCGTGATATGGAAACTACCGAGATCGCGCTGGAGGCTTCGGAGACAGGTCACCTCGTTTTGTCTACGCTCCACACCACTGATGCTTCGAAGACGGTGAATCGCATAATCGGTATCTATCCGAAGTCCGAAGAACACGTCATACGGACGCGGCTGGCCCAGGCATTCCGCTACATAGTGTCGCAGCGGTTGATACCGCGTGCGGACGGGACAGGTCGAGTAGCAGCAGTTGAGATCCTTAAAGCGACGCCGCGCTCGCGCGAGTATATCGAACAGGGGGAGAGCGAAGGAAAGACCCTGCTTGAAGCGATGAACGACGGAGAGCTCGAAGGAATGCAGCACTTCGACCAGGTGATCGAACGGATGATTCGTAGCGGCTCAATCACTCAGGAGAACGGGCTTGCCTTCGCGACTAACCCTTCGAATCTATTGCTGCGGTTGTCAGGACTGGGTACATCTGACGACATGTTGAGTCGGCGGGAGGAACGTCACTATATTCCACCGCGAGCGGCAGAGGCGGGAAAGCAGCGAGCAGTTGAGAGATAGAATGGCACATTCTCGGAAATCAAAAGTCTGCACAGAACTACCCAGGTGAGGTTGTGAAATGATAGCCAGTTGTCCGCAATGTGCGATGAGTCTTACGTTCGATGATACGCGGCTGCCAACCGAGCCGTTTAACGTTTTGTGCCCGCGGTGCAGGCAATCGGTCACAATCATGCCACCGCCAAAGGAAGAGCCAAAGCTCCCTGGCCTCACCGGCACACTCGATCCCATAAGTGTCGCCGAAGCGGAGCATCCGGACTCGCTGCGCGCGCTTGCCGATCTCCTATTGGCCGGACTTAAGCAGTCCCAGCCGCAAGCGCCGGACACCACAAAGTGGACACGTCGGCGTGTATTGCTCTGCCAGGACGATCCTGCAATACGAGAAACCTTGCGCAATTCATTGGAGACTTCCAGGTACGAGATATTCTCCGCGGATCTTGCGCCTGAGGCTATCGAGATCCTTCACGAGTCACGAGGAGAGGTGATCGTGCTCAGTCCGGGGTTCGATGCCGATCATCAGGGTGGCGCCGCGATGATGCAATATATCAACACCCTCACCCCTCAGGTGCGTCGACGAACCTATGTCGTCCTGGTGTCACCGCAACTCCGAACTCTCGATACGTATCTTGCCTTTGCCAACGGCGTCAACTTAACCGTCCATCCGGAGGACGTCGCCGCGTTCCAATCGATTTTCGAGCGTAGCGTACGGGACTTCAATGAACTCTATCGTCCGCTGAATCAAGCCAGCTCCCTTACGGCGTTTTGAGGCCGCTAAGGATTTTCCGGCCGCAATCGTGACAGCAATTGACACAGTAACCCTTTCCCGATAGTCTCTACATCAATGCGCCCGTAGCTCAATTGGATAGAGCACCAGACTTCGGATCTGGGGGTTACAGGTTCAAGTCCTGTCGGGCGTACTTCTCTAAATAAAGCAGTTGTCAGAGACAAGCCCACAAAATCATTCGCTGATTCGAGTAGAAATCCCCGTGTGAAAGTGCCTTGGACTTTGGTGCGGATGAGCGTGCGCTATGAAATTCCTTGACTTGGAAGAGTTGAGAGAATATGATGGTGCGGTGCGCCGGGTCGTCTAATCGACAAGCCCCCTATGAACATTCAGTAGCCCCCTTGCTGAATGTTCCGTACCCCAACGCACCGCAAAAACAGTACCGCTTTATGGCAGGAACATGAAGCGGTGTTGTTTACGAGGCGAGGTTATACCATACCTCTCAAGGGGATGCAAGAAAAAAGTTAAAGTAAAATCTCAGGATTTCATCGCTAAACCTCTCCGACACGCCTAACCCTTTTTATTGTAAGGTTTGCCCATCCGTAACCGCCTCAAAAAAACTTTCACCGCCTGCGGATAAATGGCGGCCGGTATCAGCGGGATTCTGTCAGTAACAACGGATGGCGAGCCAAAAGTGTCGTAGAGTCAAGGGTTTAACAGTCGTATGGGATGTTTCCAAGCCTTTGCAGGGAGGCAGGCCAAGTATTTCCCGCTCACCGAGAGCCTATCTAAGCCGGTCAAATAGCGCGCAGAATTCTAAACTCTTCCAGCTTTTCGATGAAAGAGGTGATTTCCCGTCGAGCGGCCTGCTGATCTACTTCGAATCGTTCGCACAGTGTGGGGATGAGATCGTCGGGCACAAAGGGGTTCCTGGCCTCTATTTCTTTCCACAGAGTCACTGCGGTCCTATTGAGGCTGTAGTAGACCAAGGTATCGACGTTTAGCAGCACACCGGTTCCGTCATCCAACGGCGTAAAGACGGTGAGAGACGACTTTTCAACGCGCATTCCTTCAAAGATAGACTTGTTGTTGCTCAGGCGCAAGCCTCGGCGGACATTTCAGGTGGGTCCTTCCTGGAGACCGGTTCTCGGTGATTAATTGTCGGTGTTGAGCGTGGCACCTATGGACTAAGTTTGCGGGAAAAGGACCTGCCGTTAACCATTCTTCGCTCAAAATCCGCGGTCACAAAGCGGCGTCAAGCAGCCGCGAAGCCAGCTCGGCTCGACCGCGGACGTTCGCTTTTTGATAAACCTTATCGAGATGCTTGTTGACGGTTTCGACGCTTATTCTCAAGCGGCCGGCGATCTCGAGGTTCTTGTTGCCTTTCAAGCATTCAACTGCAACTTGAGCCTCTCTTTCAGTTAGACCGCAGGTCTGTCTCAGATGTTCTTCGTAACTGGACCATCGTGATGCAGATCGCTTCACCAGACACAAAACGTAACTTTCTTCGCCCAGCATGCCCGCCGGCATAAGTGTGAAATGAACCTCGTGCTCGATTCGGCCTACCGTTACGTCTCGCACTGATGACTCGACTGCATGTCGTGACGAGTCGAAAACCTCCTGACAAAAACTCGCAACCGACTCGATGAGCGCGACTACCAGCAGATGGCCTTCCCGGTTCTCAACTAAAAGCTTATCAAATGCGCGATTGTGCCATATCAGTTGTGCCTCCCCGTTCAGGAAAACTGCGCCCTCATTGATTTCATCGAGCGCGGCGGCCAGGCAATCGAATCGATCCACTCTTTTCGATGGCAGCGCGGCGAGAGGTACTGATGCATAAGACCCTTGAGCTAACATACAAGCGTTCCTTTTCCGTTGCACTCGGGGCGAGACAACCGGCAACAAGCCGTGCGATCTCACGTTTCTGTCAAGTGTTTACAGTTAAGGGGCAGGGAGGAGGCCGCCATTCCAGGTGGGACAGCAGGAGTCGTTTCGCTCTGTTTCCCAAGCTCCAGCCTGTTCAATCGAGAAACTCAAACAGACGGGCGAGAGCTAGCTTCGAGTTGGTTATAAGTCAGCGGGTTAACAATGTCAACACTTTTGAATACGAGTGTTCTTGTTGCTTTTGTAGGGGCTAGTTGAACTATTCCCAACAAGGCTCGAAAGCCGTCCGGATCGAGCGGAAAGGAGTCCTACGTGGTCTGGAAACCCAGCCCTATTCGTCCTTTAAGACTGATGACAAGATTGATCGTTCAATAGTAACCAGATGGCATAACAGGAAGGGACTCGAACGAATGAGTTCGCGAAGACGACGAAACCTAGCCGACTATTGCCGCGCCGGACTTAGACATAAGCTCCTGCTGATAACTCCGGTGCTGGTTCTGGCAACCGCCGCTGGTGCGTCGCTGGCCAGACTGCCTAATCTCTACAAGTCGACCGCAATCGTCGGTGTTGCGAAACCTAAACCGGGCGAATCCGATCTGACGAGCCGACTCAGCGATTTCCGGCAACAAGTCACAACCAATGAAGTTCTCGAAGCCGTACTTGCGAAACATGCTTCACAAGATCAGTCGCCCGAGAATTCTGCCGCGCAGATACGTCAACGAATTCGCGTTGACGCTGAGCCCCAGTCCGGTAGTCTGGCCGTTTCGTACCGTGCCGCAGACCCCGAGATCGCCCGGCAGGTGACCTCTGAGCTTGCGAGCCGGCTCGTGACCAATAGCCTCAAAACGAGTCTCAAAACGCCGGCAACTTCTGGCGACGAACTTGAGGCGCTTCACCAGCGCGCTACTGATATCTCCTCACGTCTCCGTGAACTTGAAGCTAATTATCCCCGGCTGGCCGTCGAGACGGAATATCCCTTGATCGCAGCTGCCCAACCAGCCAGAAACCCACAGCCTTCTACTTCTGCCGAAATTGCACGCGCTCAACAGATGACCATCGAAGGGCTTAAGGACCAGCAATACAAGTTTCAGCAGCAACTGGCAGATGTCGAGCGGCGCATAAGCGAACAGCGGCAAATCGTGGAGCAGCAGAGTAAGGGTTCCGCGCTCCGCGGCAACCCCGTTTATGCGGCGCTCGTAACGAAGCGAACCGAGTTGCAGGGCCAGCGTGACACGCTCATTAACCGCCAAGAGCTTACGGACAAGCACCCTCGTGTCTTAGCTATTAACGATCAGATCGAGGCAATAAACCGCCAAATCGAGGAACTCCGCCGGCAAGATGCAGCGCTCGTTGGGCAGTCACCCGAAGCGCGCGAACTCGCATCGCTCTCCTCTGAAAGCAATCGGCTCAAGATCGAACTCGAAGTTACGGGCCGCGAAATCTCGCGCCGCACATCGAGTCAATCGCTATCGCCTGCCCCCGAGCCGCAGTCCGCGCCCTCCAGGCGTGAGACCGGCACATCGAAACTGGCGCAGGAATATCTCACTCTAAAGCGCAATCAGAAAGAGGTTGCCGCTCAGATTCAGGAACTTGAAGCGCGGTCCAGCCAAGAGACGGGCGCGAGCGTTCAGCTTAAGCTGGAGCAGCCGGCGAACCTGCCCGCAAGCCCAATCACGCCCGATCACCCCCTCATATTAGCAGCATCCGTCGTTCTGGGATTGGCCATAGGAGCCGTCTTCGTGCTGTTTGCAGAGTCCACGCGATTCAACTCACTTGCGGACGCCAGAGATGTCGAGTACTACACTCGACTCCCTCTGCTCGCAACAATCCCGAAGACGACCACTGCCGGCGAGCGCCGGGTTGCACTGTGGCGCAAGAACGCCCGAATCTTTCTTGGGTCCGCTGCGGCAGTCGCATTGACGTTTGCACTCACCAGGGTTTTCATCGCCACGGACATCTTTCGCTCATAACAAAAAAGTAGAAACACCCGTCCATTAGTCATTTAACTCAAATGAGAGAAACTCATGTACGAGAAATTCTACGGACTGCGCGACATACCTTTCAGCCTGGCGCCCGACCCAAAGTATCTGTTTCGAACGGACAGTCTGCTCGAGGTCTTCGCCAACCTGCAGTACGGAATTGAGAACGGCAAAGGCATCGTAGTGGTCACCGGGGAAGTCGGAACCGGAAAGACAACGATTCTCAGATCGATGCTGCAGTCGCTCGATCGCTCGGTCCTCGCGGCGTACATCTTCAATCCCATTCTCTCGACCGAAGATTTCTTTGATCTCCTCGCGGGTGAATTCCGAATGCGGCCACAGCAATCGAAGGCTTCGATGCTTCGACTGCTTGGCAACGTTCTGGTCTCTCGTCATTCGCAGGGGCTCCGAACGGTACTGGTAGTAGATGAGGCGCACCTGTTGCCGCGTCATCTTCTTGAAGAAATAAGACTGCTGCTAAATTTCGAAACGAATCGAGAGAAGCTCCTTCAGGTGATTCTCTGCGGGCAGCCCGAACTGCACGACCTGTTGAGCCAGCCCGATCTGCGCCAGCTAAAACAACGCGTGAGCTTGAAGTGTTCGATTAAGACCCTGACTCCGCATGAGACCGGCGAGTATATACGCTGGCGTCTTCGAATTGCCGGCTGCGCTGACGAAAACTTGTTTGAGCCGGACGCTGTAAGGCTGGCACACCGCTTTTCCGGCGGCATACCAAGAATCATAAACAACATTTGCGACAACGCGTTGCTGACCGGCTTCAGCGAGGGAAGCACGCGAATCACCGGCGAGATCGTCAAGGATGTCGTCGACGTGCTGGACCTGACGTCAACCGAGGCGCCGGCGGCCGTGGCGGCGGGGATCATCGGCAATGAATTCGCGCTCGACGACCGAACTCGACACGCTTCATCGTCGAAGGTGCAATACATTCGGCGCGATGCGGACGAGCCGGCCTTGAAGATGAACGCGGTTTCTGCCGGTAACGGAAAGTACGTCATCCATTCCGACCGCGAACATGATTCCGACGCTTCGCTGAAGTTCTTTTCGCGCGTGCGCGTTTCCAGAAACTTGTAAGCTGAATCGCATTGGGATTGCACAGTATGGGACGAGTCTACAACGCATTGGTCAGAGCAGAGAGGTGGGAGGAGCGCGATCGACCGGCCGGCGCCCCCTCGGTTCGCGACGGTCGCTCGCGCGAAGCCCACTTGTACGAGACCGAGCCCTTTGACTTTGAGACCGACCAGACTCCATCGCGCGAAGTTGAAAAGACCCTGCAAAGAAGATCAGTCATATCGGCGGGATCTGCCCTGAAAGTCGCGGCCTCGGCTCCTTTGCCGCGCAGGGCCGCCCCGTCGTCGCCTCGCCCGGTCTTTGAATCGTCGGCCGCCTCACAGCCCCCAACGGCGGCGTTCGAAGAACCGAGCGAGGTGTCAAATGTCGACAGCCTGAATCTGGACCCGCACCTCGCCGCGATTACCGGCCAGGATAGACCGGCTGCCGAGGGATACCGCGCGCTTGCGGTCAAAGTGCTGAACCTGGCTGAGCGTCAGAAACTTAAGACGCTGCTGGTTACCAGTGCCGTGGCCGGTGAAGGCAAGACTACCGTTGCGATCAATCTCGCCTGGTGTTTGGCTCAGAAGCCTTTGGTTCAGAAGTCCCTCGCGGGTAAGCGTCGCGTGCTGTTGATTGACGCGACCCGGACCGGCGACACCGGTCGCGCCCTCGGCATAAACCCGAAACGCGGTTGGTTGAGTTTGGCTGATAAGTCTTGTGAGCCAAAACACACAATGTGTCGGCTGGATCCAAACGGACTATATATGATGACCTCGGGCGCGGATTTTGCCGCGCAGGTTCCCGAAGCTTTGTCATCGCGCCTTGAAGATGTGATAGCGGAGCTGGCTCCGCAGTTTGATGCGATCGTCGTTGATTCGCCCCCAATTCTTGATTCACCTGATACCGAACGTTTGGCAACAGTGCTTGACGGGTCAGTCATCATCGCGCGGGCGGGGTGCACTCATCACAGCAAAGTGACCGCCGCGCGCAAGCTGGTGCCGAAGGCTCGTCGACTTGGCGTCGTGCTGAACGAATCGGACGCCGGCACAAGTGCACGCGACAAGGCTTCGCTTGTTGGACGCCTTTTTGGCCGTACGAAGAAACGGGCCTGAAGCGATTGCCGGCGGCCGACGGCCTTGCGTTCTAGTTGTTCGTCGGAGCGACTGGGGAGAAGAAGTAATGAGACGCTTATTTCTGGTAATTGGCGAAACGGGGCTGCTGGCAGCAGCAGCACTTTGCGCTACCTACATCCGATTGGGAAGTGAAATGTCAGAAGCGCTGCTCAATCATCGAGGTTGGATGAAGCTGGCGATGCTGACGATCGTCATTCAACTGGCGTTCTATCTTTTCGATCTCTACGACCTGCCTGCCACTCGAAGATACAGGCGTGTGCTGATCAACATGCTTATCGCACTCAGCGTGGCGACGGTTTTGTTATCGATACTCTTCTACGTTGTACCGGCGCTGCAGTTGGGGCGCGGAGTGTTTTTGGTAGACATCACGATCGTGCTTGGAGTTATTCCGGCATGGAGATTGGTCGTTGCGTGGAGCGCGGGCCATCCGCAATTTGGCGTCCGAGAGCGAGTCCTGATATTGGGGTCGGGCGACCAGGCGATAGAACTGGCGCGCGCAACTCTCGAACGGCGGGCTTCCGGGTTTCACATAGTCGGATTTGTGGACAACAAGCCGGAGCTGATCGGCAAGAGCTTGATCAATCCTTCAGTCATCGGGCTTACCGAGAATATCGGCAGTCTCGTCGAGCAGTATCAGGTCGATCGCATAGTCGTAGCGGTAGCCGATCGGCGCGGCGTGTTCCCAACTGAAGAACTGTTGGGCCTGTCACTCAGCGGACGTGTCGCAGTCGAAGAGTCCGCGCAGTACTATGAGCGGCTGACCGGGAAAATCGACAGCGAGATGCTCAGGCCTTCGTGGCTGATCTTCTCGCGAGGCAGCCGATTTACAGATTTCGAATATCACGTTCGCCGGGTCGTCAACGCGGCGCTTGCGGCATTCGGATTGGTGCTATCGCTCCCCATCATGCTGTTGACCGCGCTTGCGATAAAGCTCGAATCGCGTGGGCCGATCTTTTACGTCCAGGAGCGGGTCGGCAAGAACGGACGCACCTTTAAGATCATCAAGTTTCGTTCGATGAGGGTCGGCGCCGAAGCTACATCGGGGCCGGTCTGGGCGGAAGAGGACGATCCGCGAGTGACGCGCATCGGCCGCATTATCCGCAAGCTCAGATTCGACGAGCTGCCTCAGTTCATAAACATTCTGCGAGGCGACATGAACTTCGTCGGCCCGCGACCCGAGCGGCCGATGTTTGTCGATCAGTTGAGCGCGATCGTGCCGTACTATTCTCAACGCCACGTGGTCAAACCGGGCTTAACCGGCTGGGCGCAGATCAAGTATCCGTACGGCGCCTCGATCGACGATGCGATCGAGAAACTTCGATATGATCTGTATTACATCAAGAACCAATCACTGCTGCTGGACCCGATCATAATGTTCGAGACGATCAAGATCGTTCTGTTCGGCCGCGGTGGAAGATAAAGACCAGAAGTGAGGAATGCAATGGCAAAGAAGATCGTTAGCCTGTTGGTAATTACATTGTTGAGTTGTGGGCTTACCGTCGCAGCACAAACCAGGTCGCAGGCCGTATCCACGAGTCTGGACGAGAGCCGCCCTCGCACGGTCGCTCAGAAAGGCAATCAAGGTGCGATTACCGACACGCGCGCACTCGGTCCCGGCGAGATGGTGACTCCAACGGAAGAGGCCGCGATTCAGACGCAGATCAACGCCGTCTATAGCAGCTTCTACAACTCGTATCGCCTTGGCCCCGGTGATGTGATTGCGATTTATATCGACAAACATCCCGAAGATTCGGTGCAGCGAGTTGCAGTATCGCCGGTCGGACGAATCTACTTTCCGTTAATGGGCGATGTGACGGTCGTCGGCAAGACCTTGCCTCAACTGCAGGAGTATTTCACAAACGCTGTCGCCGAGTTCATCAAGGACCCGCGGCTCACGCTCGCGCTGCTCGAAGCTCAAAGCGCAAAGGTCGGCGTTCTCGGGGACGTGAAGACACCGGGAGTGATGGTGATGACGCGACCGTTGCGCGTGCTGGACGCGATCACGCTTGCGGGCGGGATCCTCGACACCGGGAGCTCTAATGTTTCGATACTTCGTCAGTATGAGGACGGCCGGGTTCAAGTGTTGAACGCGGACATGAAAAAGATCCTGAAAGGCAAAGCAAACCCGGAGGAGAATGCGTTCCTCCGCCCGGGGGATACGGTCGTCGTGCACGGCAACCTGTTCAAGACCATTACAAAGATTTCGAGCATGGTTGGAGTGACAAGCTTAGTGACGTTCATGACGAATGGTGCGCGTTAGTCAGATGAAAGCGAATTGGAAATGATTGCGAAGGGGAGCCTAAATGTCTAAGCCAATCTTGGAATTGTCGGATAGGGGAACAGCCGCCGCCCGCACAAATGGAGACGCCCGGCGCAGCCCGCTCGCCGAACTGGTGAGTGAACGGCTGCGCACGAAAGGAATGCGGCAAGTCGATTTCTGTCGCCAGGCCGGATTCGATCAGGGGCTGCTGTCGAAGATCCTGTCGTCGGTCGTCAGCACATTGAATGTCGAGACGGCGCTTAGACTCGCCGAAGGTCTCGGTCTCCCGCCCACGATTGTTTTTGAAGCAATCGGCAAGAAGGATGTAGATGATATGCTGCGCCGCTTCTATCGCAACGACGGCAAGGTGATGTGACAGCCATTAACCCGGCTACCGCCTGACTGCCGTCACGAGCGGCGTCGACGTGCAGGATATCCCGCCAGCCCCGTCTGAGACACCGTTAGACCGTAATCTTCAAAACCGCCTAGTCGCCAAATCCGGTTCGGTCAATATATTGACGGGTCCTCTGTGGAATATTGTTCCGTGCGCTATCTGAAATTCAATTATCCTTGGCCATATCCGGGTACGGTTTCGGAAGGTGAACGGCTTGCCGGCTAACGGTTAAGGTCTCAGAGCCTTGCGCGACGAGCGGCGGCGAGCGGCCAGGCACACGTCTAATAATGTGCCGCCGAGGGACGGGGCCCATTAACAAGCTAAATAAACATCACCTATCCCGCCGGGCTCCGGCGGGTGAGGTTGAATCTACTGGGCGTCAGCCAGACGGCGCTAAGAACTTAAGCGCGCAGTCTGGCCCACAAGAGAAGCGCGAGCGCCAAAATCAGCCCCCCGCTTCCGAAGTCAGGACCGGATCGCGCGTTAGCGCGAATTGCGGAAGGGCCTTTATCGGAAGACTCGTTATTATTAACCGACGTGGCGCGGTTGCCGCCCGGCAGTTCCCCAGGATCGCACACGCAATCCCTTCCGCCGCATTCGCACCAAAATCCAGTAAGCGTATGGCCGGCATAAGCTACTGGGGCATAGGGCGTCGGGCTCTTGAGTTTGTCACCACCTGATGGTGAGAACGCAAATGGGAGAGAGAGTATGCAGACAACTGCCAACAACAATCTTGTTTTCACTGATTCTTGCTCCTTAAAGCGATTAGCTGATTTAGGTACAGGGATCACCCATGGGGAATTCTACCAACAACTTGCGACACGGGTAGCGCGAGCCATTTCTGCAAAACCGTTGTTTCAGGACTGGCGGCGAAGATTGTCGCACAGGTTGAATAAGCTCACGCGTTCGCCGTATGGGCAGTAGTTGCCGCCCGGCGCTCAGACATTGCAGACACCGGCGATCCTGTTGCGGCGTCTATACAACAACGAGCTGCCATAGTTAATTTGCTTGAGTGGAAGAACGAGTGACCGAACGCAGAAGTGCCTTCAAAGACAGGCAAACAAGACTAAAGAAGCTTTCAACCGAAGACAAGATTGCTGAGATGTGGGGCAGGCTCGGACGTGTATGACGATCTCTTATGCGAAGCACTGCTGCTTCTCGAGGATTTCAGCCCGAGGAGAATCAAGGCTCGTGATTTGCGGGTTACTTACCCTTAGACCGGGAATTCGACTTGCTCGCGCCGACCCTCTGCATACATTTGAGCAGCAAACGCCTTTGCTCGAGTGACATTCGCACCGCTTCATCGAGAATCTCAGTCACGTCGGGACTGGCTACCGCCTTTTGTACAAGCTCCAGGATCTTCAACGCGTCAGCCGTATAGCTTGTCTTCCGCTCTTCTTCGGGCAGCCCGCGAGCGATATGAAAGAGTTCATCAATATCCACCCCAAGGCCGTCGGCCAGAGCAACCAGCTTCTCGACAGAAAGATTCGTGGCCCTGTCGGTGGTAATGCTCGCAACGTAGCCGTCCGTGATGCGTCCGCCGGACATCCGCTCGACGTCGTTTTGGGTCAAGCCCTTCAACTTCATGATTCGCCTTACATACTCGCTCAATCTGCACGTCTCTGACGGCATGCCGGCTCTCCTGGAGAATTCTTTGAGATTTGATCGCTCCAATATTCTGGTACTCCCCTGAAAATACTAGTTGACAGCATTCGCCGAATGATATTAAGATGACGCTCGCCCGAAATACTCAGTTTGCGCTCGAAATAACAATCGGCACGGACTGGCGGTCCCGGAATCAAACGTTGCGACTCGGAAAGCTAAAGACAAAGTAAGAACGCTGTTCTCGGTTGCGGTTTTATCACACTGGGCAAGTGCCGCTCAATGGTTTGAGAGAAAACGTACAACCGCGAATTCTCGTGCGACGCTGCGGAACGGTGGTAGCAGGGAATATCGGACGAATTGCGAGTCGGACGAATTGTTGGACGAATCGCGTCGGACGAATTGCGAGTCGGAAGAATTGCTGTCGTAAGAATTACAAGTCGGAAGAAATACAAGTCGAAAGAATTGCTGTCGTTGCAGAGATATTGTCGACGGGATTAATCCGTACGTTTCTCCTTAGCGGTTAGGGAGGGGCCGTCTAGTGGGCGAGCCTCTCACCCAGGAAGGTCGTCGGCCTGGCGCTCCCTCTCTTTTTTACCGCTAAGCATCGCGAGCACAAGCTTCTTTAGGACCGGCAATTCAAGCTCGCCCACTGCCCAGACTATTGACGCATCAATGCCGAAATAATCATGGACGAGAACGTCTCCCATCCCCGGCAATCTGTTGCCAGGGCATCTCAGGGTGCTGATGCTTAGGATCGGGGGAGATGACTCGGGCAGCTTCG
>DATNBZ010000249.1:0-3363 GCA_035607285.1 Blastocatellia bacterium | reverse complement strand
ACTCGGAGTGGATTGCGCCGACAAGTTTGGAAACAGCGGCGTGCATATACACGTGCCGGCCGGCGCGACTCCAAAGGACGGGCCTTCGGCGGGGGTGGCAATTGTTTCGGCGCTCGCGTCGCTCTGTTCGGGACGGCCCGTTAGAAGTGATACGGCGATGACGGGGGAAATCACTCTCAGCGGGCTCGTGTTTCCGGTTGGCGGGATAAAGGGCAAGGTGCTGGCGGCTCGCCGCTCCGGTATGCGACGAGTCGTTTTGCCAAAGAAGAACGAGCCGGACTTGAAGGACATCCCCGAAGAAGCGCTGCGCGATCTTGAGATTGTGTTTGTAGATAGAGTCAACGAGCTTCTTCCACAGACTCTTGTTTCCAGCGATCAGCCTGGGCCGAGCGGTGATGTACACAACGCGGTACCCACCGGAAGTGACCTGGTTGTCGACGGAGGCGAGGCTCGCGCGCAAGCCGAAGGAAAGGGAGGATCTCCTAAGAAGTAATTTGATGTTCGCGCAGGAGCGAGGCTGCGGCTTCGCTCCCGCGCGAGCGGCTGTGATCGGTTTCTTCGCGGTTCTCTCTCGAAGTCCGGCGAATCCCCTCTGCTATACTCCCATCAATTATGTACACGGAATTATTCGAAACCCTGTATCCAATCAATTCTCTCAACAAAGACAAAGGCGTTGTCGTAACCGCAGTCGACCCGTTGGCGCTTGGAGACGAAGCCGGAATTGAGGTCGGCGACCGGATCATGAAAGTGAACGGAAGCGAGCTTCGAGATTTCCTCGACTTTCAGTTCTACACCGGAAGCGAAGACCGAGTGCGTTTGCAACTGATCAAGAAAACGGGCGAGCTGCGCGAAATAGAAGTCGAAGTAGGCGAAGGAGAAATCTGGGGACTCGACTTTGAGTATTTTTCACCGCGCCAGTGCGTGAATGATTGCATTTTCTGTTTCTGCAATCAGAATCCAAAGGGCTCGCGCGAGTCTCTCTTTTTCAAAGATGAAGACGTCAGGCTGTCGTTCCTTCACGGGAACTACACGACGATGTCATCGATCTCTAAGGCGGAGCTTGATCGAATCGTTGGCCAGCGGTTGTCGCCTCAATACGTGTCGGTTCACGCAACTGATCCTGAAGTTCGCCGTTACTTGCTTGGACGCAAGCGAGCGGACGACGTGCTCGCGAAGATGCGTTACCTCGCGAATGCAGGCATCGTTCTTCACGCTCAGATCGTGCTATGCCCGACAATCAACGACGGTGATGTTCTTTGCAGAACGATAAATGAATTGGCGGAGCTTTATCCGCGTCTTCACTCTGTAGCCGTTGTCCCGGTCGTCTTCACCAAACTGCACAACTATCGAGATCGGATGACGGCGGTGACGGATGAATTCGCGCGCGCGTTGATAAAAGAAGTCAGACCGTGGCAGCGCGATTTCCGCAAGCGGTTTGGAACTAACTTCGTTTTTCTTGCTGACGAGTTTTATCTTCGAGCGGGAGATTCATTGCCAGGCCGCGCGCATTACGGAGATTATCCACAGATTGAAGACGGCGTGGGGATGGTTCGACGGTTTATCGCTGAGACTGAAAAGACGCTGCGGCGCGACCTGTCCAGGGTCGTCGCCTTTGGTAATGGCTCTCTCAATGGCACGGTCGCTACAGGACGCCTTTTTCAACCCTTCCTGAGTAGCTTCGCGAAGGCTGTAAACAGGCGATACGGGACAAGGCTCAAGGTTATTGGGGTCGAGAATACGTTCTTTGGTGAAGAGGTCACGGTCGCCGGGCTGTTGGCAGGAAGCGACGTTCTGAAAGCGCGCGATCGCGTGCGCGGCAACTTTCTGATCGTGCCCGAACAGTCGTGCCTGAAGTCTTCGCATGTCTTTCTGGATGATATGACTGTCGAGGACCTGGAAAAGGAGCTCGAGCTTCCGGTCTCGCACGGAGGGCCGTCGTTTCAAACAATGCTCGAGCGGGCCACCGCCCTGGAACAGCGAAGCCGGGCTTAGCGAGACAATCCGGCCTCCTCGCCATCGGATCAAGTCTAGTCCTCAGTCAACCTGACCAATGGGGATTCGCCCCAAATTGTCCTGACCGGGATTCCGTCCGGTATTTCCGAATTTTCGTAGATCGATTCATTTTCTTGGAACAACGACGCAGTCGGCACGAGCGTTCCCCGCGCTATTTCATCCCAACAAAAGCCTTATTTTTCCGCTAGTTGCTGGCACGTATATTGCTCCAAGCTCCGTTCTACATCACTCGGGTAAATCAACAGCTTAATCAATTCGCGGTGATCAGTGAAGGACCTTCACATATCATCGCCGTTTCAGTCCAACCAAATAAGACTTAGAAGCAGTGAAGGAGGAAATATGAAGCGACTGCGCAGAATGAAGAAGTTGACGTCAGCGGCTGTAGTGCTGATGCTCGCGACTTTGGTCTTTCCATTTATGACGCCCGCCGCATTGGCTCAGGCCACGACGGGCTCGCTTCGAGGCGTAGTTTCCGACGACAAGGGTGCGGTCATTGCCGGCGCCGACGTCTCGGCCAAGAATGACAATACCGGCAGTGAGAACAAGACCAAGTCAAACGGTGACGGTCTTTACAACTTCTCACAACTTGCGCCCGGAACTTACACGCTAACCGTCCAGAAGCAGGGATTTAAGAAGCAGGAGTTCCAGCAGGTGACTGTGAGTATCGGTAAGGACGCAACCATAGACGCCACCTTGATGGCTGGGTTGGCCTCCGAAACCGTAACGGTAACGGCGACGGGTGAAGAACTAATCCAAAAGGAACAAGTGCAGGTGTCGAGCACCTTCGAGGCCCGTAAGGTTGCTGAGCTTCCGTCGAACATAGCGGGCGGCGGAATCGACACGCTGGCCTTGCTGGCTCCTGGCGTCGTGCCGGGCGTGGGCAACGTCAACAGCAACGGCACCACGTTCTCGGTGAATGGACAGCGCGCCCGATCGAATAATTTCACGATCGACGGCGGAGACAACAACGACCTCTCAATCGGCGGCCCGAACTACTTCGTGGACAACCAGGACATCGTCGCAGAGTTTCAGGTCATCACGAATAACTTCTCGGCTGAGTACGGCCGCAATCAGGGCGCGATCGTCAACGTCGTGACCAAGTCGGGCACGAACGCCTTCCACGGAACCGCATTCGAGTATCATCGAAATCGGAATTTCCTTGATACTCTCGACAATATCGAGAAGCGCAGCGGCAGGAGCGGACCTCCTCCGCGTATCTACAATGTGTTCGGCGGCACAGTCGGCGGTCCAATCATAAAGGATCGATTATTCTTCTTCGGAAGTTTTCAGGAAATAAAGGACAGGATTTCGGCATTGGCGCTTGGCACCACTCCGGCGATCCATCCGGAC
>DATNBZ010000110.1:0-9470 GCA_035607285.1 Blastocatellia bacterium | reverse complement strand
CTGAAAGAAGGCTGCGACGTAACCGCCGACCAGCTTCGGGCGTTTCTAGCCGAGCGAGTCGCGAAGTGGTGGGTACCGGAGCGCTGGGCTTTTATCGACGAAGTGCCGAAGACGAGCGTGGGCAAATTCGACAAGCAGGTCCTGCGCAAGCGCCGCGAACACAACGAGCTTAACGTAATCGAAATAGGCTCAAAGGCCGCGGGATGACAAGCAGCGATCTGCTCAGCCAGACGGCCGTGACTCAATTGCCGAACGCAGGTTCGCGAGCAACGTACCTTTATCGACTCGTAATCTGCCTTGCGATGCTTGTGTTTTTGAGTACAAACGCACGTGCGGACGGCATCGACCTCGTTCCGTTTTTGACTCGAGTTGGTGGATGGCGAGTTCATCCGGTAGTTTCTGTTGGTTTAGTAATCGGCTTGATGCTGGTCAACTACCTGGTGAACCTGGCGGTAATAGCAGTACCGGCTGCAAGGGTATCGGAGATCAAATTCCGAACCCTGGCGCGAGACCTGATCGGGTTCACATTTCTCGCACAAATAGCTGACAGAGTCGCGGCCGTCGCCGGGCTCTTCATTGGTCTATTTATCATCGATCGCAGCGGGGTCCACGGCGAAGAGGGTCTACTGAAGGGTTTCTTGGTTGGTATCGCTCTGAATTTTGTCTTTGCGGGAGTGGCAATCGGATTCCTGGCGTTCCGATATCTCGGTCATCGCTGGGGTATCTTGAAACGCCCTGCGATTGTCATCGCTATAGCCGCAGGTGTATTTACAAATCCGGCGTGGTTAATGGCAGTCTACGCCGCTAAGTCGTGAGCATTCTACGTCGCCAATCGATAACCGAATGGAGGAAAAATATGAAACGCGTATTCGTTAGTTGTTTGTTGCTTGGTGTCCTAATGATGTCTGCGAACTCGGCTTTCGCGAAGGATTCAAAAGATCCCAAAAAGCCTCTATACGAAAGGCTCGGCGGGTCTGAGGGAATCGGAAAGATCTTCGACGAAGTCGGAGGCCGGATGGCGGCTGATCCGCTGTTGGCCAAGTTCTTTCAGGGTCAGTCTCAGGAGGCCCTGATGGCTCAGCGGAACCGGGCCATTGAGTTTCTTTGCCACGAGACGGGAGGCCCTTGCGCCTATAGCGGGCGCCCGCTCAAGCAGGTGCACGGCAGCCTGGCCATCACCGAGGCTCAATGGAAGGCGTTCATGAAGCATTTGAGCGAAACGCTCGACAACCAAAAGGTAGGTGAGAAGGAAAAGAGCGAGTTCATCGCCGTGGTGAAACGGTTCAGGGGGGATGTAGTCGCGAAGAAATAGGACCTGGCTAATCTCGGAATCAGTAAGGACCGGAAGAGACACATTTGACGACAAAGCTGCTTATCAAATGAGCCGCGACACGTTAAAGTAGGCAGTGAGGAAAAGCCAAAATGTCAGGCGTTCAAGTAACTTTAACTCCCGAAGAACTGGCTGTCGCCTATACTCAGCTTGATCCTCATGAACGGCGCTCCTTTCTAGCCGCGGTTTTCGATCAGCCTGCGCAGCGACAAGCCGCACTAGATTTACTAGTGGCCTCGCGGAGAGGGCTAAAGCGGAGGTTCTCCGCACATCAGCAGCAATTGCTCGACAAGTTGTTAGCCAAGAATGCTCAGGGCAAGCTGCGTCCGAAAGAACGCCGACAACTTGACGAATTGATGGCTGCGTATGGCGCGGGATTGATTGACAAAGCTCGGGCTGCTTATGTTCTACACCTTGCGGAGCAGGCTGAGGTTGCGGAACGCTAATCCGTTCTATGCCACGCACCTCACAGAGACTACGCAAGCTTGTTAGGGACGCTGCAAAAAACCGATGCGAATATTGCCAGACTCTTCAGGAAATGACGCTGGCAGCCTTTCATGTGGATCATATCATTCCGCAAGCACTGGGAGGTTCTGGCGAATTTGAGAATCTCTGCCTGAGCTGCCCTTTTTGCAATGAGTTCAAGGCCGGGAAATCCCGAGCTACTGACCCACAAACCGGGCGTCGAGTACAACTCTTTAACCCGCGGCGCGACCGTTGGCTTCGTCATTTTCGCTGGAGTCACGATGGCACCCAACTCGTCGGCCGCACAGCTCGCGGACGAGCCACCGTTGTTGCATTGCGGATGAATAACCAGATTGCTCGAACCGCTCGAAGGTTTTGGGTTGCTAGTGGCATTCATCCTCCGAAGCCAACCTCAAGCCATAAGAAACGACAATCGCCACGAGCGTCATAAACGAGGAACCCCTCATGTCAAAGATTTGGGATGAACGAGAAAAGTCACTCGAAGAGGAATACTTTCGCCGCAAGGAACAAGAACTGATCGAGCGCCAACGTGCCAAGAGAGCCGAAGATGAGCAGCAAGAGGAAGCGCGGAAGTCGGCGATCAACTGTCCAAAGTGCGAGGGCACGCTTGTGGGGATCTCTCACGAGGGCGTGCAGATCGACCGATGCAATAAATGCAACGGCGTATGGCTCGATGCGGGCGAGCTTGAGCGGCTAACGTCGCAAGAGGAACAAGAGGGTTGGTTGAGCCGCATGTGGCGAAGCCTCGATGCGAAGTGAATCTGAAATCCGAATCTCGAAGCCCTTCCGTAGTAGACCAGTGAGATTCGGAGGCAACCATGAACAGCTCAGAAGGCGAGTACCGTGAAGACGCGAGGCTGCGTCTTGCGACGGTTACTTACTATGCAGTGATGCTGGCGGTTTTTGTGATCGGACTGTACGGACTCTTCTCATTATTCTGGCTCGCAAGCGCGGAGATTCAACACAACGCGCGCATCGTCGGGTTTCTTCTGTAAGCGATCGGCACTTTCCTCTGCGAGCTTAGCGGTCCTTTGCGTCTTTGCGTTGAGAATTCTCCGCGCCGAGGAGAATTCTCCGCGCCGAGGAGAATTCTCAACGCAAAGACGCAAAGGACCGCTAAGCTCGCAAAGAAGCAAACCTCGCAAAGAAGCTGAGATCGCGAAGATACTCGCATTGTCAGATCATTTGACAGCGAACTATTCGAGAGTTGTATTCTGAACGTGTGCAGAACACAGACCAGCCGTACCTGTTCACTGAGTTCCAGCCAATAACTTCCCCAGTCAGAACACGTGAGATCGAGCTGTCAGCGCCTCGCTTGCTGCTTCACTCTGTGTTGCTGATCACTACCGCGATTTGCACTACTCTTACCGGCGCAGCGGCTGCGGTGCCCGCGCAGGATTCCCTGTTCGGACCGATCCTTGCAGTGCTCAGTGAGACCGCGGCCGGAAACCTCAATCCACTGATCAAGGGCCTCGTCTTTACTTTCACTCTGCTGACAATTCTAGGCGCGCACGAGTTTGGACACTACTTCGCCTGCCGGCATTACGGTATTCGGGCCACGCTTCCGTTTTTCATTCCAGCGCCGCCGCTGCTTACTCCGTTTGGAACCTTTGGTGCTGTGATCAAGATCAAAGAACCGATCCGGTCACGCCGCGCACTCTTCGATATAGGAATCGCGGGGCCGCTTGCGGGTTTCGCATTTGCACTGCCCGCCGCATGCATTGGGCTGATCTTCGCCAAAGCCGCTCCCGCAAGTGACATCGCCGCCGCCGCTTCAAGTGGCGGGCTTCAGTTCAATGACCCGTTGCTGTTCATAGTGATTTCAAAACTGCTGGGCCTGCCGAAGTGGATCGAATGGAATCCTGTTTACTGGGCGGCATGGGCCACGGTGCTGGTGACCGCATTGAACCTCTTTCCGGTCGGCCAGCTCGATGGAGGCCACGTGCTGTATGCGATTCTCGGCAAACGAATTCACAAATGGACGTCGCGCATCGTGGCATTCTCATGCGCGGGGCTGGCTGCATTTTCGCTGGTTGTTCATCAGCCGCCGGTCTACCTGCTCTGGACTTTTGTGTTGCTCTTCCTGATGAAAGTCGGACATCCCGAGGTGATCGAAGAAGAGCCGCTCGGGAAGGCCAGAATCGTACTCGCGATCATGTCGGCGGTCGTGTTCCTTCTGTGTTTCATGCCTTTCCCAATTACATCCAACTGATCGGCCCGGCGCTGCTTAATTTGGAGTGCGGAGGCAAGGTACTCCGCGACGCCGCTTTCCTTCCCGATCGCGATTCAATCACTAGCCAAAGCGGCGTCGCGGAGTACCTTGCCTCCGCACTCCAAATTAAGACACCGCTATCGGCCTCAACAGGTTCGGCACTCGCAGGTGATGTGCTATCATCGAGGCGTTTATCTGGAGCTGCTCAAATGGATGCGAGCATAACCGCAGCGCTCACACTCGGATTTGTACTGGGGCTTCGTCACGCTCTGGACCCCGATCACCTCGTAGCTGTCTCGACCATCGTGAGCGAGCATAAGAGCGTCGCGCGATCTTCGTTAGTGGGCACCTTCTGGGGACTCGGTCACACTTCGTCGCTATTGGCAATAAGCCTGGTCATTCTTCTTCTCAGGACTTCGATTCCGGAACATGCAAGCTTGTGGATGGAATTGCCGGTCGCGTTGATGCTAATGGTGTTGGGCCTTAACGCCCTGTGGCGCACGCTGCAAGAACGCGGATGGCAAGTCCACACTCACGTTCACCGTCACGATCAAGGCGAACCGCACTCGCACATCCATCTTCATGCTCACGACGAACACAAACACCGGCACCATCTGTTTCGCGTAGGCCGCGGGCCTTTCCTCGTAGGATTGGTTCATGGGGTGGCGGGCAGCGCGGCGATCACGCTTGCGGTAGTCGCGACAATCCCTTCGATCGGTCTTGGTCTGATCTGGATAGCGGTGTTTGGCATCGGGTCCATCGGCGGAATGCTTTTGATGAGCGCGATGATCGGTCTTCCGTTTGCGCTGACCGCCAGGCGCTTTTCGATCTTGAACGGAGGCATACGGCTTCTCGCCGGATTGTTCAGCGTGCTGTTCGGGCTGTGGCTCGCCTGGGGACTGGTGCACGAAATCTCAAAAGTCAGCGTGTAATCTAACTTGCGAATGCGATATCTGTCCGCGCTTTTCGAATAAAAATGTCTGAGTCCGATCAATCCAAGGTTCCGCCGCTCCCATATCTAAACCCCGAATTCCTGAAGGGCACGGAAGCCAGGGTCATTAGAATTCTCGCCGAGTACATCGAGCCGGCGATGCGGCTTCGGCGGCACCGGGTGCGCGACACGATAGTCTTCTTCGGCTCGGCGCGATCGATGGCGCCGGAAGTGGCGGCGGCGCAACTGGTCTCGATTGAAGATGAGATAAAGCAAGCCGCCGAAGCGGGCGAAGTCAGCGCCGACCTTGAGGCGAGACTTGCGCGCGCGGAGCAGGCTACGAAACTAGCGCGCTACTACAACGATGCGATGGAGCTTGCCCGCCGAGTGACCGAATGGTCAAAGAGCCTGACCGGGCATCATCACTTCATCGTGTGTTCGGGTGGATCGAATGGAATGATGGAGGCGGCAAATCGCGGGGCTTCGATCGCACGCGGCCAGACGATTGGATTAAACATCGAGTTGCCGCATGAGCAAGATGTAAACAAATACGTTTCTCGCGAATTGATCTTCAACTTTCATTATTTTTTCATGCGCAAGTTCTGGTTCGTCTATCCGGCGAAGGCGCTGGTAGTCTTTCCCGGCGGCTTTGGGACGATGGATGAATTGTTCGAAGTGCTCACCCTGATTCAAACAAAGAAGCCGCACAAGCAGATGCCGGTGGTCTTATTCGGCAAAGAGTTTTGGGATGACATCATCGACTTCGACGCGCTTGTAAGATGGGGCGTGGTGAGTCCCGATGATCTCGACATCTTCCACAAGACCGATTCCGTCAACGACGCATTCCAATATCTAAAGAGCCGGCTCGAATGGTTGTACCTGACGCCGAAGGGACTCGATCAGGTGAAGCTCACATAAAACTTTGTTTGATTTGGAGTGCGGCGGCAAGGTACTCCGCGACGCCGCTTTCGCTTCTCGATCGATTCAATGACCAGACAAAGCGGCGTCGCGGAGTACCTTGCCGCCGCACTCCAAATCAAACAGGACACCGCGTCTCGACATCGTGAGTTGTGACCTCACCGCTTGTCCTTTATAATTTTTCTTCGGCTAGCATCGCTAATCCAGATCCCGTGCATCAGACCCCTCGGAGGTTCCCCGAAGCAGATGTCTCGATCATCATCGCTTTCATCCCTGGTTGTAACTCTTTCTCTGCTCGCTGGTGCCGGTGTGTTCGCTCAAAAACCCGTGTCCAACCCGGCCCAAACTAAACCCGCGCAAAGCGACGATAAGCCCCAAAAACTCGGCGTGCTTGAAGTCAGACTCCCGATTTCCGTAAAGCAAAGCAAGAAGTTCGTGGGCGGGTTGACCCAAAACAACTTCGAGGTATACGAAGACGGCAAGCGTCAAAAAATCGAGAAATTCATTTCGCCAAGTCAACTGCCGCTCAACATAGGCCTGCTGGTCGACACCAGCAACAGCGTAAAGCTCAAGATGCCGTTCGAGAAAGATGCCGGTGAGGACTTTATCGCTACGGTTACCACGCACCGCAAGAAGGACCAGATACTGCTTGCATCGTTTGATTCCGCAGTCGAGCTGCATCAGGATTTTACGGACAACCAGGAAATACTCATCCGCTCGCTCAGAGCGCTCAAGGCGGGCGGCTACACAAAGCTCTATGACGGCGTCTATCGAGTCATCGAAGAAAAGATGGCAAACCTCCAGGCTTCCGATGCGCGTCGGATCATAGTCATTCTTTCCGACGGCGAAGACACCGCCAGTGAACGAACGCTGCGCGACGCGATCGAAATGGCGCAACGCTACGATGTGACCATCTTTGGAATAAGCACGAAGAATTTTAAAGGCGCTTCCTCCGGTCTGATCGAGAACGCGGACGACAAGGACCTCAGGAAACTCTGCGAGGAAACCGGCGGCCAGATATTTCTTCCTTCCGAAAAAGCCGAATTGTTCCGCGCCTTCACACAGGTTGCGCTGGACTTGCGACAGGAATACGTCTTGTTCTACACGCCGACTAATCAGGCAAAGACCGCCAAGCGGCGCGAGATCAAGGTAAAGCTGGTGGCGTCCGAAGGGCATCCGTATCACAAGCAGGGATATGTGTATTGAATTTTGAAATTCGAAATTCGAAATTCGAATTTCGAATTTCGAACTGGGAGATCACAATGAAAGCCGTCATCGCATTGATCGTCCTTTCCGTTATGACTTGCACCGGACTTGCGCAGCGGCCGAAGCCGGGGCAGCAGCCTCCCGCGCAGCAGTCCAAACCGGATAAGCAACAAGACGCAAACAGAGACGATGACATCGCCTCCGGCGACGACGCTCTGAAGCTTGGCACCGATCTGGTCAACGTTCTGTTCACCGCAGTCGATCGAAACAATCGCGTCGTCAGCGATATTCGACAGGACGAGATCACCGTGCTCGAGGACGGACGGCCTCAGCAGATATTCACATTCAAACGCGAAACGACTCTACCAATAAACATCGCCATTCTGATGGACCTCTCCGGCAGCCAGGAATACACCTTCCCGCAGGAAAAAATCGCGGCGGGCGAGTTTCTTCGTTCGATCATACGGCCGAACAGGGACTCGGCTGCGATACTGACCTTTCAGGATGATGTCGAGCTGGTCCAGGGCCTGTCGTCGCGAGCCGACGCCCTGAACCGGGCGTTTGACCAAATCCAGTTCTCGCGACGGTTCGGCCCGACAAGCTCGCGCCACCAGGCCACCGCTCTTTACGATGCGATTTTCGTTACCGCGGACGAAGTGCTTGCTCGGGACGAGCTGCGAAGAACGTCCGCGGACGAACAGATAACCCGGCGCGCAATCATTCTGCTGACCGACGGCGTAGATAACGCCAGCAGCCGCAAGCTCGACGAGGCAATCGATCGCGCATGGCGAGCAGGCGTCATAATTTATTCAATAGGGATCGGCGATCGCTTTCGGTTCGAAGGCGTTCGCGAAGACGTGCTGAGGCGGCTGGGCGACGAGACCGGCGGAAGAGCTTACTTCCCGCGAAGCTCGGATGACCTGATAAACGATTTCCATCAAATAGAAGCCGAAATGCGCAGCCAGTATCTGGTTGCCTATTCGCCTTCGAACTCGACGCACGACGGGCGCTTCAGGCGCGTAGAAGTGCGAGTCAACGCGCGGCCCGATGCGCGCATAATTCACCGCCGCGGTTATTACGCGGCTACGGAAGACGTCAAGAAATGAAGTTAGTAAAAGTATTTTTTATCGCAGCAATCGCAGCAACTCTGACCCTGGCTCCTTTGACTCTGAGCGTTGCTCAGACCGAAAAGCAGAAACCTAAACCAGGCAAGCCCGCCGAGGACGAGGGCAAACAGGACGATCAGATCGTAAGGCTGGGCACTCAGCTTGTCACCGTGCCTTTCAACGTAACCGACAAGAAGAACCGCTACATAAACGATCTCGCTAAAGACGACATCGAGATTCTCGAAGACAACAAACCGCAGCAACTGTTTTCCTTCGAGCGCCAAACCGATCTGCCCATCACCATCGCTATGCTCATCGATATCTCCGGGAGCCAGCAATATACGCTGGGCGAGGAGATATCGGCGGGCAAGACCTTTTTCCGCAAAGTGCTTCGCCCCAAGAAGGATCTCGCGGCGATAGTAACCTTCGAACACGAGTCCGTACTCGAGCAGAACCTCACCTCTGATATCGACAAGCTTTTGCGCGCGCTGGACGGCGTTCGAATTCCGGCTGAGTCGGTGAGCATGCGGCGGGGCGGGACACCACCGATTAATAACTCCGGCGTTGGCTCGACCGCTTTGTACGATTCGGTCTACTCGGTGTCGTCAGACTTGCTTAGGAGAGAAGCAGGCCGCCGTGTGATCATCCTGGTCACCGACGGTGAGGACACCTCCAGCAGCATCAAGCTGCGCGATGCTATCGAGCGCACGTGGCGCAGCGAGATCATCGTCTACTCGGTTGGAATCGGCGGGCCGATGGGTGTGGACCAGGGGACGCTAAAGAAGCTGGCTGCGGAAACCGGCGGGCGAGCCTTCTTCCCGAGGAACGAACGCGACCTCGACGAGGCTTACGCACAGATCGATGAGGACCTGCGCTCACAGTACATACTCGCTTACACGCCAAGCAACGGAGCGCGCGACGGCTCATTCCGAACGATTCAGGTGAAGGTGAAGAATCATACCGACTTGACGGTACGATTTCGTAGAGGATACTTCGCTCCGAAGGAAACGTAGGGGCTGGCTCCAGTACCCGGAATTGCAAAATGAGAATTGCAAATTGCAAAATGAAAATTGCAAATTGCAAATTGACTTCGAGTTGATTTGAGGAAAATGTCGCGATTTTCATTTTGCAATTTGCAATTTTCATTTTGCAATTTGCAATTTTCATTTTGCAATTTGCAATTTTCATTTTGCAATTTGCAATTCCCTATTCCCAATTCCGCATTCCCAATTCCCAATTCCCAATTCCCACTTCCCACTTCCCAATTCCTACACCTCTGTC
>DATNBZ010000103.1:0-34498 GCA_035607285.1 Blastocatellia bacterium | reverse complement strand
ATCCACCGACAAGAGGATGCAGGAACCTGGAGATCCTTTCCGGCACATCCTGTTTCAACCCGTCGGCGGCCTCCAAAGACATTGGCGCAATATCAACTATGACGCTGACCTCCACGTATTCAGGCTGCTCCACCGTGAGTTGAACCAGCGGTGGGTTCCGCTGTTCGATAAATTCCTGCACTCTCTTCTTCATCTCCAGGCTCGGAATCGGTTTGGCGTCCGCCGAACGCGGCACGACCAGGAGAGCGACCTTGCCCACGTCTTTCTCGTCATAGAAGCGAATGCAGCGCGCGCGTGCTACTTCCGGAGAGGCCAGCATCGCCAGGTCTTCGTAGTCTTCATAGGTCACTGCGCGGCCGCTGTGCCGAATCGTGCGGGGCATTCGGTCAATGAGCGATTCATAGCTCTCCGCTTCGGCTCCACCTGAGGCCGCAATATGGTTGGTGACGCCCTGGACATACGGCACGGTGGTTCGAAGCTCCGAGATCGAGCCCGCAGGCTTATTGCCTTGAACGCCACCGCCCGTTTTATAGCTCACCATTCGTATGTTGCCGCTGGCCGTCGGAGGAATCATCCCCCTTTTGCCGTCGCCGAATTGAATTCTGCCTGCCAGGTGATCCAGCACATAATGACGGTCGCGCGGTCCTGAGCCGTAAAAGTCGGGCGCCTCTGCCCACCGCACCCAGATTTCAACCGGCCGGCCCGCTTCATCTACCAGGACTGAGATTGCATCCTCGCCGGAATTCTTCTTGATTGCATCCTGCTCGGTCGCGGAGGGCGCTTCGAGCTCGCGCACATCAAGCCGCTGTCCTTCGAGCACGGGCGAGAGCGCAGTTCGGAATATCTGATTCTTGCTGCCATCGCTCGAGCCCAGGACCTCCTTTTCGATTCGAGTTGCGTGCCTCGCCATGACCGTGTTGAGCAGCAGCGCCGAGATCTGCGGATCGCTGGTGTACTTTCCGCTTCTGAGAACCGCGCGCACCCAGTAGAGCGGCAAGCCGAACTCAGACCGCCGCACGAAGTCTCCCGGAGGCAGAATCGCCAGCAGCCCCGGCCGGGTGAAATCAGCCGTCGAGTCGAGAGATGCGAGACTGGTCCATCCCGCCTCGCCCGGCCCAGTCGAGTATTGCCATTCGACCTCAGCGGGATCGTCCGATTCCTTCTCGCCGATTGCCGAGACGTAAAGGCTTATGCTGCTGTTTGGAAAAGCATTCATTCCCGATGGCGCCTCGAACCCCAGATAAACCGCGGGCCTGTTTGCAAGCGCCCAGTCGTCACCTTTGACGGGAGCGACGTTCTTGTTGGCTCTCTTTGCGATCCACGACAAACCATTGTTGCTGACAACATCGCCCGCGAGATAACTGGCCGTCGAGTTCCACGCAGCTTCCAATTTCAATTGCGACCAGGTGTTCCCTTCAACAGGAGCGACGTTCTTGTTGGCTACATTTGCAATCCATGACGAGCCATCCTTGCTGACGGCATCATCGATAACATAGGCGGACGTTGCGCTCCACGCCCCTCTCCACGTCGATTGCAATGATCTGAACGGAGTGAAAGGCCCTTCGCCGATCCTTTCGTAAGCGAAGTCGTTATATGCAACAACGGCCTCCGCCGGCTTGGCGGTCAGAGTGGTCACGTAGCTGATCTTTGTCGACGCGATCCGCGGAGCCGCGGCAGCGATTGATTTGTAGGAATACTTATCGTCCGCCGTTTTCTCAACTTTTAGCTCTGCTCCCGGCCCATAACTGGTCGCAGTCTCCAGGCGCGCGCGCACCCAGTATCCGGCGACTCCGTTGACGCTGTTGGTGACGGCGTTTGCGGGGAAGGGAAATGTAACCGAGTTAGAGCTCGTTAAATTGCTCGTGTTATCCGCAAGGCCCGCAATCGCTGTCCATCCGGAGCCATTCCAGAACTCCCAGTTTACCTTTGCGTTTGGCGGTTTACCGTCGGGCGGCTTTTGTCCTTCGAGGCTCAACGTCAAGACCAGGGTGACGTTGCAGTCAGCCTCGGCAAAGTCTTCATCAAGCTTCAGGTAGAGTGCATCGCCGGGCGTAGGGCTTTCGGTGAAAGGGTAAAAGGCCCGGTTCACATCAACCGGAAAACTGTTCGTGAAAGCGTTCTCGATTGCCTTGTCTTCGCGCTTGAATGTCGCGTCAAAAGTAATCGCGCTTACGACGGGCGGTTTCTTGTCACGGCTGATCGGGTCGATCAGCCGGCAGCGCAGCCAGCGCTTCTGCGCGCCGCCGATGACCATTGCCGGCGACGGAGTAATCTCCTTAAGATCGATGTCAGCGTTGTTGGTTATCGGCGTCCGCTTTTTTTCTACCCACTTTTGACCTCCCTCATCCCAGCCGTCCCAAGCGACGTTAATACTCTCTTGTCCGGGTACTGCGAACTTGATTTTGAGGAGTTGTCTGCCGCCCGGATGACCGAAGATGCCGTCGTGCGAGAAGTAGAGAATGTGTTCGATCGGATCGGCGGCTTGAAACACCTTCTGCCCGGTTCCGCTTTCGCCGGATTGAGGAAGCAACAGGCTATGATTCGCGTAGCGGTCGCCGTTGGGATCGCGAGTGAAGCAGGCCGCCAGGTTCGCCGGCGAAATAACAAGCTCGCGCTCTGTTTCAAATACCGCGGGTTCCTTCTCGCCCTTCATCGCTATGGCGGCCACCTGCGTACCCTCGCGAACTACCGCGCCACCCGTCGCGGATTCGGCAAGGGAAAAGGTTAGCGGCACGCGCGCGGATCTCGGAGGCATCAGTGAGGCTCCCAACAAGTCCAAAAATGCCAGGAAGTTTTTCTCGGGAACGCGATTGAGCCGGTCTGTAATCAGTTCCGCAAACCGGGCAAAGATGCTGATCAAAGCGCCGCTCGTGCCCGCCGCCGGCTGAAACGCCGTCGGGGTCGCGTCATTTGACCCGGGCCATTTCTTCTGCTTCAACATTTCCACTACCTGCCTGGAGAAGTCAGGCGCGGTGCGCGGGTCTATTTTTGGAGTGCGCTGCTTCACTAAACCGAGCCCCTTTCCAGGTAGAATGGATAGACGAGGTTGAACATATTGTCGGTCGCGCGGACCTGGTAATCGATGTTGATCATCAGTACCTCACCGTCTGCGCCGTTCTCGACACGGACTTCGAGCACGTCAATCCGCGGCTCAAAGAAGAGCAGTGCATTTCTCACTTCCTCCTCGATCCGCCCGGCTGACGAGGCCGAGTTGGTTTCGAAGACGAGATCGTAAATTCCGCAGCCGAAATCCGGGCGCATAACGCGCTCGCCTTTTGACGTTCCCAGGATCAACCAGATCGACTGGCGAACGCTCTCTTCGTATTCGGCGACGCGTAACTCGCCCGGTTTCGCGTTGTCGCGCTCGCCCACCGCGACAACGTCAAGCGGGAAAGACCATCCGACTCCAAGAAACGGTTTGGACATAGCGTTCGTTACCCGATAAAGACTGTGCCTATCGCGATGACCTTTCCGGCAGGCAAGTCAGCCGGGTCGTTGCACGTCGTAGCGGTGTCGCCATTTCGCGCGGCCTGCTTGCCGTTGATCAGCACGGTAGGGCTTCCGATCTGAATCGTCGCCTTGTTAGAGGGCGGCTTCTGAAAAGAAAGACCCGGCGCCATCGGGATGTGAGACGGCGTATTGCTGGCCGTGCTTCCAAGGACGGCCGCCGGAAGGCCCATGATTTTCACATCGCTGCTGAGTCCGCCGTCGAGCAGACCCATAAACGGATGCGGCAGCGGAGTTGGAACCTGGCTCGGGCCTGCCTGAACCATCACGATGTGTGTGTCGACGGCGACGACTTTGTCACCTTGTTTGGCAGCGGGTTGTCCCATAACTAAAAGGCACACTCTCCTTTTCCAGGTAGTGTCCGACAAGCTGTCAGCTTGTTGCAGTGGGGGCATAGTGTGTTGCTCGCAACTTCTGGTGTTCCTCGGCGTCCTCAGCGTCCTCTGCGGTTGATTCCCCAGCACCGAGCCAGGATAAACCGCTGAGGACGCAGAGGACGCCGAGGACAGCTTGCCGGCAACGCACTAATGCACCACTACCCAGCTTGTCGGACACGGTAGTTCAGTTGATATTCACGGTTGCCCCTTTCACGTTCATCGCCCCCGAAGCCTTCACATCCATTCCGGCTCCGGATTCTATCTTTGTTTCGGCGGATGACTTGAGCTGAATGTTCTGCGCCTCGAGCTTGATCGCGCCATCCGGCGCCGAGATCGTCACATCCTTCGCCGAGGTGATGGTGATGGAATTCTTGGCGGTATCAATCGAGATGCTGTTCTTACCGGTTTTGTCGATGATCTCGATTTTTTCTTTGCCGTCCTCGTCGACCAGACGAACGGTGTGACCGCTTCGCGACTTGATGAGGCGAATATCATTCTTGCCGTTGGCACTTGCCAGAGGCGGCTTGTCCTTGCCGTTCCACAGCGAGCCGATGACATAAGGGAATCTCACGTCACCCTGCTCGAACGCGACAAGCACTTCGGAATCGACGTCCGGCATGAAATAAAAGCCCATCTCCTTGCCGGTCATCGGCGACGCGACGCGAGCCCAGTAGCCTTCGGCATCTTCGCCGAGCCACGGATACTTGAGCTTGACGCGGCCTATCTTCGCCGGGTCGTCCGTGTTCGTCACGAGCGCGACCACCACGCCATAAATCCTGTTTGATTGATCGCGCTCGCCAAGCGTATCGAGCAGCGCGCTGCTCATGCTCATAAGGCATTTCTCCTCGCATTGAAGCTCGTCGTATAACCGCTCTCATAGTCGTAGCGATGTGTGGCGCCGGTCACATAATATCGCCCGCTGAACCACGTGCTCACTCCGGTAATCTCGATGACTTTGCCGGGCAACAGCTCGGCGCAGCCAATTGACGTCCCGGTGGCTTCAATCAGATCAAGGGACATTTCATTTAGCCTGGCCTGGGCTAGGCCGTCCGCCTCACTCTGCGTCATAACCGGGTGATCGCTTATGGTTGTGATCGCGTCGGATGAGCCGAACGTCGATGCGAGCAACTTCGAAGCGCTCTTTGCTCCGCCCATAGCCGAGGCTTCATCGCCGGCCCTTGCGGTGCCTTTCAATTCTGCGCTCTTCTCGGCATCCCAACCTCGAACGATCACGCCGCTCACCTGCCGGGCCAGCGACAGGTTTGGGTTAAAGTCCAACAGGCCTGCGTCCAGGCTTAGCTGCAGAATCGCGCTGGCATTATTTGAGACGGGCTCGAAGACCATCCTCTTGCCCACGAAAAGAAACTGATAGTTGATCTCTTCGGCGAGCTTCAGCAGGAAAGCCAGATCGCTCTGTCCTTTTTGCTCGACGTATTCGTGAGTGTCGGCGCTGGCGGTTATCTGTGGGGTGAGCCCCGCGTCGTTTGCAATGCTCCGGGCGATGTCGCTGTACTTCACCTTGCTGAACGCTCTTCGCTTTGCGCCTCTGCTCAATCGGTGCAGGAGATCATAAGCGCGCAGAGTCATCCGCGGCGGCTCGGAGGGAGAAAATGAGGCGTCGATTCCGACTGTCTCCCCAAAGAACACCGGAGCCAGATGATTTCCGTAGCCCATTTTTACTTCGACGGTCTTTCCCGGCGCGAACGTTTTATCTTCCATCCACTTGAAATCCTGATTCTTCCCGTAGCCCCCCATCCCGAGCATGAACATGCCAGGCTTGCCCACCGCCAGATCAACCGAAACAGATGATCCGAGCGTCAGGAGCGAGCGGTCGAGCTTCTGCCCGCCGAAGACCATTTCACAGATAGCGAGGTCCGATTCGCTTTTCGCTTCTTTTTTTCCGGCGTATGGATACACGAGTTGCCTCACTCGACTTCTGGTATTCTCAACGACCTGCCTACTTCCAGACTGCGGGGATCATCGATGTTGTTGGCTTCAGCGATTGCGCGCCACCCGCCCGGATCGCCGTACACGTCGGCTGCGATACTATCCAGGCTATCTCCTCGCCTGACCACTCGCGTTGTAAAGTCGGGGTCCGTCTCACGCAGATCTTTTTCGGAGTCTTTGCCCCAGCCCAGGAACTCCGTGAACGAGACGGTCACATTAGCGCGAAGCGGCGTGCCGCTGCTGTCGAAGAACGTGAACTCCTGCTGCAAGCTGCTGACTACGCCGGTAAAAGGAAAATCGGAGTTGGCAAATCGGCTGCTGCCCCAGAAGATGCGACAAACCGGAGGACGCATGCTGTTGCGGCTGATCCGCGTCAGGTCGACGAGCTTGTTGGTTTGTTCGCGAACATCACGGCTTGCTCCAGGGCGCCCGCCGCCGCCAAAAATGCCGATGCCTCGCGCGCTGGACGAAGATTCGGTCACGTCGAAAAACAGTTGCAGGTTGAGAGTGCGGCTTCCGCCCCCGACGAAACTCAGAAGCGGCGCGTTCAACTCTTTGCGCCGATGCGATTGGTATTCATTACTCTTGCTGATCGAGTAAGAGGTTGGATTGAACAACGCAACTACTTCGCTCAGATTTCGATCCTGCGGAACGATCCTCAGTTTCTCTAGCGCCATTTCGTGACACCTCTTCTTTCGCGCTCGAGCTTGAGGTCAAGCGTGATGGCGCGCATGACTCGCTCGGAAATGCTGCGAATCACTCGCGGACTGATATCCTCGACCTGAAGCTCACGGCCCTGCGCCTGATAGCTCGACGGCGAATCTGTTTGCGCGTCTCGTTTCGCGGACGGAACGAATTCAACTGGACTTGATATGGCGCCTTTCGATGACTCCAACGGCGGAGTCTCTTGTGTCCCTGAACCATTTGCTCGTGAGGCAGCCTCGTGTTCGCGCAAGACGAGGTCCGACCTGGCTGTAGTAACTGATTCGCCGGGAATTTCGGATGCTACGGCCGCTCGCGAAACACCACGCGGCGTTTTCACGCTGCCGGGGAGCGACGGCGCCGGCGATGCAACGTCAGTCTCGCGATCGCCTTGTCGCAAAACCAACTCCGGCTTTTCGGCATTAGACGATTCATCGCGAATCTCGAACGCCTCGGTCCGGCTCCGAATGCTCGAAGCGCTCGAAGCTTGGGAGCGGCTGCCGTCTTGCGCTATCGCGTCATCGAAGCGCATTCGCGGCCTCGCGCCTGGTTCTGGCGATGGAACCCGCTCAGTCCGTGGCCGCACGATGGTTGGCGTGACCAGTGGAAGCGAACCTGGTGTCGCGGCCGGTCGTGAAATCTGGGGAGCATCGGATTCAGGCAACCTGGGCGGCGGCAGCCGGCTCATTCGAAACGTACCTTCAGATGAAACCCGCTCGGTCTGTGGCCGCGCGATGGTCGGCGTGACCAGTGGAAGCGAACGCAACTTCGACGAAGCACTAGCATCCTCTCGCTGATTTTTCACTGCGTCACCCGCGGGCCGCTCTTGCGCTCTGGATCCGCCAGGCGTCTCGCGTTGGACAATTGATGAGGTCGCGCCTGACGAGGTCGCGCCTGATGATTCCGCGTCTGATGATTCCGCGTCTGATGAGGTCGGCCCGCCGCGCTCATTAGCGGTGACTGGCGTAACAGGCGGGCCATCAAGCGCCCGGGCGCTTGTGGCGCTCGTTACATTTGCCGTCCCCTCTTCGTTGACCATATTTCTGAAAGGCATCTGTTGGGTGACTTGCTCGGAACGCGTGCTAACCCAGTCTCCTTTGGCGTCTTTCATTGGCGTGGAGGCCGGCCGTGAAATCTGAGGAGCATCGGATTCAAGCAACCTGGGCGGCGGTCGCCGGCTTATTCGAAACGTACCTTCAGATGAAGAGGAAGGCTTGACTATCGGGTTGGTGGATCGCTCAGCGAGAAGATCTGCGAGACCGGAAGGCCGACGATCTTTCCAGGTTTCCTGCTGGATTTGCTGCTGCGACTCCCGCTGCGACGATTGTGACGTATTAGACCGAGCCTCAGCTCCGGGCAATGAGTCAGGTGACAAACCAGCGGATAGGAAAGTTTGAATTGTATTCGAGATGTTCAACTGCGCGCCTCGCCGGTGGATGGCGAAAGGACGTTCACCATACGCACCGGCGTCTTCAACTCCGTAGCGTCTGCTCAGATGATCGAGGAGCGCGGTACACCTGCCGAGCCAGCGAACGATGCGAAGGTACTTCTCCTCCGCCCAGCGCACGTCGATCATCCCAAGCGGCTCGGTGGCCCGCCTCCGCAGTCGCTCGCTGAGAGCGGACTCAAAGGAGTCGCTCTCGTCCACGCTCAAATGGTTTGGTGTGTCGCTCATAACTCGACGATCAGAAGAACCCCGCTGCTTTGAGTCCAACGCCTGCGATGCTTGCCAGCGCGGGGCGGCTCAAACCTTCGTGCGCGAGCTCGATGCTTTCGAAAGCGATATCGTTTGACCCGGCGCGCAGATCCGGCCCGACCCACTTGGTTGGAAAGGCATTCTTGAAATTCCACCAGACTACCGGGAGGCGCATTTCGTTGAGCAGATAAATGGTCCCGTTCAGCCGAATGACATTGCCCCTGGCAACCTGCTGGTGCCACAGCCACAGGGCGTCCAGCGGGGTGAGACCATGTTTGAGGACCAGCGCAGGGTAACGGGTCCGTCCGGCGAAGCGATGCACGTAGTGATTTAAGCCACCTTCAGCGTATTCCTGAGTCTCTGTCTCGGCTTGAAGCCCGCTCACTTCGGAAAAGCCGCCGGAGAGGATTCCCTGAATCTCCACAAAGAAATTGAAAGCAAAGTAAGGATCAAATCGAATTCCCGTAGCATTGCTCAATACCGCTAATGCGGCGTTGGCTCCAAGAGCGGGCATAAGACAAACTCCTTTGAAAGATGTCCGACAAACTTCAGTTTGTCGCGGTTTCGTAGTTTGACGACCAGGTCGAACGACAAACTGAAGTTCGTCGGACCTTAGTTTGCCGGACTACATTTCTTTCGCCTGATCGTTGAGTCGCCTGTTGATCCTGGCAATTTCCGCCACCCACTTTTGACGCTCCAGATGCTCCATTTCGAGTATCTGGTCGTGCGGCCAGTGAAGGTGGTATGCGATATACGCTACCTCTTCATAGAGCCGCTCTATGGGGTAGCGCCAGACCCCCCCAGGCTGTTCATCTCCATTTCGAATAGCTGCTCGCAATGCGGGCACTGAACTCTCACCAGATCGCTGCCATACTCGTTTATCCGCCGATAGAATTCCTGGAGGTACAGCAAGTCTCCGGAGAATAGCGCTTCCATCGTCTTTGGGTTGATCGGCTCCACGGAGCCCAGCCTGGTCACGACGCGCGACAGCAATATGATCAGCAGGTAAGCCGGGTTGCTCTGCACGCGCGGGTCCTTGAGCGGAGCGATCTCGTCAAAGGCGGTCGCCAGGCGCATCACGCCTTCTCGATGAAGATTGCCCTCGCTGTCGATGAAGCCCCTGGGCAAAGTGAATGGGAATTCCGTTTGCAGCATGACGCTCCTGGTCTTAGTGAGTCATCGATTTAGCTTTGCGGCCTTTGCGGTCCTTTGCGAGCTTTGCGCAAGGTAGCTCTTCTTCGCACGGTATCTCTTCTTATCGAACAGATACCTTGCGCAAAGCTCGCAAAGGACCGCAAAGCTCGCAAAGGCTTAGTGTCTTCGCTTGCGAGCCATCCCCGCGATCAAGCCTTCACTAACTCCTCGTGAGTTATCTCGAGCGATTCGATGGCGACTGAATTGCCGGTGGAGTTTAGAGCGGGACCGGTCCACTTCGAGGGCCAACCGCCCAGGAAATTCCAACGAATCTTTTCGTCGCCCTTGTCGTCGCGCAGGATGATCGAGCCGTTCTTGCGCACCGCGGCGCCGGCTACAACCGTAGCTCGCCACTTCCACAACTCGTCCGAATCGGTTATCCCGCGCTTTAGCGTGATGGCTGTAAACTTGTTCAGGCCCGGAAGCTTTCGCGCGTGATTCGGATCAGTGCCTTCTCGATAGTCTATCGGGTCGGTGCTCGAATCGAGGCCGCCGACTTCCTGAAAGCCCGCCTGCGTTATTCCGTCTATCTCCACCAGAAAATTGAAACCGCGATACGGATCCACTCTTTCTCCTGTAGCCATAAAGCTCTCCTTCCAGATTTATCTGACTGTCCTTACGGCTGGGTCGCCTGCGCGAATCAGCGAGGCTCCACAGCGGTGTGATGAACAATACGAACCACTACGAACTCGGACGGCGTGCTGGGAGCGAGGCCGATCTCGGTAATCGTCTGCCCCGCCTCCAGCGCGTCAGGCGGATTCGTTTCGCGGTCGCACTTTATGTAAAACGCCTCGTCGGCGGTTTGTCCCGCGAGCGCTCCAGCCCTCCATAACTCACTGAGATATGAGTTCAGCTCACGCGTGATTCGAACCCAGAGCTGAGGCATGTCGGGCTCGAAATTCGCCCATCCCATGTTCAAATCAATCCAGCGTTGGAGAGTGAGGAACAGCCTGCGGATGTTTATGTAGCGCCAGCTCGGATCGTGGCTGAGCGTGCGCGCCCCCCACACTCGAATCCCTCGGCCGGGAAATGCCCTGACGCAGTTGATGCCCTGTGAGTTGAGCGGACCCTGCATCGAATTGTCTACAACCACTTCGAGGTCGAGCGCTCCTTTCACCTCTTCATTGGCCGGCGCTTTGAACACTCCGACTCTCGCGTCGCTTCGCGCAAATACTCCCGCGATGTGGCCCGATGGCGGAATCATCGTGCCCTCGTAGGTCTTGATCCAGGGGTAATAGAGCGCTCCGTTGATCGGCTCCGAAAGACCGGCCGTTATGGTGTCGCGTTGGCCAGTCACCGCCGCCGCGTCCTGTCCCGGCAGCGCATCGAGGATCGCCATGCGGCCGCCATTCGTTGCGCAATGCTGAAGGATGTCCCTCTGTAGATTCATCGCAATGGTGTAGACCTGTTGCTCTTCGTTCGAGAACCGCAATGTCGCATCCGGGACGGCGACCAGATCCAGGTCTGTCAGAGACGCAAGCGAATCCAGGGCAGCCTTCAATGCGTCTGCTCTTGCTTTCGCATCCATGGGTTTCTTCAGCTCGACCGCGACCACGTAACAGAGAGGACCTTCGTTGAGAAAGAACCCTGTCACCGCATCCGCAAGATAGCCCTCCGGAAACGCCTTGAAATTAGACTCGAATTCGCCTTTTCGATGCAGCGCGATTGGTTTTGAAAAGGCCGCGCCCTCCGTGGCTCTCTGGTCCTCATCGAGCTTTGAGACAAATCCAACGAAACCTGGCACACCGGTCCGCAACCTGGACGCGAGCTGTAGAAAGACCTCGTCCTTGTAGACACCCGGCGCCTGGTCGACGAATTCCATGCGATTCCCCCGATCGAGTTCGAGATCGAAGCCAAGTTGAACGAATAAACTCGTTAATACGAATGCCGCGAATTCATTCGCGCGGAACGAATAAATTCGTCCCTAACATATTCACAAATTCATTCGCGCGCGATGCCCCGACGGATTATGAGACTGTGTGAAAAAGGCCATGCTCGTAGTTCGGCCGTCAGGCGGAAGTTCGCAATTCAGCGTCGATGCAAGCTGCAAACTTCCGCTTGAAAGCCGAACTACGAACCTTTCGCACAGTCTCTTACGCGCCGGGTCCGGCCCACTGGCTCAATCGGAAAATAACGAACTCAGCCGGGCGGACAATCGCAACGCCGACTTCAGTCACCACCATGCCCAGATCGCGCTGCGCCGCGGAATTGGTATCGGCGTCACATTTAACGTAGAACGCTTCCTGGGCGGTGTTCCCAAACAGGGCCCCCGAACGCCATACACCTGTCAGAAAAGCCGTGACGTTGCGGGTGATGCTTTGCCACAGCGCAGGAGTGTTTGGCTCGAAGACCACCCACTGCGTCCCGTTATCGATGGACTCGCGCAGAAAGTTGAAGAAGCGCCGGGTGCTGATGTACTTCCATTCGGTGTTGGCGTCGCCGCCAAGAGTGCGCGCGCCAAAGACTTTTATTGTCCCGTCAAAAGCGCGAATAGCGTTTATGCCTGAAGGGTTCAGCCCGTCCTGGTCAGCCTTGCTCAACCTGCGTTCGACGTCGAGCGCCCCACGGATCACCTCGTTCGCGGGCGCCTTATGCACGCCGCGTGTTGCATCCACTCGCGCGTAGATGCCCGCGATATGCCCGCTGGGCGGTTGTGAAACTTTCTGTCCGCTTACCGGGTCCAGCACCTTTATCCACGGAAAGTAGAGCGCGCCATAGTTGCTGTTTTTCGCGGCCCCGGTTCCTGTGCTTCTGATAGCGCCGAGGTCGCCCAAGGAAGCGGGACTCTGCGCTCCGTCAAGCACGGCAACACGGTCCTGTGTGCCTTCACAGTGATCGAGGAGCGCGTCCTGTTGGGCCTTGGCGGTCGCGCCTGGAATGGCGACAATCGCGATTTCATCGATCGCCTTGAACTTCCCGAGCGCGGCCGCAGGGTTCGTAATATCGGTTTCGGCCACGCCTATCACCCAGCAGCGGGTGCCGCCGTTATTGAAGAAGCCGTAGACCGCCTGGGCGAGCCTCGCATTCCCGGCCTGGATGTCGCCAAAGTTGTTCTT
Source organism: Blastocatellia bacterium (assembly GCA_035607285.1). Lineage (GTDB taxonomy): Bacteria > Acidobacteriota > Blastocatellia > UBA7656 > UBA7656 > Onstottus_A. The sequence goes on along the minus strand of DATNBZ010000103.1, from coordinate 22,019 downwards.
GAACTCCTCCCAACTTGTGATGAGCACCGGCTCTCCGGCTGGCGCCACCGTGTAATAATCATTTGGCTCGACAGTAGTACCATCCGCTTTCTTTCCGGTCTTGCCCGGTTTCAAAGGCATCTTTACGTTGTCAGACGTATCTGCTGCTGCGACAACCGGGGTATCCGCCGCCGGCGGTGGAGCTACCGGAGTCTCCGCTGCCTCAGTGGCAGTGGCGGCTTTCTTTGTTGAAGTCCCTTTCGGAGGAGGAGGCGGATTGTTGCTGCTGCCTCCGCTGCTGCTTGTTTCGGTGGACGCTCTTTTGACCACTCCGATAAAACCCGCGGTGCTCGTTCCGACTCCCGCTATGGGCCGAGCCGCGGAAGGCACCTCCTCGACATAGACTCCTGGTGATAGATACTGTGGCATACGCGTTCCTCCTTTCCCTCGATAGGGAAGCCCCGTTAGGGAAGTTTAGCGGTGTCTTAATTTGGAAAAGTAGCACAGGCTTCAGCCTGTAAGATTCCCAAATCGCACTATTATCTGGAACAGGCCGAAGCCTGTGCTACCTCCAAATTAAGACACCGCCGGAAGTTTGATTACTCTTCCAGCCGTACGTCAAAGGACTCGGCGCTTGCCGAGACATCGACGATCACATCTTTCGACTTCAGTTTTGATCCTTTCCATCCCGGCCTCACGCGCAATGTGTGTTTCCCTTTGGAAACCAGACCGAGCGCGTAGCTTCCGTCTACATCGGTGGTCGCTCGCATGTCGAGCCCTTCGATGGTCACGACCGCATCTTTGACCGGCGTTCCATCCGGGCCGGTGACGGTTCCAAATAACTTGAACAGGTTTTTGATTTCCGTTGAGCTTAGGGTCCCGGGTGTAATGCCTTTCTCATCAGCCGAGGTCCTCGCTCCAATGTCGAATGACCGCCCGGTGACCAACGGCTCCGCCCGCGGTTCCTGCGGCTCGTAGATCGGAAGCGAGATCGTAATCGTCACCACGAATGAGGGGCGTAACTTTCCTCCTATTGCGGACCAGAAATCGGCCGGGTCCTTAACCCCCTCCATCTGCGTAATCATCATCGGCAGCGGCGGGTCCTGGTTCCGGAGCGGACTGTCGTTCGGAAAAAACTTGATTGGAATCGTCGGGTAGGACGACAAGACCTGAATCGTCTGGCTCAACAGCAGTTGCTCCTCCAGCGGCGAGTCTTCCTTCTCGCTCTGCGGCCACGCGGTAACCAGGTATGAGCAGCTTACGCGAAGCGGTGGGCGTCTGGTTATGGCTTTTCCGTTACGACGCTCGATCAGCGGCTGATTGTTTCGCATGTCGGTGTTCTCGCGAACATCGTAGAGGAACAGGTTGACGGTTGACGCTCCGGGCTTGAACTGTTCGGTCGGGCGGTCGAACCTCACTGCCGCATCGAAAAGCTCTTTGCAGGTCGTCTCGATTGCGCGATCGTCGAGGATTGATCTCAATGTCCTGCTCACGTCATCAATCATAGTCAAGCCAACTCGTCTAAGGGTTCAGAGTTCAAGGTTCAGAGTTCAGAGTTTGGCCTTTAGGCTGCCCACAATTCGTCAATTGCGCGGCGGCAGAGCAGGCTGAAGCCTGAACTCTGAACCTTGAAGCCTGAACTCTGAACCTTGAACTCTGAACTCTAAACCTTGAACCTTGAACCTTGAACTCTGAACCTTGAACTCTGAACTCTAAACCCGACTTCCGCCTTGCGTTGATACACTCTGGGGCGCCTGCTCCTCGCTCCATTTCCGTCCGATCTTCTGAAACTCTCTCCGCCCACCCTTGATCAGATGGGACATCCGAATCACTCCGCCGTCGCCGGCCGCAAAGAATGCCGCCGCGAGGGCTATGTTCTTGATGTTTCCGCCCGGAAGCCGTATTCCGCGAGCAAGCCAGCCAAGATCAACGTCGTCGCCAAGTGGAGCTTCTGTCGGGAATGTTACTTGCCAAATGAGCTTGCGGTGGTGCTCGTCCGGGAACGGGAACTCGACGATGAATCGCATTCGCCGTGTAAACGCGTCATCCATGTTCTGCTGCAGATTTGTGGCAAGGATCGCGATGCCGTCGTACTCCTCCATCTTTTGAAGGAGGTAGCCGACTTCGATATTCGCATAGCGGTCGTGCGCGTCTTTGACTTCCGATCGCTTGCCGAACAATGCGTCCGCTTCGTCGAAGAACAGAATCGAGTTGCTGGACTGCGCTTCGTCGAAAATCTGGTGGAGCTTCTTTTCTGTCTCTCCGATGTATTTGCTGACGACTTGCGAGAGATCGATCTTGTAGAGGTCGAGATTCAACCCGTTGGCCACCACCTCCGCAGCCATGGTCTTACCCGTCCCCGGCGGTCCGGTGAAAAGCGCGGTCAGGCCCCTGCCCAGCGAGAGCTTTCCATCAAAGCCCCACTCGCCGTACACCCTTTGGCGATGCCGGCTCTCGTTGCAGATCTCGGTCAGTTGGGCCAATTGATCCGGCGGCAGCACGATGTCCTCCCACCTGAATCTTGGTTTGATTTTCCGCGCCAGCTCCCCCAGCTTCGGAGCGGTTTGAGCGCGGCAGGCGGCGTACAAATCCTCCATTGTTACTCTTACAACATCGGGCGAGCGCCAACGCGCAAGGCTCGAGGCGGCTTCGAAGGCGTCTCGAATCTGGCCCGGCGTGAGCCTGAACTTACCGGCGAGCGCCTCTGTATCTAAACCATCTTCGAGTGAACCTCTCCCTGCGAAATCATCGCCGTGAGAATTATCGATGTGCGTCTGCCATAGGCGCTTTCGGGTTTTCGCATCGGGCGCGGTGAAATCGACCCGAATCAGGTTTGCCTCGCTCAGTAACATCTGAGGCCAGGAATGGCGGCCGATCAGAAAAGTCAGCGGTGAGAACGTTCGTATCGCCTCACACAGCGACTTCAACTCCGAGGTTGGCGCGTCGTGATCGGCGAGCAAGGGGTCGATATTCTCCAGGCAAAGCGCGGCGCCGTTTAGCGCCGCCTCTCGACCGAGTAGCCATATCAGGTCAGCAAACGAAGTCCCGGCTGATACCATTCTGCTCACATCGCCGACAAGCAGCGGGAGGGAGAGATCTCGGCAGACGGCCCTTGCCATTGCACGTTTGCCGGCGCCATACGGCCCGCTGAAACTAAAGACGACGCTCTGCGCTAGTCTTACCGCGCTGGATTTCACTTTGAAAAATTCGACCAGCCGTTGCCGGGTGTCTTCGCTTACGATTGCCGGCTCGCTTTCCGAAGGCTGGGAAGCAAGGCGAGCAGCGGGATCGAGTCGGGCGTCGATCTCCCGGGAGCCAAGCAGAAAGCTCGCGATCCGGTCATCAAGTTTTAGCGATCGCGAAATCAGCGGCGACCCTTGATCCGGAGATCTGTCATTCACCTGCAGCAGGCGATACTTCAGAAGCGGAGCTTGCGAATCGAACGCAGAACGTGCCGCAACTTTCTCTTCCGTCGTTTTGCACAGCAAGCCGAGCAACAGATCGACGCCCGGACTTTTCTGAGTTACATCATCCTGGAGATAGCCATAAACCTTCTCATATTTCCGGTCGATTTCCGCAGCGAGGCAGAAGAGCAAACACTCCTCATCAAAACGCGTGAGACCAAAGAGTTGAGAAAGACGGCCGAGCAATATGTCGGCGCCATTCGTCAGCGCTGCCGCACGGCAATGCGCAATGCGGGCCTCGACGCTTGTCAGGGCCTCGGCCAATATCCGCGCTTGGGCGTCGTTTGCGGTGGCTGGACTTTCATCGCTGACTGGACTGGCGGGTCCCGCTACCAGTTGAAGGATCTCTTCTTCCAGGAGCACTAAGCCTTTGAACTGTTCGAGAGGATTTGCGTCGTGACTGCTTTGCTTCTCGAGCAGTCTCAGATGGATGAGCAAATCAATTCGTCTGAGCTCATCAAGCAGATACGCGAGGTTGTCGACGTAATGTCGTCCATCGTCGGGTTGCGGGGCCATGCGGGTCATAGTCGAACAAACTTTCTGATGCAGCGCACAGAGCGCCGCTCAAGCTTTTTTACAGATCGCTTGCCGCTCACAGACCTCAGAGAAAGCCTGCGAGCACAGAGCGGTCCGAAAGAAAAAGGCCGGTTCCGTGAATCGGATTGCGGAAGTTCAAATGTTCGAGTGATCTAGATGCCCAAGTGTAACGGGAGAAAGATAACACAGACTTTGACTGGCCAAAAGGGCGCCCGCAAAATTGTTTGGAGATTTAAGCCCACGTAGTGGGTGACGGCATGTAGCCCAGGGCTACACGCTATCGCCCACTGCGTGGGCTCTGGAGTTCGGAGATTCTGTTACGTGGGTTACGCCAGCTCGCAAGGACTTACGTTCCAGCCTCCCACGTGTTCATGTACTCGATCATCTCCGGAGTGAGCCGGTCGATGTTGATTCCCATCGCCGCGAGTTTGAGCGAAGCGATTTCATTGTCGACTTCTTCAGGCAGAAGGTGCAAACCCGGCGCGAGCTTTCCTTCGTTCTTCACGAGATACTCGCAAGACAGGGCTTGATTGGCGAAGCTCATATCCATCACGGACGCCGGGTGACCCTCGGCAGCCGCTAAATTGATCAGGCGTCCTTCGCCGAGAACCATAACCCGATTGCCTGAACCCTTCAGCCTGTACTGCTCGACGAACGGCCGCAGTTGCTCTTTTTCTTCGCTGATTTCTGAGAGCGCAACCAGGTTCAACTCGACGTCGAAGTGACCCGAATTCGCGACAAGCGCTCCGTCGCGCATTTTTTCAAAGTGATTCCGGTCGATGACGTGCCGATTTCCGGTGACCGTAATAAATATGTCGCCAATCGACGCGGCTTCTTCCATCGTCATCACGCGCATCCCATCCATTACCGCTTCGATGGCGCGAATCGGATTGATCTCGCATACGATTACGTTGGCGCCCATTCCACGCCCTCGCATCGCGACTCCCTTGCCGCACCAGCCGTAGCCGACTACGACGATGGTTCGACCCGCGAGCAAAATATTGGTCGCGCGAATTACGCCGTCCAGCGTCGATTGGCCCGTCCCGTAGCGGTTGTCAAAGAAGTGTTTGGTCTGGGCGTCGTTCACCGCGATGGTAGGCCAGGTCATGCGCCCGCTTTTCTCGAGTGCGCGAAGGCGTACCAGTCCGGTCGTCGTTTCTTCAGTCGTGCCGATAATCTTCTTGATAAGCTCAGGCCGTTCCTTGACCATCGTCGCGACCACGTCGGACCCGTCGTCGATGATCAGATCAGGCTCGAGGTCGAGCGCCAATCGCACGTGGCGATTGTAAGTCTCCGGCGTCTCGCCCTTGATCGCAAAGACCGGAATCCCGTACTCGACAACAAGCGCCGCCGCCACGTCGTCCTGAGTCGACAACGGATTCGAAGCAATCAGGACCGCGTCAACGCCAGCCGCTTTCAGAGTGCGAGCGAGGTTGGCCGTCTCGGTCGTGATGTGGCAACAGGCGACCATTTTCTTCCCGGCAAGCGGGCGCTCGCTTTCAAAGCGTTCTCGAATCAAGCGGAGCACGGGCATCTCGCGTTCGGCCCATTCAATACGCGTTCGTCCGGCCTTGGCGAGCGCCAAATCTTTTACGTCATAGTTCGGTATTTGAGAACTGGTGGTCATCGATTATCTCCATAAGCTTGTAGGGGCGGCCCTCCGTGGCCGCCCCTGATTGGTACTGGTACTTGCAAACGATTCTGGCGTCGTTATGATCCGGGGCGGGCACGGAGCGCCTCCCCTACAATGCACCCTACAAACCCGCGGCGCGGCGAAGCGCATCTGCTTTGTCGGTTCGCTCCCACGTGAACTCCGGCTCGTTCCGGCCGAAGTGTCCATAAGCCGCTGTCTTCTTGAATATCGGCCGCCGCAGATTCAAGCTCTCGATTATCCCCGCGGGAGTGAGCTTGAAGTGTTCGCGCACCAGGCCCGACAGCTTCTCTTCATCGACCTGGCCAGTGCCTCGAGTGTCGACCAATACCGAGACGGGATCGGCTATTCCGATCGCGTAAGCCAACTGGACTTCGCAGCGATCCGCGAGCCCGGCGGCTACGATGTTCTTCGCAATGTAACGCGCCATGTAGGAAGCCGAGCGATCGACTTTCGTCGGGTCCTTGCCCGAAAAAGCGCCGCCGCCGTGAGCGCCCGCGCCGCCGTACGTGTCGACGATTATCTTGCGGCCCGTCAGCCCGGTGTCGCCCTGCGGTCCGCCAATCACAAAACGTCCCGTTGGATTGATGTGAAAGCTTGTGCCGCCGTCCATCATCTCTCCGGGCACTACCGAGCGAATGACGTGATTGATGACGTCTTCGTGTATCTGATCGTTGGCTACTGATTCGGAGTGTTGGGTGGAAACGACGACGGTGTTGACGCGAACAGGCTTGTGATCCGCGTACTCGACGGTCACTTGAGACTTGCCGTCCGGCCTCAGATAGTCGAGCAGCCCTTCCTTGCGAACGTCTGAGAGCCGGCGCGTGATCTTGTGCGCGAGCATGATCGGCATGGGCATAAGCTCGGGAGTTTCGTTGCAGGCGTAGCCGAACATCATTCCCTGATCCCCGGCTCCGCCGTGATCGACGCCCATCGCGATGTCTCCCGATTGTGTGTCTATTGCGGTGATGACGCCACAGGTCTCGCAGTCGAACCCGTACTTGGCCCGGGTGTAGCCGATCTCGCGAATGGTCTCGCGGACGATCTTCGGGAAGTCGACCCATACCGAAGTCGTGATCTCGCCGGCGACGACCACCAATCCGGTGGTAAGCAAAGTCTCGCAAGCCACGCGGCCCTGTGGATCGTCCCGCATGACTGCGTCGAGCACGCCGTCTGAGATTTGATCGGCGATCTTGTCGGGATGTCCTTCTGTAACGGATTCGGACGTAAACAAGCGTTTATTACTGGTACCCACTAATTATTGCCTCCATCGGTGATTTCCCACGGCGGGTTGTACTGCAGCGGACTCGGCCCCCGCATTAAACGCAGGAATCTAGCAGACGACATGAACGGTAGTCAAGGAAGCGCAAGCAGAGGTACTGGGGTATTAGCGTGTTGGTCCTTCACAATCGCGTTGCTGCTCTGCGTCCTCGGCGTCCTCTGCGGTTTTCTTCATCAGTGGTGAGGATTAACCGCAGAGTACGCGGAGGACGCAGAGATAATGCCTTGTCACCAACACGCTAATACCCCACTACCCAAGCAGACGGGTGTGCGTCAGATTTTCGCGCATACCCACCTCTTCACAAGGTGGGTATGAACTGCGGCATGCACACGGCCTCAAAGATTAAATGCTCTCACCAGAAACGCGGCCATCTGGGCTCGCGACACTGAATCGTTCGGACAGTACAACAAATGATCGGGCGTGCATCCCAGCGTGATGTTCAACACCGCTAATCGGTCGATAAAGTTGTAGAAGACATTTGCCGGCGGCACGTCGGTGAATCGCTGGCTGGGCGGGATCGGCGGATCGAACTCTCCCAGGCCTCTCAGGAGGAACGCCGACATTTGTTCCCTCTTAACCGGATCGGAGGGACAATACATCGAATGATCCGGGGTGCATCCCAGAGTAATCTGGAGCACTGCCAATCGATCGATGAAGTTGTAGAAGATGTTTTGAGGCGGCACGTCGTTGAAGCGCTGACTGGGAGGCGCCGGCGGATTGAACTCGCCCCTCGCGCGCATGATGAATGCCGCCATTTGCTCGCGCGTCACCGCATCATTCGGGCAGTAATTACCATCACCGCATCCCAATGTGATCCCCCTTGCCGAGAGCTTGCCGATGTCGGTATAGAATGGATCTGTCGTCGGTACGTCTACGAAATCGATTCCCTGGTAGACGGTGAACACATGGTCCGCGATGGTGATCGTCCCGTTTCGAATTGTCTGGCCGGGGTTGCCGAGGACTGAGTATTGAACCGTTCCGTTGCCGCTGCCCGAGCTGCCGGATGTAATGTCTATCCATCCGACGTTGCTGGTTGCCGTCCACGCGCAGCCCGCGGCAACCGTTACGTTGAAGGTCCCGGCGCCGCCGTTGCCAGGGAATGACTGTGAGGGCGGAGAGATTGAATAACTACAGGGGCCGGTCAGTGAAACGCACTGCGAGAACTCTGACGTGTTATTAGCAGGATCGGTTGCGGTGCTCGTAATCGCCGCGCCGTTGCTGATCGCCACATTGAAGCCCGCTGAAAACCCGCCAGTCACATTGCCGCTGCCATCGGTCATCACATTCATTGAACCGATAAAGCTCTTGCCTTCGCCGTACCCGGAACTCCCGCAAGCGGGGCTTGAAAAGAACTCCAATCTAAACGTCGCGTTCGGATAGCTGTTGAACGTTCCCTGGATCGCTATGCTGCCTCCGTTGTTGGTTGCGGAGCTTAACACCGGAAAGTTCTGACGGTTGTTAGCGCCGGTGTCTGCGTCTCCGGGATCATTAGCGGTCACTCCGGCGGGCGCGAGATCGATTCCCAAACTGACATTTGAATAAATGGAATTCCCGCTGATCAAATTGCCCGTGCCTGATGAGACCACAATTCCATTCCCGCCGTTGAAAGCGATCGTGTTGCCCGCATTGCCCTGACCGCCGATGGTGTTGTTGGAAGCGGTATCGAGCTTCACGCCATCACTTCTGTTTGGTAACGGCGCATCACCTGTGGCAGTAAGACCTATCAGATTGCCCTGCACAAGATTCCCGGTAAGAGTTGCCGAAGTGCTGCCGCCTATTTGTACGCCCACCGTGTTTCCCGAGATGACATTGCCGGCTCCGGAGGCTGTTCCTCCGATCACGTTATTCGAGACGAAAGCGATGATCCCAAAGGGCGAATTGCCCAGAGCGACTCTTCCAGTCACATCGGTTCCGATATAGTTCCCCTGCACCGTGGTCATTTCCCCGCCGCCATCATTAAAGCCCAACGTGATATTGCCCCACCCGCCATTGCCGGAAATGATATTGCGCGCCGCAGGAGTCGTCCCGCCAATAAGCGCGTGATCGCTGGCATCGGCGCCGCCGGCAGTATTACCAAGCGCGACCGTTCCGGTTATGTCCGTTCCGATGAAATTGCCTTGAAGGCGGCTTTGCGCACCTCTAAGGGAGACACCGAGGCCGTTGCCCGATATGACATTGCGTGCGCCTGGTACGGTTCCACCGATAAGAGCGTCACCGGCCGCATCGATTCCAGTGTCATTGCCAATGGCTGAGGTGCCGGTTGCGTTTGTGCCAATCAGATTTCCCTGAATTACGGTGCCTGTCAAACCGGAACTGATACCTCGGTGGTTTCCGGAAATGAGGTTGCCCGCGCCCGGCGTCGTCCCTCCAACGGTATTATTTGAGCCTGAAGAAAAGCCCCCGATGACAATGCCGTTGCTCCCATTGGGTATCGCGGCGGTGCCACTCGCATTAGTGCCTATGAAATTCCCCTGGACCTGATTTCCCGAACCGCCCAGCGAAATTCCGTCAGACCCATTTCCGGAAAATACATTGCGAGCCGCCGAGGATGTGCCGCCGATCAAATTGTTTGAGGAATTGAAGAGGATAATACCGGTGTTATTGTTATGTCGCACAGTTCCCGTCGGATCGAGGCCGATATAGTTTCCCTGAATAACGTTGCCGTTGCCGCCGTTGACGAAAATCCCCCAACCAAACCCGCCGATAACGAAGCCGCGAATCGTGCTGTTGCCGGCGCTGATTCGGAAGCCCGCGGCATTGGAATCTATCTGTGCCGCACTCAATTCAACCACGGGCGCTCCTGCAAAGCCCGGTTGAGTGGTGGCATCGATCACGACCGGATCTGTGATTTCCGGCAGTGGGACCAGGAGATTGATGGAGTGAACTCCCGAACCGGGAATATTGAAGACAATCCTGTCCGTGCCAACAGTGTCGTTCGCATCCATAATGGCTTGCCGAAGCGATCCGGCGCCGTGATCGTTTGCGTTGGTCACGACGAAGTTTTGCCGCGTCGCTGCGAAGTTGGCAGTCTGATCCGTGCTCAGGTTGTTGAAGGCCTGGCTTACCGGTGTGAATGTGAACCCCAACAGGGAAGGGGTCACGGTGTAGTTGCCACCTCCGGCGAGAGTGAATGAAAAGAGCCCGTTGCTATCGGTTGTGTCAGCGCCCTGTTGTGAACCGCTCAGCGTTACCGTAACTCCGCTCAACGCAGCGCCATTATTAGTTACGTGTCCGCTGATGGTGTAAAAGGGCGCGCCCGTCGGTGTAGCTACAAAGTCAACAACTTGATTGCTGTGGAGATTCGTGAAGCTCTGCGATGCCGGCGTCATGGTGAAGTGGGGCTTCGCTGCGCTGACTGTAAAGTTCCCGCCCTCGCGGAGGCGTGAGAATTGGTAAGAACCATCACCCTCAGTCTCAACCGAGCGTAACGAAGCGCCATCGCTCAAAGTAACGGCTGCGCCGCTTACCGGAGCATTGCTTCCATCCAGCACATGACCGCTGATGATGTAGGACATCATCAGCTTCGAGATGAAGGCGTCCATAAAACCGCGATTGAACGGCTGATAGGACTCAGAAGTGACAGGGAAATCGGGCGCGCGACTCGCTCCGGCGACGTATGCATTCCCTGACGAATCCAACGCGATGGCGTAACCCTCGTCGTCGGGGTTGCCTGAACCGTGAAGATCTCCGCTACCTCCAAGAAGAGTTGAATAGATCAGGGCCGTGCCTGACGGGCTGAGTTTGGCGACGAAGGCGTCGTCATCAATCGGATATACGTCCACTCCCGCGTAGACTTTTGACGGCGTCATCGGATTGATTATCAAGCACGAAACGAAGGGAGACCTCAGCCCATCATTTGCGAGTGTCCAATTGTTACCGCTATCGATGCTCTTAAAGACACCTCCATTCAACCCACCGGCAATAGTATAAAGCGTAGTTGGAGTCACTGGATCGATGATGACGGGACCAGTCAAGCTTTGATTGAGAGAGGTCCAGGTGGTCCCGGCGTTAATGCTCTTCAATATTCCCTGGCTTGTACCGGCGTAGATCGTCGAAGGTGTCGCGGGATCTATCGCCAAACCTGAAACGGCGGTACTGAACATCGACTGCCAGTTGATCCCACCGTCTGTCGATTTGTAAATGGCTCCGTTAGAAAACGTACCGCCCGCGTAGACTGTCTTGGTGTTCGTTGGTTCTATAGCAATCGCGACGATGAAGGAAAGCGTCTGGCTAGCCTGGATCGTCCAGTTGGCGCCTCCATCAGTGCTCTTGAAGATGCCGTTGCCATATACTCCGGCATAAAGTGTGGAGGGCGTTACGGGATCAATAGCCAGTGCCAACACCGACTGATTGGTCAGCCCTGTGTTCGCAGCGCTCCAGGTGCTTCCTCCATTGGTGCTCTTGTAGACGCCCGAGCTATTGCCGAAATCACTGAACGGGGCCGCCATATATAGTGTCGACGGCGTTGTAGGATTGACTACCAGCGAACCGACGCTTGGCCGCACGAGCCCGTTGCCGCTCGGATTCCAGCTTTGCCCGCCGTTTGTGCTCTTAAAAACATTGCTTCGTGTTCCCGCATAAATCGTCGAAGGTTGAGTCGGGTCCAGCGCGAGAGCTGTCACGGTGGCACCCTTCAATCCGTAGTTGTCATTGTTCCAGGTGCCGGCGCCATCTGCGCTTTGATAGAATGGGCTCTTCGTATTTAGCGCTCCGGGTCCGGCCGGGAAGTCCGCTGCATTCGTGAAACCGCACACGTAGGCGCTGCCCGCCGAGTCGACGGCAATACCACGCCCAACGTCGTTGCCTGTTCCGCCGAGTAAGGTTGAGTAAATTAATCCGGAGCCCGCACCGTTTAGCTTGGTTATGAAGGCTTCACCGTTCCCGTTCGTAGACTGAATTGGATTCACCAACGGAAAGCTGTTTGAAGAAGTCTGTCCTGTGACGTATGCATTCCCGGACGCATCCACAGCGATAGCGTAGCCGGTATCAAGGCTTTCTCCACCGAGATAAGTGGAATACCCGAGCGACCCGTTGCTGTTGAATTTCGTCACGAACGCGTCGCCGTTGAACGTATCTCCGATCGCAGGCTGAAACGCGTTGAGAGTTGGAAAATTGGTTGAGCTGGTGGTTCCCGTTACGTAAGCATTGCCTGAAGTGTCAACGGCGACACCGTAGGGCGTATCGCTTCCGTCGCCGCCTAAGTATGTTGAGTAGACGATGGACGGTCCCGCCAGATGGATTTTTGTTACAAACCCATCCCCAAATGTATCCGAGGCGTTTAGAGTGGATTTGATGGCATTCACCGCCGGAAAGTTTGTCGAGGTAGTCTGTCCGGTGACTATTACATTGCCGCTGCCATCCAGCGCGATCCCGTAGCCGATTTCGCTGCTGCTTCCACCAAGATAGGTTGAGAACAATAGCCCCGTACCTGATGCGTTCAGCTCAGAAACAAATGAATCATTATCGGAGAGTCCGGCGCTTCCGCTGCCAGCGTACAGGATCGCCGAATTTGTTGGATCAACCGCCAGCGAGATAGTGATGCCTCGCCAAAGCCCAACATTTGCCAGTCCCCAACTGCTTCCTCCGTTTGTAGTCTTGATAACCCCAGCGCCCGCGGTGGCGGCATAAATTGTCTGAGAATTCGTCCGGTCCGCAATTAACGCTTTTATCTCATAGTTCGGTACTCCTGTATTAACCGGCGCCCATGTGCTTCCACCGTTAGTGCTCTTATTGATGCTGCCGTAGCTGCCTGAATACCCCGAGCCCGCATACACCACCGATGGATTCAACGGATCAATTGCGAGAGCATTCACGTTGCTGGCAAATGTACCGACCATTCCCGAATTGATCGCCATCCAACTGCCGCCGCTGTTGGTTGTCTTGAAAGCGCCGCTACCAAAGGTTCCGGCATAAACGATAGCCGAATTTGTAGGATCAATTGCGAGCGCGCGCACGTTAGGCGTCCCTGTAATTCCCTCGAAGTTGTTCAACTGCGTCCAGGAGCTTCCGTTGTTGATGCTCTTGAAGACGCCATTGCCTGAAGCTAAATAAATCGTTGTGGGGGTTAAAGGGTCAAACACCATGCTAAGAGCAACCGCGCCACTCAAAGGTAAGGAAACCGAATTCCAGTTGGCGCCGCCATCAATCGTCTTGTATAGGCCGCCGTTTCCAATTCCGGCATACACTACCAAAGGATTAGCAGGATCAATCGACAGCATCGTTACAAAGGGGAAGTTGGGCAGTCCTGTGGTTGATGTCATCACCCAGGTTGCTCCTCCATCCGTGCTCTTATATGGTCCGGCGAACGTGCCTGCGTAGATCGTGTTCGGCGCGGTCGGAGCCACAGCGATTGCGGAGACGTCCAGGCTAAAGTTGTTGTTGTTATTCCAACTGGCCGCTCCGTCCGTAGTCTTGAAGAAGCTGCCCTTCGTCTTTATTGGATTCACCAGCGGGAAGTCGCTCGCGGACGTTTGGCCGGTAATATAAGCGTTCCCCGACGAATCAACGGCAATGGCCCTTGCCGTCGTTGTGCTATCGCCGCTGATGTAAGTTGAATAAACGAGGTTCGTCCCTGTCGGATCCAGCTTCGTTACGAAACTGGCGCCATAGACTGAACCACCTGTTTGAAACGCACCGGGCGTAGTTGGGAAGTTGCCCGAATCCGTCTGCCCGGTAATGTACGCACTACCCGAAGAATCAACAGCAATCCCAGTCGCGTAATCGTTGCCGCCCGCTCCCAACAGCGTCGAATAGGAGAGCACCGGATCAATGATGAGCGGCTTGCTGGCATCAAACCCTGCCGTCTTGAAGCGAACTTCCTTGCCTTTGATTGCATATTCGCCCGTTACCTCGCGGCGATCGCCTTCGTCGGTTAGCTGATAAATTACAGGCTTGCGCAAAGTGACTTCGTCCTGTTTGACCGCTAGATGTAAATCGCCGGCATCATCGAGCGTCATTCGATCGATTCCTTCGAACTGAAACCTGATCGCTTGCAAATCACCGCCGGGAGCTACTACAAAATCATACTCGAGTTCCGTTCGGTTCCCGTAATAAACCAAATCCACTTTCGGATAAATCTCTGTGTAATGCACCTTCCGGTAGGTAGGAATGTCGACGTGCCAATTATGAGGATTATCGCCAACCAGGTAATTAATCTTTCCCGGCAGTTGATCCTCGCCGTCCAAGGGTGAACGAGGGTTTGTGCCGAGCATGTTCAAACGTATTATGGAAGCGTTGCGCCGCTGATCGACTGTCCCCGGTTCAGCTAACGCCGGCCGTGTGAACCCATCCTCGAGTGGCCGAGGTTTTCGTAAAGTCAGCACTGCGCCGGTGTCGGTTAGAAAAAAATCATATCCGGTCCCGCGTGAAACAAACTTTACCGCGCGATCGGTCTGCCCTTCGTTACGTTCGAAGCTGAGCGGCAGCCTGCCATAGCGATCGGCAATCTCGGCGTTGGTCGATTGCTGCGTCACTGGCAACGCGGCTACGGGCGCGCTTGCCATTGAAGTGCGCATAAGGCGAGTTGCAAGAACAGCCGGAATCGCCGCCAAAAACATCAAGAGAATTGATAAGGTTCGTATCGAAAGGCCGAAATTTATTCTCAAGAGTTTCCGTTGTATTACAGGCTGATGGAGCATGACTTACCTCAAAAAACAGATTAGAGCGCGACTCGCAACTCAGACTATTTCAATTCCGTCGAGGCCTCCCGTGACGGCTGTCGCAGAAGGATGTGCGATGCATTACAGCACCGTTCTGTCCGATCGTCAATTGCAGACTTATTTCGGTAGTGGGGGTCTTAGTGTGTTGGTCGTTCATTATCGCGTTGCTGCTCAGCGTCCTCGGCGTCCTCTGCGGTTCGTTCCCAGCATTGATTAAGAAAACCGCAGAGGACGCTGAGGACGCCGAGGACTGCGTTGCGGGCCAACACGCTAATACACCATTACCCTTATTTCAAGGGCACAGACCGGGACTGCAATTCTAGCCGAATGTAACTGCAAAGCACAGACGGAGCGCGGTAGTGGGTCAGTTTTGAATGTCCAGTTCAGAGTTCAAGCTTTAGCTTGCCGTTTTTTCAACCATACAGCTCAAGAGCAAGCTAAAGCTTGATGAACTCTGAGCCTCAAACTGACCTAACTACCCGAAGCGGAGACTCAGCGATCCTAACCTGAGGGGCGACTAAAAAACGATACGGAACTCAATCAAGTGATCGGGTGTAGATCACTCGCGTTGCAGAATCGCGGGACATCCGCGAGTTGAACCGGTTGCGAGTGAAGAATATGATTCCCTTTGATTGACGGTTTTGCGTGTGTTTGCAAGACCCGCTAATCGAAGGAGGCTCAAACTAATGTCCGGTTCAATAGTCTTCGCGGGCATCGCGCCTCATCCGCCACTCCTCGTTCCTGAAGTCGGCGGCCACCGAATTGGACAGGTTGTGAATACTCAACGCGCGCTGCGGGAGTTTTCGCGGCGGCTCGTCGACACCAATCCCGAGACGGTAGTTTTGATATCTCCGCATTCTACGCTCGATCCTCGAATGTTCACGGCTCGGTCAACCGCCGAGCTCACCGGTGACTTTCGTGACTTTTACGCGCCCAATGTAAAGCTTACGTTTCTCAATGACCTCGAGATGTTGGACGCGATCGAACTGACTGCTCAAGCCGAGGGCGTCGAGCTGAGAAGGATGGGCCGCGACAATGCGCTCGATCATGGAGCGCTGGTGCCGTTGTATTATCTTCACGAAGCCGGCTGGCGCGGGCGCGCGGTGGTGATCGGTTTCACCTATCAATCGAACGATGAACATCTCGCTTTTGGGCGAGCCATCAAAAAAGCCGCTGAAGCCATCAATCGAAGAATAGCGCTGGTTGCAAGCGGCGACTTGAGCCATCGCCTGATCGTTGGCGGACCTTACGAGTATGAGCCAACGGCCCATCTATTCGACGAGCAGATTGTCGACGCGATTGCGCGAGGCGACTCAAAGGGCGTAATTGACATCGATCCCGATCTGAGAGAACGCGCCGGCGAGTGCGGTTATCGATCGATCGTGATTGCGCTGGGAAGCATTGGGCAGAAGCCGCGAGACCATCAGGTGCTCAGTTATGAGGGACCGTTCGGTGTAGGGTATATGGTGGCGGTGCTTGTGGAGGAAAAGGGATGAGAATTGCAAATTGCAAAATGCAAAATGCAAATTTGAGATTTGAGATATTGAGATTTGAAATTTGAACCTTGAGATTTGAAATAATTTGAAATTTGAAACTTGAGATATTTGAGATTTGAAATTTGAACCTTGAGATATTTGAGATTTGAGATTTGAGATTTGAAATTTGAAATTTGAGATATTTGAAATTTGAGATATTTGAGATTTGAAAGTTGAGATAATTTGAGATTTGAGATATTTGAGATTTGAAATTTGAAACTGGGCGTGCGGTGATCTTCTTCGATTCGTAATCTCCAATCTCCAATCTCCAATCTCCAATCTCCAATCTCAAATTTCAAATTTCAAATTTCAAATTTCCAATTTCAAATTTGCAATCTCCAATCTCCAATTTCAAATTTGCATTTTACCAATGTTTTCCAATTTCACTTTTCAACCTTGAGAACCAATGGATCGACCCGCCGATGACATCGAGCCGCAAGAACTCGCGAGGTTGGCCGTCGAGCAGTTTATTCGCGACGGCACTGCAATAGACCCACCACGCGATCCTCAAGGCGTGCTTGCCACAAGAGCCGGCGCCTTTGTAACGCTAAGGCGCCTGGACGGTGAGCTGCGCGGTTGTATCGGAACGATCGAACCGATGCGCTCGAATGTAGCCGAGGAAATAATTCATAACGCCATGAGCGCAGCGACTCGAGACCCGCGGTTTCCAGCCGTGTTGCGGAGCGAACTGCCGGGCCTGAGATATGGGGTCGATGTTCTCTCCGTGCCGGAAAAAGTGCGCGGGCTTGAAGACCTGGATTCTCAGGTTTATGGCGTGATCATAGAGACGGTGGATGGTTCGAGGCGCGGCCTCCTTCTTCCGTGCATCGAAGGCATCGACTCATCGGAGGAGCAATGGCTGGCGGTGCATTCGAAAGCCGGAATCAAGCCGGGGACTCCGGTAAGGGTCGAGCGATTCACCGTGACGCGGTTCGGCAAGGATTGAGCCTGCGCAATTCCCGCCGAACTGACGGGCCCGCGTACCGGCCAAGGCAATGTTTGAACTTGTGCGCTTCGCCGCAGACTGGACAGTCTACGGTACTTAGCTTGACACTCATTTATCGCGACCGCTATTCTACTCGTTCTTTTTTTGAAGCAATTTATTGCGAGGAGAAACATGGCTAATCACAAATCGGCGGAGAAGCGCAACCGGCAGAATGAAAGACGCAACGAGACGAACCGCCGCAATCGAAACCGTCTCCGCACCGAGATCAAAAAGCTTAGAGCTGCAATCGACGCGGGTGATTCCGCTGAAGCAAAAACGCTATTGGCTGGCACCGTATCGCTCATCGACAAGTCGATTCAAAAAGGCATCCTCCATCAGAACGCTGCCGCCCGATACAAATCGCGGCTTACCAGCGGCGTCAACGCGATGTCCGCCTGAAGTCGCTCGCAAGCAAATATCAGTGGGTTACATGTCGTCGCTACTGCCGCCCCACAGGCAGCGTCAATTCAACAATCAGGTATTCCATTTGAAGGCGCGGTGTAGCCTCTGAATTCTTTATCGCGTTATCGACTTCCGCGATGCGGCGAAGGCCCTGAACGAAGTCAGCGCGCGGAGTCCGGCGCAAGCCGTTGAAAAAAGCGTCGCTCCATTGATTAGTGGCCTTTGTTACTTCCTGTTTGGACGCGCCGCTCTCGACCAGCTCCTTCCCTATCAAAAGTTTCCGATAATAGCTCGCAAGCGATCCAAGGATGGGCAGCGGATCCGAATCGTCCAGCAGCCGGTTCATGAGCTTGAGCGCGCGCTTTCTGTCCCGCGAGATTATCGCATCCCACAGTTCCCAACTGGCGTGCTCGCGCGCACGCGGCACCAGTTCCTGAACCGCGGCAGTGTTGATTGTGCCTTCATCGGTGTAACTTGAAAGCTTGTCGAGCTCGTTTCTTAATCGCATCATGTTATTCCCGACGAGCTCTATCAGAATGCTCAAAGCCGCTGGCTCAATTTTACGCTGCTGCCGATTCACATACTCGCGAGCCCAGTTGCCAAGTCTCTCTGGGGTGGGACGCTCAAATGAAACAACAGTACAAAACTTGAGCAGCGCAGTTGAGATCTTCTTACGCTTATCAAGCGATCTGGTCTGAAAGACCAGGGCAGTACTTGGCATTGGCTGCGCTAAGTATGGTGTGAGGAATTCGCTCTCTTCTTGGTTGATGTTCTCGAAATTTCTTACTACAACAATTCGGCGGGCAAACATGTTTGCGCACTCGTTAGCGGTGTCGATGACCCTGGGGATTGTTACCTTTATTGTCTCGGGTGTCTGAGTGCCCACAGAGTAGAGAAATACATTGTAGACACGATCACGTTCGGCGACAGTGTTAATAAGCAATCTTACGGCTTGGTCCTGGAGATGCTGCTCTTCACCCAGGAAAAGGTAGAGCGGGTCTATGTGGCCCTCTTGCACTTGCCGATGAAGGTCGTCAAAGGTAAGCCCACTGCTCTTTTTGGGTGGCCGTCGGCTCACAGTCCCTCCATGATCGTCGAGATGATAGTTTGCGCGAAGTCCTTCGCAATGCGCTCGACTGCAGGATTCTCTTCGTTAAAGAAAGACCCGGGATCGTCTGAAAGCTCGTACTCACCTTCGAATGACATGCGCGGATTCTGAAAGAGAATTTTGTGCGTCCTCAGGTCCCGGACCACGACGCTGACCAGGATTCGCACATTCCACACTCGGGTGCGGCCGCGGTCGTCGAGGATCGAACCGACGGCTCGGAAGCCGCGAATGTCCCCATCAATTACTGCGTCTGCGTCTTCTTTGTTAGTGACGACGTGAAGCCCGCGCGCTCGCTTGAGGATCTCTTCAATTACCGCTGAGGTGAATCGTCCTTCGACTCTGTATTTGAGACTGGAGTTCTGAAATACCGGGACAGCTATGGTCTTGATATCCGCGGGCAGACTCTTGCCCTTGCCGGCCGTCTTATAGCCGCAAACATTGGTGATCATCGATAATGAGAGAGCGAGGAGCAACGGCTTGAACATCGCACCGTGATATTAGCTTTTGTGAAGCGCGAGAGACAAGCAAGGCGGGTTGCACGGATCTATTCATCCGCAGATTACGCAGAAAACGCAGATATTACAGACACGGCGTCTGCGGCATCTGCGTTATCTGCGGATGAATCGGGTTAATCAATCCATCGGATTGAAATCGACTGAAGCCTGCATCGCCGAACTATCGTCGCCGTTGAGCGCAGCCTCAGCCATCGCCGTCGAGGTTGCGATCGAGATCGAAGACGCAAAGTAGCCGTCTGACAATATGACTCCATCAGACATCAGCTCTCCGTTGGAAAGAAGCACGCCGTTTGACAACAGCACTCCACTTGAAAGCAACACCCCGTTTGATAACAAGACCCCACTCGATAGCAGCACGCCGGTTGACAAGAGCACACCGGTCGACAGCAACACGCCGTCGGAAACCAGCACGCCGTTTGACAGCATCACACCGTTGGATAGCAACACGCCGCTGGCGTAGATGCCTTGATACTGGAGCATCAACTCAGGCCCGTACACGAAGTTCCACTTCTGGATTATTCCCTGGCCCCACGAGAAGCTCTCGCCGCCAATGGTTGTGAATTGTTTCGGTGCTTTGCCCAGCAGCATCGAATCGCCCGGCGCCAGTTTCGAGTAATGCGGTTTGATCGACCCCGCCAATCTCACCGCGCCTTCGGCGTTCAACTCGCCGGCGCCCTGCTCCAGCGTGTTGAAACCAGCAAGCGGCTGGGCTGTGTACTCGAGCACCGCCTTGACCAGATTCGGATTGAGCCTGGGATTTCGTTGCAGAACCAAAGCAGCAGCTCCGGCTACGGCGGGAGTGGCCATCGAGGTGCCGCTCATGTACATCATCTCGTGGAAAGCCTTTTTGCTGACGTTCGCGTCGAGCGCGGGAGACTGGGTCACGAGCCGATTGTTTGGTGACTCGGCCTCGATGATCTTGTTGCCGGGCGCCACAAGATCGGGCTTGATCAGATTGTCGTAGTGCTTAACCCCGGCATCGTCCGTGTAGTAGCCGCGCGTCGGACCTCGCGAGCTGTAGGTCGCAACCCCGTCGTCGGTGCGCGCATCGGTGCCGAGAGTGTTTGCGGCGCCGACCGTTAGCGCAGACGGTTCGATCCCCGGTGAGTGAATCGCGCCGTAGATCTTATTGCCGGCTGCGTCTTTCCCGATGTTGCCGGCTGCAACGCACACAACGAGGCCTGCATCGAAGGCGCGCCTTGCCGCCTGGCAAAGAGGATCGTCGACGTAGGAATCGACTGCGATCGCTCCGAAGCTCATGTTAAGTATGCGGATGTTGTAGCGGGCCTTGTTGTCTATGCACCAATCGATGCCGGCGATTGCCGACGAGACCGACCCCTGACCTTCCGAGTTCAGCACGCGGACGTTGATGATATTTGCGCCCGGCGCCACCCCCGTGTAAGCACCCGCGGCGATGTGATCGTTGCCCGCCGCCACTGAAGCAACGTGAGTCCCGTGACCGTATGGATCGTCGGTCCGTCCCTCACCTGTGAAGTCGACGCTCGCAACAACCCGGTTGTCTTTGAAAGCGTGATGCGCGGTATAGATTCCCGAATCCAGAATTGCGATTCCAATCCCCGAGCCGTCGATCGCGCTCGTGTTCCCGGAGCGCCGCGCCTGATCGGCGCCGGTCGTGGTCTCCAGGTGGCCAGCAACCTGAATCGCCCTGTCGAGCGAGACGTAGTTGACCGAATCGTCGTCGGCCAAAGAATCGACCGCCTCGGCGGGCACTCGCACCGCAAGGTGCCTGTTGTTACTCAGGCTCCTCTGAACGCTGCCGCCGATCTGCTTGACTCGCGCTACAAGCTTGTTGAAAGCGTGATTGTCTTCACTGGCCGCAGCCTCGATGATTACGGAAACAAACTCGCGCGCGGCGCGATTGTTGATCGCTAATTGGAGATCATCGGATTTGCGGTGCAATCGCCGGCCGGCTTCAGAAGAAGACGAGGCGTGAACCTCGGCAGACGACGATCGTGTGAAAGTAATGCCTGCCACTGTTGGGGACAAGAGCAGCGCTGTGATAAACCATACCTGAGGGAAATTTGGGCTCTTCATTTTCGTCTCCGGTCGTTCCTAGCTGTGCCGGCTGCCAGAGAGAGGTTTAGAGCCGGCGTGATTGTCTTTATCAATATCCGTGCCGAGTCGGGCCGGCGTGATCAAGAGACGAGCGCAGACGTGTTTCTGAAGCTCGAAGAGCGACTGAATACTGTGCGAGTCGAGCGAGCTTTCTATAGATGAAGCAAGGAGTTAACGCCCGCGTCTGGCGAGGGTGCGGGAGTCGAACGAAAGCCCGGGGAGGACGCATGTGTGAGGAGCCTGAGGCGGAGAGAGAAAGGCGTGCTCGGGGGACTTCGGTCAACCTGACTAAATTCATTCGCGTGAATTGGAAGAACGATTCGAAGCGGCGCGGTCGATTCGCACGGAGCATTCATTACATTCTCAACTGTAAAATGAATCACAGAGCAAAGAGTACTCTGTAACACATTCACACAGCCTCGTCGGAGACTTCGTGAAAAGTTCGCAGTTAAGGTTAAGAAATAATCGTGCGATTCTAGGGGGCCGCAGAGCGCGAAAGTCTGAAGCGCACGGGTGTGATTAGAAGCGGGACTTGAGTCGGGAACCGCCCGCGACCCTTCGCCGGAAGAAGTGTCCTGAGAATTCCCCGGAACCCCGTAGGGGTAGAATGTTTCTGGAACCCCGTAGGGGTGAAATGTTTCTGGAACCCCGTAGGGGTGAAATGTTTATAGTGGCGAGCGTCATATGTTGCCAACCCCGTAGGGTGAAATGTTCCTGCGCTCAACTCTATGCCGCACCTAACGGAGCCAGGAGTCCACGTCGGCGTCCGTAACTATAAACATCGCACCCCTACGGGGTTGCCGGGCGGAACGCTCGATTCCTCGCTC
>DATNBZ010000097.1:0-7176 GCA_035607285.1 Blastocatellia bacterium | reverse complement strand
GGTCGGTAAGGTTGCCTACCCGGGTGAACCCGGCGGCACAAATGTCGCTCTTGAACCGAATCACTCTCATTTTGTGCTCGTCGAAGGAAGCGAATGGGGCGCCGAGACGGCGACGATCTATAACCTGATAAGCGCGTTGGCAAGTAAAGAGTCTGGACTCCCTGAGCGCCGCGTCCGCAAGCAAGCTCCGGAAGAACCTGCTAACAGGGTCCCGGCGCTTGCAATCCTCGCGAGCGGTGGATCAATTGCGCGAGATGAAGTGTTGCGCGCTGTGAGGAACAATCTCCCTTTGATCGTCATCGAAGGAAGCGGCGGAGTGGCGGATCAGATCGCGGCCGCTTGGAACCAGCGAGAGACATTGCCGGAAGATCCGGTTATGGCGGAAATCGTCGCAGATGGTGATGTTCATCTCCACTCATTGAGCAACCCGGTCAAGGGCGTCGAACGGCTGATCATAAGAGAACTCGGAGTGGACAAAGTGCTGATGGAAGCCTGGGAAAACTTCGCGGACTACGATCTCAATGCAAACCTCCAGCAAAGGCGATTCAACAGGCTTCAACTCGCGATCATAGCTATCGGTGTTGTAGGCACGGCGTTGGCAATCGTCAGGCAGCTCTACTATATGGACGATAAAGCGCATCCCGTGGTTAGCCGGATCCTTTACGATAGTTTGATCATTGTTCCAATCATACTGACGGTGCTGATAACGGCGGCCAACCGTTTCAAGCAAGGTAACAAGTGGCTGCTCCTGCGAGCCGGCGCCGAATCGATCAAGCGCGAGATATACCGCTATCGCACGAGGGCGATGGACTACAAGATTGAGCCCGAACAGCATTTGTCCTTAAGGGTGGAGGACATCACCAGACGGACGATGCGAACAGACGTGAACCTATCGGCTCTGTTGCCTTATGACAAAGACAAGGGGTTTCCGCCCTATATGTATGCCGCTCGTGGCGGAGATGACGGGTTCAGTTACCTGACGCCGGATCGCTATGTTGAAGTCAGGCTGGGCGACCAGCTTAATTATTTTAAGAAGAAGGCGGTGAAGCTCGAAAAAGTGCTAAAGGCGCTTTACTGGTCGACGTTCCTTGTTGGCGGCGTGGGAACTTACCTGGCGGCGGTTAATCAGCAGGTCTGGATTGCACTGACTACCGCAGTCGTCGCTGCCATTGGAACATATTTGGGATTCAGCCAAACGGAGAATACTCTAACGAAATACAATCAAGCGGCGACTGACCTCGCAAATGTGAGGACCTGGTGGAACGCGCTATCCGCTGAGGAGCAGGCCCTACAGCAGAACATCGACTCCCTTGTAGAACATACCGAGCAAGTCCTTCAGTCTGAACTCGACGGCTGGGTGCAACAGATGCAGAATGCTCTGGCCGAATTGCGAAAAGGACAAGAGCCATCCAGCGAACGGGAAGAACGGAAAGCCGGTTCTAACGGCAAAACCGGACGTGGCGACGGAACCACCGGCAAGCGGGACGGTCAAGAAGCCGGATCTGCGTCGAGTAGACCTCGAGGTGAGGGGAGTCACGATGCGGGTGAGGGCGAACGAACAGATTCGGCCAAGAGGAACGCTGGTGGTGATGCACGCGCTGATGCAGGCGCTGATTCACGCGCTGATTCACGCGCTGATGCACGCGCTGATTCATCATCGGACACTGGAAGAGATGGTCACTAGCTTAGAAGACGGAAGGCAGAAAGTAACTGGGCGTTCAGAGTACCGACTTTAGTCGGGCAGTGACTTGTGCTTTCGATGCGTTCAGAGTACCGACTTTAGTCGGGGAGTGCCTTGTGCTTTCGATGCGTCTGGTGCGTTCAGTACTACCCGACTAAAGTCGGTACTCTCAACGCCCGGTTACTTACTGCCTTCTGACCTCTGACCTCTGACTTCTGACCTCTGCCCTCTGACCTCTGCCCTCTGACTTCTGGCGCTCAAAGAACGAGCACTGCCGCGTTAGATCGCAGGCCGTCGCTGACCACTCGCACTCGGTTTGGGCCCGGGCTAAGCCGCAGTTCAGATGTTGTAGCTTCAATCACTGCTTTCTTCCCAGTCACTCTCACGTTGGGCAGCGAAACCAGTTCTCCGTTAACCTCGAGGCTGAGTTCTCCAGTCAATCGCTTTCCTTTTATTCTCAAGACACTCGCCTCGAAGGACACCGTCAACAAAGTCGGCGCTCCCGGTTCACCTTTCAAGATACCTGTCTTTAAGGTCTGGCTTCGGTTGCCGGTGACGTCCATCACTGTGAGGCTCGCTTGCGTAGCCGCACGCCATTGATTGATTCCGGGAAACAGAAGAGAGAATTCGACGATGGAAAGCTCACCGGGAATGAACGACGCGAGCGGGTACTCACCAAGGACATGACCCGATTCATCGAGTATTCTCACTTCGGCTTGAATCGTATCCTTTTCGATGTTTACAACCAGACCGCTGATGGTGACCGCGTCGCCCTGCATGCCGCCCGACAGGCCGTCGAGCTCCGGCGCGACCTGAATCCCCGATCGGAGTTTGTAGCCCATCATTTGTAAGGCTAGCAGGTCGTAGGCAGTCATAACGTTTCGCTTTCCGTTAGGGATGCCGGGTTCCATGACGCCAAGGTACCGGCCGCTCAGCAGATCGTCATCCTTCCAATGCCAGGAACTCCGGCCATCTCCGCCGTGAGCCGTCGATCCTGTCGATAGCGGAACCTCGAGTCCCGCAATGATTGAGCGCTGCTCGCCGCCGGCGGTCAGAATCCGCGGCGTCGTTGCAAGACCATTGCTCGGCATTCCCGGCCGGACGCGAAACAGGTCCCACACTGAAAGCGAGATGGGCGCTTTGCTATCGGCCTGGCGGTCTTCGGCGCTCGACCTGAATCCCAACGCGTGACCGATTTCATGAACGGCGACCGCTTCAAAGTCGACCAGGTCGGGCGATATTCCGTCGCTTGGATCGTAGTCAAATCCGTACTTGGAATTGAATCCGATGGCGGGCGGCTTTCCGAGACTCTTTTCCCTGACATCAGGATCGGCGATCGGATCGAGCAAGCCGATGGCTCGAGCGTTCGCCGAAGGCGCTCGCATGGTGGTGGTGTTGCCCAGATCGGTTGGAACGGTATCCACGGGAAGAGAGTTGTAGATCGCACTCTCCTGCGCGTCGGATGAGCCCGCGATCAACTGGGCGCGAACCGCCCGATACGAATCTGAGATTAACTCCTGCGGATTCGTTGAGCCCAATACCTGCGCCTGGTAAGGCGTTCCAAACCAGGTCGCGCCGAAGTCAACATCAATGACGAGCGTTATCGGTGTCTGAATCCTGTCAGTCCAGACAGCAGCCGCTCTCAAAAAAGCCGCCTTCGTTTCAGGGAAGCTTTCCAACTGTTGGGTGGCGCGCAAAATGATCTGCAGTCCGCCTTTTCCTGCTGGCGAGATTCGGTCCAGAGGAGAGATCCGGTGCAGTTGCTCCCCTTCATCTCGCCGGGAGTAGAGTCCCGCTTCATCGGAAGTTGCACTCCGGCAGCCGATTCCTTCCGCTGTTTTGTAAACGACCAGCGAGCCCGCTTCAGAATCGGCCGGCAAGCAAAACGTTTCAAAAGCTGTTGGAGTCGGCTGACTGCGAGGCGCTATATGGTTTTCGAAAGCGCTGGTCTTATGACTTTCTATTGTAATCGAAACAACCAGAGTTGTGATGAACACGATCGCTAGTGATTTCTTCATTCCAATAACCCTCCTCTCTTGAGCACACACTTCGGGCGAGCTGGGCCGTTAAGGGTCTCCCCAAAAACCAACTAAGCCACGCAGAAGCTTAACGGGATTGTCAGGATCAAGCCGTGAGGCCGCTGGTTGGAGTCACGCTCGCGAGCATCATACGCTACTTTGTTCTTACAAGTCGCCTGAAGTTAGAATCTGGTCGTTCCGAGGTCGAGCTCGGCGCGTCCGGGCAAAGGATGTATACCAGTTAGTCTGGGCTTCCTGGTTGTGAAGCTTGGGTAGTGGGTATTAGCGTGTTGCCAGCAACCAGTCCTCTGCGTCCCCGGCGTCCTCTGCGGTTTTTTTTGCTCAGTGGCCCGGAATCAACCGCAGAGGACGCAGAGGAGAAACGCGAATGTGAGCGAGCAACACACTATCACCCCACTACCGAAGCTTGATAACTTGACGCGCACCCGGAGCGGGTCGCCGGTGTGAACTTGCGCGGTATAAGATCGAAACATGAAACTTCCCGTGAATCCGCCGGTCCTGCCCATGCTCGCAAAACGAGTCGGCGAACTTCCGTCGAGTGGCGACTGGATCTTCGAACCGAAGTGGGATGGCTTCCGAGCGCTGATCTTTCGCGACGGCGATGAGGTGTTCATTCAAAGCCGCGATTCAAAGCCTCTCGATCGCTACTTTCCCGAGTTGCTCGATCCTATTCGGTCGCAACTCCCGGTTCGATCGGTGCTTGATAGCGAGATTGTGATTGCTCGAGAAGGCGGGCTCGACTTCAATGCGCTTCAGCTCCGGCTACATCCGGCCGCATCGCGTGTGAAGACGCTTTCTAAACAGATTCCAGCTTCGATTGTGTTCTTCGATTTGCTTTCCGAGGGAGCCCGAGATCTGCGGAGTACGCCGTTCGAAGATCGTCGCCGTAAGCTTGAATCGTTGCTGTCATCTGCCGAGCCGCCGATACACCTGACGCCCGCAACCAGAAAGCTCGAAGTGGCGGCGGATTGGTTTAGCCGATTCGAGGGCGCGGGTCTCGACGGCGTTATTGCAAAACCCGCTTCGGGGATCTACGAGCCCAACAAACGAGTGATGCTCAAGGTCAAGCACGAGCGTGATTGCGATTGTGTAGTCGCCGGATTTCGATGGCACAAGAGCGCGAAGGACTCGGCTGTCGGGTCGCTGCTGCTTGGGCTCTTTGATGACTCCGGAGCTCTACAGCATGTCGGCGTGTGCGCGAGCTTCACGGACAAGACGCGAAGAGACCTTGTGAGTTTCCTGGAACCGTATCGGAAGAATGCGCTCGCTAAACATCCATGGAAGGAGTGGGCCGAGCACTCCGAATCAGGACATCGGATTCCCGGCGGACAGAGTCGCTGGAGCGCAGGAAAAGATCTCTCGTGGGAGCCGCTGCGCGCGGAGCTGGTGGTCGAAGTTGCTTACGATCACATGCAGGGCAGCCGCTTTCGTCACACGGCGCAGTTTCGAAGATGGCGCAAAGACAAGAAGCCGGCCGACTGCACTTACGATCAACTCGACGTCGTTCCGCCGCAGGAGCTGGCCGAGATTTTCGGGAGCTGAATTTGGAGTGCGCCGCCGAATTTGACTTTCGGGATTTGAAGCTTTGTGGCGGCGCTTTGGCTCTCTTGCTATTGTCGAATCCAATTGAAAGCCAAAGCGCCGCCATTTTGTTTGACTTGGCGCCAAGGTCAGACAGGGCGGCGCACTCCAAATCACCGACTCTTCTTCGACGCCCAATACTCGCGCCATTCACGTGTCGGGTCGTCGTCGGGATCGGGAGTCTCCTGGCTGGGACGCAACTCTTCAGGCACGTGGCGCAGGTTCACCCGGATGCGCGTCCACGTAGATGATCTGCCTCGCATAGAATCGACCAGCACATCATCCACCGCCAGAAGCTCCGCAACTTTGGGATGCTTGCTCTTCCATCTTTCCAGTCCCGCAAGCGCCGCGTCTTTCTTCGGCGAATTCGCAATCACAATAAGCGGCATCTTTGTGCGCGGCTTCTTTGTCGGCTTCTCTGTCCCGCCTTGTTTAGTCGCTGATCGAGCGCGCGACGGCGCAACGCGAGACGGCTCGCCCTTCATCTTCCGAAAGTGTGGAGGCCAGGGCGCATCGCCTAAACCTTTGGCTTCATCTCTCGCCGCAAGCTCGAGCAGCTTATCGAGCGAACCCGGCCGCTCATCCATTTTTTCGTGCGGATCGCCGAGCTTCTCAAATCGCCGCGGAACCGTCAGCACCGTGAAGTCAGCCGGGTCGCAATCGGCAACCTCCTGCCACTGAAGCGGCGTCGACACTCGCGCGTCAGCGACCGGCCTAACCGAATACGCGGAGCAGGTTGTTCGGTCCTTCGCGTTCTGGTTGTAGTCGAGAAATACGCCGTGACGTTCCTCCTTCCACCACTTGGAGCTGGCGATAGCCGGCGCGCGCCGCTCTACCGCGCGCGACAGCGCGAGCGCGGCTCGGCGCACCTCGACGAATGTCCAGCGCGGTTCGATCCTAACGTTGATATGCATACCCCGTGAGCCGCTCGTCTTTGGCCAGCCCCGAAGCCCCATCTCCTCGAGGAGCGATTTCACTTCGAGCGATACGCGGCGCACATCTTCCCAACTCACTCCGGGACCCGGATCGAGATCGACTCGCAGCTCGTCGGGGTGATCCAGATCACCGGCGCTTACTGCGTGCGGATGCAATTCGATGCATCCGAGATTTACGATCCATGCGAGGCCTGCCGGATCATCTACTACGATTTCCTCGGCTTTGCGGCCGGAGGGGAATGATAACGTGACCGTACGCAACCATTCCGGGCGCTGTTCGGGCGCGCGCTTCTGATAGAAGGCTTCAGCTTCGGCGCCGTTGACGAAGCGCTTCAGGACAATGGGGCGATCGCGGATACCGGCAAGCGCCCCCGGAGCGATCGACAGATAGTAATGAACGAGATCGAGTTTTGAGAGTTTGATCTCTTTCGAGAAGTACGGTTTGTCCGGATGAGTCACGACGACTTCACGTCCGTCGATTGAGAGAACCTCCGCTGCGTCATCCTTTTTCACAAAAGACAGGCTAACATTCTCAAGCGCAAGTTGTCTCATCAGTCAGTCGTTGTTCCTCTGCGTCCCGGCGTCCTCCGCGGTTCTCTGTTGTGTGAAGAAAGTCAACCGCAGAGGACGCCGAGGACGCAGAGAGAAGAATAGTCAAAACACTCTCAGGATTTGAGACTCAGAAAGGTACGAATGCGATCCAACTCAGCTTCCAGTTCGCGTTCAAAGACGCCTTCACGCGGCGCGTGTGACGTTATGTAGCCGATCTCAGACTCGAGCTCACCATTCTTCACCGCGAGGTTGCCCCAACCTATTACCCGATCGCGCCAGAGCAGCGGCAAAGCGTAATAGCCGAGTTTGCGTTTTGGCGCAGGTGTGTAAGCTTCGAACCGGTAAACCCAACCCCATAAGCGCTCGAAACGTGTTCGGTCGCGTACCA
>DATNBZ010000096.1:0-4301 GCA_035607285.1 Blastocatellia bacterium | reverse complement strand
CAAATCCTAAATCCCAAATCCTAAATCCCAAATCCTAAATCCTAAATCCTAAATCCCAAATCCCTATTCCAGCTTGTACAGCGGCACGTATTTTCCTTCTTCGAATCGGAACTTGAAACTGCCTTCGAATCTGCGAATCCCCGATGTGCCCGCGCCGCTTGCAAGCGTCGGCATTCGCAGGGTGCCTTCGTATTGGTTGTAATCGATCGTCGCGTTGAATGTCTTCATCTTGGCTGCTTCTTTGTCGAGCGCTTCGAGATTGTGAAGACCTTCGATTTTTATCGTCATCACTTCGCCCGATTGGGGATCGAGTTGAACGATGCCCGACGCGAGCGCCTCGGTAGTCACATCGGCTCTCGGCACAAAGCGAAACCAGCGCTCGTTCTTCCTCTCGGCGACTACTTCCTGAAAGTTGTAAAACTTGACGCGCTCGGGTAACAGCGGGAAGAAGGCGACGTCCCACACGGCCCCAAACGAAAGCAACGTCGGTTCGTCTTCCTTGATTTTGCTTTTCGGATTGCCCTTCTTGTCGGTATCGGCAACGACTCGAACCATGACCGGCGTGTCACCTGTCTTATCGGGTTTCTTTGCGGGTTCGACGGTCACGGTGGTGTCGCGAATCTCTTCGGTGGACTCCTTATCGCCTTTCGACTTGAACCGCTCGATGTGGATTTTCTGTTCGTACCGGCAGTGATCTCGAAAATAAAGCGAACGATCCTGGTTCGAAGCTGCCTTGCAAATGAGTTCGGGAGCGGTACACGTCTGGGCGCTTGCCGAGCCCGCCGCGAGCCCGAGAATTGCTATTGAAACGACAAAAAGGTGTCTCATCGACTTCTTGACTCCCCAAACGTTTTTCGTGTATTAACTCTAGCGTCGCTGACGAAAAGTATAAGTTAGACGGGAACATAACGGCAAACGTCATCATCCGAAGCGCCTCTCAGTTCGTGCTGACCGCGCGCGCCTTTGCCTCGAAATGCAAATCAAAGATCATGGAGGCTCCCTTTATGAAGTTTAAAGCGATGGCTGCGGCCTGCATTGTTGCCGCGGTTCTGCTTGGCAACGCTTGCGCGACTAAAAAGTACGTGCGCAATCGCGTGAATGAACGCGCGACACCGCTCGAAAGCCGCACCGGCGAACTGGAAGAAACGTCGAGACGAAACACTCAGGACCTTGGCAAGCTGGGCCGCGACATTGACGACGTCCGCCAGAAAACCGATCGCGCCCAACAACAAGCCGATCGCGCTGCGTCGTCAGCCGAGCAGGCCAATACCCGCGTCACCGGTGTCGAGCAAACGGTTTCAGATCTCCGCACAAGCCTCGACAAATACACGGTTCAAAAAACCGT
This sequence comes from Blastocatellia bacterium, assembly GCA_035607285.1. Classification (GTDB taxonomy): domain Bacteria; phylum Acidobacteriota; class Blastocatellia; order UBA7656; family UBA7656; genus Onstottus_A. The sequence goes on along the minus strand of DATNBZ010000096.1, from coordinate 2,956 downwards.
GACTGTTCAGTTCAATGCCGGCAAATCCGATCTGCTCCCTGAGGCCACCGCCTCGCTCGACGAGCTCGCAAGCCAGATCAAGGACCGGAACGGATTCCTGCTCGAGATTCAGGGCTTCGCATCCGCGGAGGGGAAGGCCGATCTGAACGAGCGCTTGAGCCAGGCGCGATCCGAAGCAGTGAAGCGCTACATGGCCGAACAACACAACGTTCCTCTGTTTCGAATGTCGATACTGGGCTTCGGTATCAGCAGGCCCGTGGCCGACAACGAAACCAAAGAAGGCCGCATGCAGAACCGCCGCGTTGAAGTGCGATTGCTCACCAACAATGCGGTCAGCCAGGCTCACTGACCATCAGTTGGCAGTAGGCAGTGTGCAGCGCACCCAACTGCGGTCTGCCCGCTGCCTACTGCCCACTGCCTACTGCCCACTGCCTGCTGCACCCTTATCCCGATTATGGAATTTGAAATTGAGTTACCGGCTGGTAAACCTTTCGACGCCGTAGCTCTCGGACTCAATGCAGCGGATCACCTCATCGTTGTCCCTCACTATCCCGGATTCAACAGCAAAGTTCCCCTGCTCTCACACACGCTTGCGCCCGGCGGCCAGTGCGCGACCGCGATGGTCGCTCTCGCGCGGTTGGGCATGCGCGCGCGCTATATCGGCAAGATAGGCTCCGACGATCTGGGCCGGTTTCAAATTCATTCACTGGTGTCCGAGGGTGTAGAGTGCAGTGGCTTGACCGTAGCCGACGGCGCCGACAGTCAAATTGCTTTTATCGTGATAGACGAAGCGAGCGGCGAGCGAACAGTCATCTGGCATCGCGACGAGAGGCTGATGATCTCGCCCGATGAAGTAGATCAGGCGGCCGTGACATCTGGACGAGTTTTGCTTCTCGACGGGCACAATGTTGCAGCTTCGATTGCGGCCGCCAGGTACGCACGCGACGCGGGCATTCCAACCGTGCTCGATATCGATAACATCTATCCGGGCGCGGAAGAGTTGATGCCGCTGATTGATTTCTTGATTTCGTCGACGAGCTTCCCGCTGCGGATGACTGAGGAGAGTGACTTGCGAACCGCGCTAAAGAAATTGTCAGAGATGACAGGTTCGCTCTTTGTCGCGGCTACGTTAGGCAAAGAAGGTGTTCTTGCGTACTTTCGGAACGAGTACATCTACTCGCCCGCCTTCACCGTCGATTGCAAGGACACGACTGGGGCGGGCGATGCATTTCACGGCGGATTCATATATGGATTGCTCGCGGGACTGTCGGTTGAAGAGACTTTGCGAGTCGCAAACGCAATCGCCGGTTTGAAGTGCCGCGCGATTGGAGCGCGGACCGCGTTGCCAACGCTCGGGGAATTGAACGCGCTGCTCAGCGCTACATCGGCCAGCTAAGAGACGTTCGTTACGAACTTCCGCCTGAAGGCCGGACTACGAACGGCGGGCCGGCGCCACTTAGACCCCGAGTGTCTCGCGCAGATAGCGCCGGCTTCGCACTGCGCTTTCAAAAGGCTGAACACCCGGCTGGTCGGCATCCACATCCTGTTCGACAATCGCCCAACCATCGTAATCGCAACTCGCGAGTCCTTCTTTGATACTCGGAAAGTCCACCGCGCCTTCACCCAGCTCACAAAAAATATCGCGACGAACTGCTTCGAGAAACCCAAGCCCTTCGCGGCGCACCGATTCGAGCACCGGCAATCGAACATCCTTCAAGTGAAGATGCCAGATTCGCGAGCCATATTCCTTCACCGCTTCTACCGGATCGCCACCGCCATAAAGACAATGTCCCGTGTCCAGGCAAAGACCGATCAAGCTCGGATCAGTGTTCTCACAAAGCCGCGCGATTTCGTTAGGAGTCTCGATGAACGTGCCGGCGTGATGATGAAACGCGGTCGAGACGCCGAACTCGCCGCACGCTCGAGCGATCCGAGAGACAATCTCGACCGTGTCATCCCAGTGTTGCTTACTCATACCATCGCGTCTTTCGTTTACGCGTCCCGCCACCAGCATGCGCGACTCTTCCATTTCGCCGGCCAGAACGATGAGCCGGGCATCCACGCTCGCCAGAAGCTCGGCCACCTTGATCGCCTCCCGAAACGCTGCCTCATGGCGTTTCGGCTCGGCGAGCATTAGCGGTACAAAGGCCGACACCATCCGAAGACCGCGTGATGATAACTCCTCTCGCAAGCGCTCCGGTTCCGACGGCAAGTAATCATACGGACCCAACTCGGTTCCGTCGTATCCGGCTTCGGCCATTTCATCGAGCACCTTTGCATAAGGCGCCTGGCCGTTCCACCCTTCGACTTCCATGATGCCCCAACTCACCGGGGCGGTTCCGATCCTGATTTTCACGTTCGCTCCTGGTTCGAAGCCAGTTGAGAGTACAAGCTTTAGCTTGCCTGACCATCACCAAAGCAACCTGAAGGTTGTACTCTGAACAAAGATCACTTCAAAAACTCGTCGGCATTTTCTTTTGTGACCAGAGCGGTACCTGTGTCGATCACCTTGGGTATCGGTTGTCCTTGAATCGCTTTGATCGAAGCTTCGACTGCCTGCTTTCCCATGTTCGCCGGATACTGCGCGATGACCGCGCTGACCGTTCCCGCTTTCACCGCGCGCACGGCTTCCTTGCCCGCGTCGAACCCGACCACGAAAATCTTTCCACTCAAGTGCTGGGCGGCAACTCCCTCCATTGCGCCGAGCGCCATTTGATCGTTGGTAGCAAACACCGCATTCAAATCGGGATGAGAGGTAAGAAGGTTTTCCATCACCGTCAGTCCCAACGCTCGCTCGCTGTTCGCCGGCTGTATCGTCACGAGTTGAATCCGTGGCGCGGCCGCGAGAGCATCCTGAAAACCCGCTACTCGATCGTCGTGCGAAACCACTCCCAGCACGCCGCGAATGATCGCCACTTTGCCGTGGCCTCCAAGAATCTTTACCAGGTAATCGCCC
>DATNBZ010000093.1:0-80383 GCA_035607285.1 Blastocatellia bacterium | reverse complement strand
TCCGTAGTCAGTAGTCAGTAGCATCTCAACCTACAATGAGCAATCGTACAACAAAGAATGGGGGACCACGAACTACGGACAACGGACTACTGACTACTGACAACGGACTACTGACTACTGACTACGGACCACGGACTACTGACTACGGACTACGGACTACGGACTACGGACCACGGACTATCATGGTTCGCGCTCCGAACTGGGTCGGCGACGCCGTGATGGCCTTGCCCGCCTTGAGGGAGCTGCGCCGCATTTTCGCGAATGCGGAAATTACTCTGGTAGCGCGGCCCTGGGTAGCCGGCTTATTTGAGGGCGAGGGACTGTCCGATAACCTGATTCCAGTTCACGACGCGCGGGGCGTCTATCAAAGCGCCCGCAACTTCGTCGCCGAAGCGCGCCGGTTGGGCCGAGAGAAATTCGATCTCGCCGTTTTGTTTCAAAACTCGTTCGGCGCCGCGTTGCTGGCGCGCGTCGCGGGTGCGAAGAAGATCGCCGGCTACGGTACTGACCGGCGAGGCCCGCTGCTCGACCTCGCCGTTCCGTTTGAACCCAATTACAAAACTGCACATCAGGTTCGTTATTACCTGAACATCGCCGCGGCGCTCGAGGTAGAAGCAACCGGCGAGACGCGCGTCGACTTCGCGCGGGCCCAGCCCCGGCTTCACGCCAGCGATGATCAACGCCGGCTTGGACGCAGGATGCTCGAAGAATTCAGCATCGAGAATGTCCCGGCGGCTGGTCGACCGGGTGACGGGGCTGGTCAGGTTGTCGCCGCGTCGCCGCATCGCCCTGTGGCCCCGTCTGTCGCCCCGTCTCCCCTGCTCGCTCTCAGTCCGGGCGCGACTAACAGCCTCGCTAAGCGTTGGCTCGCCGAGCGGTTTGCCGCCACCGCGGATCGACTCGCCGAGAGCGACGGTTTTCAAACTGTGATTGTAGGAACCACGGGCGATGTCGAGGTCGCAAACGAAGTCGCGGCACGGATGAAGACGGGCGCCATCGTTCTTGCGGGCCGAACATCCATCGCAGAGCTGAAAGCGGTTCTCGCGTGCGCTTCATTGGTGTTATCAAACGACACCGGCACCGCTCACGTTGCGGCGGCATTAGGTGTGCCGACGGTCGTTGTGTTCGGACCTACCGAGCACTTTGCAACTCGCCCGCTTTCAGACTCAGCCATCGTCGTGCGCCATGATGTCGAATGCTCGCCGTGTATGTTGCGCGAGTGCCCAATCGATCATCGCTGTATGACCCGAGTCGAAGTAGACGACGTATACACCGCAGCTCAGCGCCTCCTGATCGATGCGGCAAGATGAGACTCACACCATGTAGTCGCGAATTCATTCGCGCCCTCGAGCCCACGCAGAGCAGACTCTTTTGACTTCGGGGTCTCACGCCAGTGGCAAGAAGGAGCTATGAGCATCATTCACCACTGCAGCCGTGAGACCGAAGGTCACGCCAAGAACGTCGTCGTTTGTCTCATCGGGAATGGCAAGAAACAATTCGAATGTATTCGACGATCTCTTCTATGAGAATGGACTGATGTCATCTTGATTACCTGTGCCATTGGCGATAGGATTCCCGTGTCTTTGATAGCAGGGGCACCTCGGCTCTCTTTCACGTTGAGACAACGGCCATGTACTGTGGCTTTCGATAAACTAACGGCTCTCAACGAGGAGACTCGATAATCGCGTCTCCAGAATCTCTGATGGCTAAGGACGGAGGTGAAAGTATGAGACAGTCACTACTCTCAATTACTGGTTTGCTCAGCTTGTTTACGGTCGCGGCCATAGCCGATGGGCAAGTTGAACTGTCAACTGAAGCACGTCGGAACGCGATAATCGGGCTTTACGAAGTTCAAGCCCAGGCTCGTATGGAGTTGCAGAATCCGGTCGACGCCCATGCGGAGCGGGCCCGCTTTAAGGCAATGCTTGCGAAAAAGGATCCGGAACGAAGATTTGGCGCGATGGAAAGAAGGACGCTCACCTCATTTTCCAAGTTCTATGATAAATGGGGAGATTCGGGCTCAACGAAGAATCTGATCAACCTCCTCCAGGCTATCAACGATGCCAAGGGCCGCTATAACCCTCCGCCTCGTGGGACGCTTTCAGACTTTTCGAAGACACTCAAAGAAATGGCTGAATCCAGCACGCTTTTAGCCGACCGGCCCACTTTGCTTGAGGCTGCTGATAATGCCAGTTGGATCAACCAGAATCTGGATGGCGCCTCCCTTGAGAGGCTTAATCCCGCTTCTCGACCAAGTTTCGTTGGTCTGTTTCAATTGCTCGCGGACTATCAACTCACCAGCGACTCCCTAATGTTAAACCTCCTCGCAACCGACTTGAGGATTATGAAGGAGCACTGCCGGACAACCGGTCAAAGGGCGGACCAGCCAACTCAGTTTACGGTTGATACAATCGACGCTAACAATACGAAACTGCCAAACTGGGTTGTTTACGCTGTCTCTCTGGCTAATGAAGTGAAAAGAGTGGGAAATCCCAGCACTCCTGTAGCAGGTGAATTGATGCCCGGTGAATGGATTTTCTTTGCCGAGAAAGAAGGAGAGCGCAGTCTTGGTGAAAGGCATATCGTTAGTAAAGGTAAGCTCGAACCACCGAATATCCTGATCAAGAAAAGGCAATGAAACCTCCTGATTGGTTGAAGAATAACTGGAATCATCCGGCTCAGGGCGTAACGGCCCTGGCAGGGGCGGTGCTGAGTTTCAGCGTACCACCGTCGGACGGAATTGCCCTCGGGGACTCTAATCTGCTCTTGAACCTAACAAGAGTATTCCTCATTCCGATTGTCTGGTTGATTATGTCCGTTCCCGCACGCATTTTTTCTCGGAAGAATCATGCGTGGAAATGGTTCTGGTTTAGTATTCCGATGTTCCTTTGTGCGATTACAATCTGGATAGCGCAGTCCCAACTGTATGCCCGTTGGACTTGCCACTCAGATCTCCTGAACCGGCAGTTTCCGGTCGGAAGGACCTTTACGCCCAGCGTAATTAAGGGCGCCCAGGCCAACGAAGAGATTCTCTCTGGCCGCAACATTTCCGAGGATGAGGCGCGTTCAATACTATCAGCGACGCCAGACTGCAAACTGATTGAACGCGCCGAGCAGGATCCCAATCGCGTCTGGAATGCTGATGAGATAATGTTCCGCCGGGATGTTTTGTCGATTTTGTACATTGCGGGAATTCCAATCTTTGTAATCGCTATGATCAGCGCCCTCCAGGGATGGTACTGCGTCAGCAAGAAAAACTAGCCCCAAAAGGAAACAGCTCGCTCAAATCACCCGGCCTTCCTTTTCGAGGCAGGTCGCTGTCTATTTGTCCCAGCATTTTGCTGACTCCATGCGCGAGACGAGAGCTGGTTGGAAGAATCTTGTGCTAGAAGCTCACGCAGTATTCGGCGCGGCAATATCGGCGGAAGCCTCGAGGCGCGTTCTGGTTTAACTTCGTTGACATTCGAGCTTATTCAAAAACACGATCATATACCTTGCGAATCGCGCTCGTGTGGTGTGCCATTGATTCTTCGAGAACCGCAGCCTCCGGCATCTCCAGCGCTCGACTGATATCTCGAATCGCGATCGACGAAGCAGGCAGCGTTGAACTCGGCCTATCTAGAAGAATTCTCATCCAATGATCGAGGCTCCTGAGAAAGTTGTATCCTTCAAACAACTCCTTCATTGATTGAGGGTCAAGTGCGCCCACCCGACCCAGGTGCGTAACCAGCGCTGATGTGCCTTGTTCGGTCGGAAAATAGATTCGATCGCGAAGCTGTAAGTATCGGGTCACGAAATAGACGTCGTTCATCCCACCGCGGCCCCACTTGATGTTCGCCCGGGTGTTTCGCACTTTCTCCTTCAACTGACGAGCGCGCATGTCGCGAAGCTCCTGTTGAAGCGCCTGATTGCGCCGGGCGGCGTCAAAGCAAGCGTCGCTAATCAAGGTTCGCGCTCGCGCGCCAAACTCCAGGTTGCCCGCGACTTCGCGGGCCTTCAGATAGGCCGAGTGTTCCCACGCAGAAGCTCGCTCGGTGAGATAGGTAACCAGGCCTTTGAGACCCACCACGACAGGCCCGCTTTTACCCTCGGGCCGCAGCCGAAGATCGGTTCGATAGAGGAGTCCTTCCCGAGTGAGCGACGACAGCACATACACAAGCTTCGACGTTAGCTTCGCATAAAACTCCTGCGGGGCGCTCACCTCTGCCGTCGTCTCCAGCGAAGCCGGAGGCCACGCGCTTTCGTCGTCAAACACGACTAGAAGATCAAGGTCAGAACCATAGTCCATGCCCGCGTGTCCCAGTCTCCCGAGCCCGAGGATCGCGAACGGCAATTCCGTGCTCGGCGTTGAATCGCCATCGGACCGTTGAGAACTCATTGATTCGAGCGCGATCTCCAGGCCTGTCTTCAAAACCGCTTCGGCGAGTGCGGTCTGCGAGAGGTTGCTGGCTCGGAGATAGTCCGTAGTTCGTAGTCCGTGGTCCGTAGTCTGGAGATCGTGCTCGGTCAACGCCTTCGAGCTGCTAACTACGGACCACGGACTACGGACTACTGACATATCCGCATAGCCAAGCTCAATCAGAATGCGATGCCACGCCCGGCGTAAAGCGTCCGCCTTGTGAGACGGATCACTCTCCGCGGTCACCGCGCCGCGCAGCTCTTTCATGAAGCCGGCTGCGCCCTGACCTTGCGTATCGCCTGAGAGGGCGCGCGCAAGCGTCGGCCGCGCTATCAGCAGGTGCGCAAGGTACGGACTGCTGAGCACGAGCGTTAATCGCTCAATCAGGGTTGACCATTCGTCGCCGGGTTTCAACTCTGCCGAGGCGGTTTGATCGACCGCAAACGTCGCATACGAGGTGGCCCACGCAGCCAGATTTCGAAGCGACCGCGAAGCGTTTATCGCGTTTGGAAGGGCAGACAAGAGAGTCCGCTCGACATCGTGTGCGGCGACGGCAGGGGCCGCGATCACCTTGCTCAGCCGGGTGGCGGCTTCCCGGATCAGGCGCGCGTTCTCGTTTGGAGGAGCGACTCTTGGCGGCGGTTCGCTGCGAATTTCGGTTGGCGGTGCGTCGACAAAGACCCGGTTGTACACCGCTCGTACTTCTGAGGTGTGTTTCTGAAGATCACCACTAAAGGGAGCAACGGAATCACCGGCTTGTGCGTAGCCACAACGTCTCGCGAGTATCGCCAGCCTTTCCTGCGAGGCCGGCAGCGTATGAATTTGCGCGCCGTGTTCCATCTGCAAACGGTGCTCGACGGTTCGCAGGAAGGTGTACGCAGCCGCCAATCTGGCGCGCTCTATCTCGGAAAGGTAATTCTTCTCCGCGAGCCTGGCGAGCACGATCAATGTTTGAGCTGAACGTACCCAGGGTTCGCGCCCGCCGTGCTTGAGCTGAAGCGCCTGGGCGATGAATTCGATCTCGCGAATGCCGCCCCGTCCCAGCTTGACGTTGAACCCGCGCCCCCGCGCAGCCTCTTTTCGATCGATCTTTTCCTTTGCGCGGCGCACACCCTCGAGCGTTTCCGGAAGCGCGTCCTTCGAGAAGATTGCATCGCGGACTTTTTCCAGGAAGCCCGCGACAACGGCTTCGCTTCCGGCGGACGCGCGCGCGCGAATCAGCGCCTGACGTTCCCAGTTGTGAGCACGATTACGATAGTAGTCCGCCGCGCGTTCGATGTCCCAAACCAGATCGCCGTCGCGTCCATACGGCCGCAATCTGAGGTCGATACGATAGACCGCGCCTTCCTCCGAGCTTCGCCCGATCATTTGAACTACCAGCTCGGCCGCTCGCGCAAAGAACTCTTTGTTGCCGATGACCGATTCCGGAGTCCGGCCGTCTCCCGAGGTTTCGCCGCCGGCTGAATACAAAAACAGAAGATCGATATCCGACGCGTAGTTGAGCTCACGACAGCCGAGCTTGCCTAAAGCCAGAATGGCAAAGACGGATTTCTCGATCCTTCCGCGTTCGTCGTGCGTTTGAGGCGTGCCGTGCAGATTGGTCAGCACCTGATGTGCGCGCGCAAGACTGTAACTCAAAATGACATCGGCGAGGTTAGACAACTCTTCGGTCACTTCCGAGAGAGTTGCCATCTGCAGGCAGTCTCGAAGATAGATCCTCAACATCTCACGCCGCTTGAACCTTGCGAGTCGCGTGGCATCATCGACATTCAAGGCTCGCGTGACGAAGCGCGCGAGTTCTTCGGACAACTGCTCCCTGGACTTGATCCGATCGAGATTGCGTTCCGTCTCGGCTTTGAGCCACGCGATGTTCTCGGGGTGGCGCAGCACGGTTTCAGCGAGGAAGGGACTGTTTGCGGCGAGCGTCAGCAGATGGGCGAGCGTCAGACGGTCGAGGTCGAGATCGATCGGTGAAGCGTAGTCCCGGGCGCGCAGCCGGGATAGAAAGGCTCGCGCGCCCTCGGGATCCGGGAGTGTCGAAATGAAGTTATCAATGTCATCCGGTTCGGACCTGTGCATCGCCACAGATAATCTAACACAGGCGCGCCGCGCGGACGATTCCTCGGGTCATTCCGTGCGTGTCCCGATCGATGCGTTGACAATCGATCGTCCCGCAAATTAGATTCTAAGCAACGATGAAAGCGCTCCTCGTCACTCTCGTCTTAATCGGGTCGGCAATTGCAACGTTCGGGCAGTCGCCAAAGTCTGGCCAATCGCCGCTCGCGCCGCCCAGGATTCCGCCGCCGACCACTGGCGGAAAGTCGACTACGTTGAAACTGGGCGACAAGGCGCCGGACTTCGCGCTTCCAAACGGCGACGGCAAGCTGGTGATCCTTTCTGAATACACGCAGCGCAGCCCGGTTGTGCTTGTATTCTATCGAGGGTTTTGGTGAGGCGCCTGCACACAGCAGCTCACCAGGTTGGCTGAGGACTACAACGACATCAAACGGGCAGGCGCGGAACTGATCGCAGTGAGCGTGGACGATCAATCGTTCGCGTGGTCGATGGGTCAGACGACCGGCGCGAGATTTCAGATACTCTCAGACAGCGACAAGAAGACGATCGCCGCTTACGGAATAGTCAACGCCGCAGAACACGACGGCATAGCCCATCCGTCTGTGTTCATCCTCGATCGAGAAGGAAAGATTCGTTTCATGCACGTGGGCAAGGACCCTCAGGACAGGCCTTCGGACGAGGCGATAATCGAAGAAGTGAAGAAGATTATTGGTTCGAAGTGACCAACGCGCGCACCCGATCAAATATTTTCTGATATCAATCGTCGTGCTGATCATCCGTTCGTCGACCATATTCCGAGAAATTCAATCTCATAGTCCGTCGACGTTACTGTGGAGGGTGCACTTGCGAAGAAGTGCTAGAGCTGCTTGACGAGTAAACACAGGGCTCTCGTCCATTTTTGCAGGTCCATATCGCGCCTTCAATCGACGCTCGAATACTTCATCATCGAAGAACGTAGCTAGCAGTGAGCCTTGGAGCTTCTGCATTCCGTCCTTATCTTTCATAAACATCTCGCGAGATAGCAGAACGTTAATCTGAGCAATACGCAAGAAGGCCTGAGAGCGTTTGAATCGTCTAAGGATAACTCGAATGCTGGAGAGTGGCGGCCTTTCGTCGAATAGGTCTGAATATCTAATGTAGACGAAGTGGTGCATTGAATCCCGAAATAATCGTTATTACCGGCCTGCGAAAGCAAGCATTCATTCTATTTGTACGATGCTTGGAAAATCGGTAATAGCAGTAGCGGGTTGCGTAAGGTCTTTCACACCGCTGCTATCAACTGCCTCAACACGTAAGGCAGGATCCCGCCGTGCTGGTAGTAATCCACTTCGATCGGAGTGTCGATGCGTAAGGTCACCGGGACCTGCTTCGTCTCGCCATTCGCGCGGTGAATCGTCAACGTCAAATCCTGACGAGGCGTGATTCCCGACTCAAAGCCGGTCAGGTCGAAGGTCTCGCTTCCATCGAGCTTCAACGACTGCGCGTTCGTGCCATCGTTGAACTAGCAAGGCAGCACTCCCATCCCCACAAGATTGCTTCGATGAATTCGCTCGAAGCTCTGGGTGATCACCGCTCGAACGCCGAGCAGCCGGGTTCCCTTTGCCGCCCAGTCGCGAGAGCTGCCCGTTCCGTATTCCTGTCCCGCGAGCACGACGAGCGGCACGCCTTCACCCTGATATTTCATCGCCGCGTCGTAGATGCTCATCTGCTCGCCGTCCGGTTGGTGAACCGTCACCCCGCCTTCGATTCCGGGGATCATCAGGTTCTTGATTCGCACGTTCGCAAAAGTTCCGCGAGTCATCACCTTATCGTTGCCGCGACGCGCGCCGTAGCTGTTGAAGTCAGCGATGGCAACGCCTTGTTCCTGAAGATAGCGCCCGGCCGGTGACGTCGGTTTGATCGCGCCCGCCGGCGAGATGTGATCGGTAGTTACCGAGTCTCCAAAGATCGCAAGCGCGCGAGCGTTTGTGATCCCGGATACGCTGCCCGGTTCCATCGAGAAGCCCTCGAAGTAAGGAGGCTCTTGTATGTAAGTCGATTCCGGGTCCCACTCGTAGACTTCGCCGGCAACGGAAGGAATCTCGTTCCAAAGCGGGTTCGCATCGACAAAGTTACTGTAGCGCCGGCGGTACGTCTCGGCGTCAAAAGCCTTCTTCAAGTACTCGCCGATCTCCGCGGAGCTGGGCCATATGTCTCGCAGGTAAACATCGCCGCCGTCTTTCCCTTTCCCCAACGGCTGTTCGGTAAGATTGATATCAACACTTCCTGCAAGCGCGAAGGCGACGACCAGCGGCGGGCTCATCAAAAAGTTCGCCTTGACGTTCTGGTGCACGCGGGCTTCGAAGTTGCGATTGCCGCTCAGCACGCTCGCGCCGACAAGGTCTTTCTGCGTGACTACCTCTTCGATCCCCGGATCGAGCGGGCCGGAGTTCCCGATGCAAGTCGTGCAGCCGTAGCCGACGAGATTGAATCCGAGCTGATCGAGATATTTCTGCAGGCCGGTCTTTTCCAGGTAGTCGGTGACCACTCGCGATCCCGGCGCCAGCGACGTCTTTACCGCGGCGCGAACCTCGAGTCCCTTATCGACAGCATTCCTGGCCAGCAGTCCAGCCGCGAGCATTACGCTCGGATTAGAAGTATTCGTGCACGAGGTGATCGCCGCTATCAACACGTCGCCGTGACCGAGGTCTGTCTCAACCGAAGACGCACCGGAGATTCCTGACGCGTCGACACGGTCGGGAGTCGGCCGATTGTTTATCATCTCGGTTTCGGTGGCCACATTCGTGTCAGTCGCAGTCGTCGAATTGTGCGCCGGCGTTGGAGCAAACTCGACCCGCTGTTCGCCGCCGCCGGTCTGCGTTCCATTCCGCCTCTGCCCGATCGTCGCCGTAAAGCGCTCGCCGATCTGTTCCTTTGACTTATTGTAGCCGTTCTCACCAATGGGCTTCTGAAGAATCTCGATGAATTTGCTCTTGAGATTCGAAAGAGCGATGCGATCCTGAGGCCGTTTTGGTCCGGAGACGCTCGGCTCGACCGATGAGAGATCAAGGTCAAGAAGCAGGCTGTAGTCGCACTGGCCTTCGCGAGGCATGCCGAACATTTCCTGGGCTTCGAAATAGCCGCGGATCAACTCGACCTGCTCGTCCGAGCGCCCGGTCGCCTTGTAGTAAGCGCACGTCTGCTCGTCGACGGGAAAGAACCCCATCGTTGCGCCGTACTCGGGCGACATATTGGCGATCGTCGCGCGGTCGGTGAGCGACAAACTCGCCGCGCCCTCGCCGTGGTACTCAACGAACTTGCCCACGACCTTCGCCTTGCGAAGCATCTCTGTGATTGTTAACACCAGGTCTGTCGCGGTCACGCCTTCACCGAGACTCCCTCTCAAGTGAACGCCAACAACGTCCGGCGTCAGGAAGTAAACAGGCTGGCCCAGCATACCGGCTTCAGCTTCGATGCCGCCAACGCCCCAGCCTACGACGCCCAACCCGTTGATCATCGTCGTATGAGAGTCGGTGCCGACCACCGTGTCGGGATAGAAGACGTTGTCTTTCTGCTGCACGCCGCTGGCGAGAAATTCGAGATTGACCTGATGACAGATGCCGATGCCGGGCGGGATGACTTTGAATCCATCGAAGGCCTGCATTCCCCATTTCAGAAACTGGTAACGCGCGCGATTGCGTTTGAACTCCATCTGCATGTTCAAATCAAGCGCGTTGGCTATGCTCGAGAAATCGACTTGAACGGAATGATCGATCACCAGATCGACGGGTACAAGCGGCTCGATGATCTTCGGACTCTTGCCCGTCTGCTTTGCGGCAGAGCGCATCGCGGCCAGATCCACAAGGAGCGGAACGCCGGTGAAATCCTGCAGCAGGATTCGCGCGACGACGAATGGGACCTCTTCGGTGCGCAGATGGTTGGGCTCCCAGTTTGCGAGCCTTCGCACGTTCTCCTCGGTGATGCGTTTACCGTCGTAGTTTCGCAAAACCGACTCGAGCACGATGCGAATGCTGATGGGCAGTCTCGAGACCTTGCCGACGCCCTGGCGCTCGAGCTCGGGCAGCGAGTAGAACTGTCTGTCACCTTTGAAGTTCTGGAGCGAATTAAAGAGATTGTGTGTCATAGGTTCGAATCACCGTTTTTGCCGGGCCAGGAGAGGTGCCGATGCGCCGCGGAATCCTCGCGCATCCAAGCGCCGTTGGCTTAAAGCGCCCGGTGGATAGTGAAATTCAGTTTAGAAGCCGGACTGTTAAAGGTCAAGTTTTGACGGCCTGAAGGTGTGAACGGGTGTGATTAGGAGCGGCCGCAGACAAGCCCGCGCACGGGCGACAGCGTGTAGCCCAGGGCGAGTCCGCAAGCCCTGGGTGATCGTTAGTCCTCTGCGACCCTCGCGAAGCGACTGTCGGCAAGCCCGCGTAGCGGGCGACAGCATATGCTCGCGATCGTTCTGCCTTCCCGAGAACGCCTCCCGTCGTCGCGCGACGCGGGCGACAGCACAGCCAGGGATGCACATACCCAAGGCTCGCGGACTCGCCTTGGGCTACACGCTATCGCCCACTATGTGGGCTACCCATCGCGATGTTCATGATTCAAGGCGCGTCAACAGACCTCGGTGACGATTCGTCGGGCCTGTTAGCGAGGTGGATTTCGCGCGCCAACATTGCGGTCCGTATGCCGTACTTTCGGAACGCGCGTTCCACCGCAAAGTTGACACGGCTGCGAATAGTTGAATGATCGCGAGGCTCGTTGATCCAGACTCGTATTTGAAGATCGAAAGATGAATCTCCGAAACCGGAGAAGTGAACGCGTGGCTCGGGCTCGGTCAAGACCTGCTCGACGGATCGCGCCGCTTCGAGCAGCGCTTCAGACACCTTGTCGAGATCGCTTCCGTCCGCGACGCTAACCGGGATGTTGAGCCGGACGTGCTGGCTCCCGTAGGAGTAATTCACGAATTTGTTTTGGACTAGTTTTGAGTTCGGCAGGATCACCGACATGTTCTCATTCGTCACAACCACCGTCGATCGCAGGCTGATGTTCTGGACTCGTCCTTCGGTCCCGCCGTCCAGTTCGACCCAGTCACCGATGCGCACCGGCCTCTCAAACAGCAGGATAAAACCTGAAGCGATGTCGGCGGCAACGTACTGAAGACCGAAGCCTATGCCGACTGAAAGGAACCCGACGATCACCGCGATGCTGGTCAGGTCCACGCTGAAGCCGATCTTCATCGCGTACAACACGCCAAGCGCAATGACCAGGTAGTGCACGAGCCGCAACAGCGTGAACTGAAGCCCGCTTTCAATGTGAAACCTCGGGAGAATTCGGCTCTTCAAGAATCGCCGGAGGTACCGGGATACCAGCGTTGCAATAAGGATGATGAGAATGAGAAGAAGCAAACTTAAGATCGAGATCTGGAACTCTTTCTGATTGACGAAAGGATAGTTCAGATACTTGAGCACACGGTTGATCACCGTATCTCCGAACGATAGAGGAGATGGTTCATCCTGTAATATCAACTCTCAAAACTCCTTGTGAAAAGTCCGTCTCGCGATGATGTTGATATGCGTCCCTTGAAAGATGAACAACGTTTTCCAGCCCTGTGGATTTCAACTCACTATGAACCCAATATAGCATTGAGCGCAGCGCCTCCCAACCGGAGGCGCTGGTACGGGTGCGCGTCACGACTTTGGATTGGGGGTTACTTGGGCCCTTGAGATTCCTGGTGAAACAGCGCCTGCCACTTGCCGCCACGGTTTACCCACACGGTCGATGTGTAAACGATCTCGGGCACGGGCTGTCCCGCGCACGAGCCGTGCGTTGATGCCTTGTAAGTCAGGAGTGCAGCGCTCGAGCTGATGGTCGTGAGCTTGAAGTCCGAGAGTGAGTAATCCTTTATCTCACACGCGCCTATCGCTGCTGCAATGTCGGCATTAGCAGTGACACCCATTGCGTCAATCTGGAACCCGTCCGCGGTAAGGGTCCTCTTGAAGACTTCCGGCTTCTTGTTCTTAAAAGCTTCCCACAACGACTTCTCACTCGCAGTGAGTTTCCGCTCGAGTTCCTTCTTGCTCATCGCCGGTTTCGGTTTGGCGCTGTTGCTGTTTGCGGCTTGCGAATCTTTCTTTTCGCCGACCGCCTGCGCCATGGTTGACGACGTGTCCGCGAGTAGGACCATTACCAGAATAGCTAGAGATGCAACCAGAATTCTTTTCATCGTGAGGCTCCTTTTTCTCTAAGAGTGCAGCGGGTTTTGAAGCGCCGCGCACTATACCACAGCCCCCGTATAGAGCGATAGCGTTTAGCCCAAGGCGAGTCCGCAAGCCATGGGGAAGATCGCGAGCCTCTGCGTCATTACCAAGATCAGAGGCAAGCCCGCGTAGCTGGCGCTCGAGTTTGGACATTTCCGGAGCAACTCCGTAGGAGTTACCGGTCTATAGATCGAGGCGCGAGGGCGTTCCGAACTCCGTAGGAGTTACCTTCGCATGTTCGCTTATCTATAGACATGTCACTCCTACGGAGTGACCACGCCCGCTTCGAGGGCTGGTTGGCGGCTTACTGCGCGCAGCATTTCTTGTATTTGCGACCGCTGCCGCAAGGACACGGCGCGTTTCGGGGGACGACGACATCGCGTTGTTGCTTCTTTGACTCTTTGAACATTCCGAGGGTCACGATCGCAAACCACAGCAGAACCGCTACGACGGGTTGGGAGAACGCATAGCCGTGAAAGAAATAGAACAGGAAGCTCGATCGATCTCCGCTCTGCGGCAGTTGTTCATCAACGCCCAGGGTCGCCAACTTGGCCCACGCCATTATCGCCAGCACTGTAAAAACGAACATGACGCCCAACCCGGCCGCCAGTGCGCGTATCTTCGAGAGGATCGAATTGGAATGTGTCGCGATGACCAGCGCTGCGAGCATCGGCAGCCCGTAAGTAACCGTGTCCAGCCGCAAATTCTGCCGGTTATCGCCGCCGCTAAAGCCAACCAGTACTCTTACAACCCTGCCGTCCGGAACGATGGACACGCGCGAATCGAAGAGATGATAAATCAGCCCGGCGACGAAGCCCGACGCAGTCGCTAGCGGCTGAAGCAAATACCACCAGACCGGAAGGAGCGCCAGGTACACAACTACGGCAAGAACAAGCAGCCTCGTCCATTTATGACTGCCGATGTTGAACCGCAATTCGCTCGAGCCAGAGGATGAGGATGGCGGTGGAGAGGAGGATGACGATGGTTTGTGCGACGTAGACATGCAGCTCTTCGATCGCCGACGGGAAATATACGCCGGCGTAATACAGACCAACCAGCCGCGCCAGATTGATCGCATGAATCAGCGGAGCGCCCAACGCGAGACCGATTAGCCTGGCCCGCCACGAGGTAGGAAACGCCAGCACACCGGAAAGAAAAAGGCTGGATGCTTCGACGCCGTCGCAGCCCATCGCGATGTTGATTGAGAATCGCGACGACGAGACCTGCGTGCCGGTTGCGGTTGCGTCTGCGCCGAACACGTTCACGATCACTGCAACCGCTTTCGCCAGCAGTACGGTGTAGGGCTTGATGAGTCCGAGCCTGACACCGGGCGCCGTCCCGAACAAAAAATACAAGACGCCGAAGATGAGGGCGAACAGCCCAAGAAACCGCAACGCTCTGCGGTTCGCTATCACGTAGCTTTTTGCTTGCTCGATTGTCAGCAGGCGATCCTCGCAATGATAGTGAAGGCTCGGCACGGCTCGCCGGAGAACGCAGCTTCGCTTGAGATCTCCGGCGTAGCCGGACCTTCTGAGTTTGGCGTTCCTAACGCCGTTGCGTGCTGCCGATCAACAGGTGAAGAATAAACGCGACGACGAGTCCCGAAGCTAAGGCGCCCGCGACATCGACGCCTTTCACCGACAACGCGACGAGCGCGAGACCGATTACCGCTTCGACCACCAGCGTCACCTTTGCCAGGAGCTTCCAGTCGATTGCTCTCACTGCCTGAGGAGAAGAGGCCGGCGGCGCCCCAACAAAAGCCATCGCCGTTTTGCTTCTTCCAGCAAGGAAAAACAAGCACGCCGCGATGATCAGGAGTCCCATCAGTATCGCGCCCCACTCGGACAATGTTGGAGCGCCGGTTCCGGGTGTTGTCGCTGCCCGCACAAGCTGGCCACGCACTACGCCGCCCGGATTCAGATTCGAGTGGACGTTGAAGTAGAAGCCGGCGGGATTGGCAAGGAGCCTTGTGGTCACGTCCGCGGGCCCCGATATGCCGCTCTTGCTGAAGCTCGCGCTGCCGTTTACGACAGCGATCTGGTTGGTGCCGGGCGCTAAGCCGGAATCGACTCGTACGGGTCCGGCAACGCCGGCCGGCCCTTCGTGAATGTGCGAGAGGATTATCGCACTTGCGGCGACGCCGTTCACCGCCCAATCAAACCTGTAGGTGCTGGTGACCGTGTCGACGGTGACGGTGACATTTCCAAAAGCGTTCGCGTCGGCATTGCTAACGGGCGGGGTTTCATTTGACGCGAGCAATTGAGCAGTGAAGATTACCGTGTCTGCCCTTGCGTGCCGAACAAGCACTAAAGCAACCGACAGAACGGTGATCGTGATTACGATGATCGACGCGATAGATCTCTTCATTGGTTTTGCCTCCTCCTGATGGTTAATTCGTGGCCTGCCGCCTGGCGGCCTGTATTGAGTGAACGGAAGGACTAGTAACGTTGCAGAAGCCGTCGGTGCGGTGAGGTAATCGAGTCGCCGCGGCTTGGAAACTAGCCCGATTGAAAGACAGAAGGTTGAAACCGAATCTATTAAAGCTGTTTATGCGCCCAGGCGATTTGACGGCTGGCAATATACCACAGGCTCCAGGGTGCATCAACAAGGGCGCGCTACCGCGTCGTGTTCGGTTATTGGGTTGCTTAATAACCTCCGCGTGCTTTGCGGTCCTTTGCGCCTTTGCGTTGAGTATTGAAGGAGTAAAACCCAATACTCAACGCAAAGGCGCAAAGGACCGCAAAGCACGCGAAGGTTCTATTGATTAACTTGCAAGCGGGCGACTACAATCTGCCATCATTCAACGCAGAGGTAAGCAATGCATCTCTTCATTACTGGCGGCGCCGGTTTCATCGGCTCAAACTTCATCCGGCACATCCGCGCCGCCTATCCTGATTACACGATTGTAAACTTCGACAAACTCACCTATGCGGGCAATCTGGACAATCTGCGCGATGTCGAACACCGCGACGGGTACTCCTTCATTCGCGGCGATATCTGTGACCGGCGCGCGCTGGATGAAGCCATCTCCGGCGCGGATGTGGTGATTAACTTCGCCGCCGAATCTCACGTAGACCGCTCAATCGAGCGGGCGTCGGACTTCATCGAAACGAACGTCGCGGGCACGCAGACTTTGCTGGACGCCGCCAGGGCCGAGCGGGTCGGGCGATTCGTTCAAATCTCGACCGACGAGGTGATGGGTTCGTGCGGTGATGGCGAATACTTTACCGAAGCTTCGCCGATGCAGCCGAACAGCCCTTATGCCGCGTCAAAGGCCGCGGCCGAACATCTGGTCCGGGCGGCGCACATAACTTTCGGGCTCGACGTGGTGATGACGCGCGCGTCGAACAACTATGGTCCGTATCAGTTTCCTGAAAAGCTGATTCCGTTGATGATCACAAACGCGATCGAGGATAAGGAGCTTCCGGTTTATGGAGACGGGCTCAACGTGCGGGACTGGCTTCATGTAGAAGACTGCTGCCGCGCTATTGACGCGGTGATGCACCGAGGTCGAAGCGGTGAGGTCTATAACATCGGGTCGCGCGCGGAAAAGACGAACCTGGAAATCGTGGACACGCTTCTTCGATTGCTTGGCAAGCCGCGGTCATTGATCAAGTTCGTGACGGATCGTTTGGGTCACGATCGCCGCTACGCCACCGATCCGGCGAGGCTCGAAAACGAACTCGGCTGGCATCCGCGCGAAACCTTCGAGAGCGGCATCGAGAAGACCGTGCGATGGTACAGCGACAACCGTGAATGGGTAGCGCGCACGCGGTCGGGCGAATACCTCCAATATTACCAGCGAATGTACGGCGGAAGATGAGCATCGCAAAATGCGTAACTTAGACTCCAATCTGAGCGCCGCCGACGTAAGCTCGAGCAACGCGTTGGCTGGCGCCGAGCGCTCCGCGCTGACTGTTGCCGAGCCTCCAATCGAACTCGACCTGATGCCACAAGCGGATGGCGAGTTGATGTTGTCCGACCCCGCTACGGTAATGATTACCGGCGCCGGCGGTTTACTGGGCCGGTCGATGAACTCTCATTTAACCCGCTGCGGGTGGAGAGTTATCGCATTGCCGAGGACAGAGTTGGACATTACAAACGAAGGCGACGTGAGGGGCGCGGTCGAATTGTTTCGTCCGGATGTCTTGATCAACTGCGTAGCTACGGCGGACGTCGATCGTTGCGAGATCGACCGCGAGTGGGCCTTCGCCGTAAACGCGAGCGGCCCGCGGTTTCTCTCTCGCGCGTGCCGCGAATTCGGCGCCGACATCGTGCACGTTAGCACCGACTATGTATTCGACGGATCAAAGGAAGGCTTCTATACACAGGAGGACGAACCGAAGCCGCTCAGCGTTTACGGAGCGTCGAAACTGGCGGGAGAATTTGCGGTGCGCGAGGAGGCCGAACGGTTCTACCTGGTTCGGACTTCATGGCTGTTCGGAGTCGGAGGGAAGAACTTTGGGAGCCGGATCATCGAATACGCCCGCAGAGGAGCGAACCTGAAAGGGGTGATCGACCAGACTTCGATTCCGACTTATGCACCGGACCTTGCCGGCCGAATCGAGGAAATCATCAGGCTTCGCGCGCACGGACTCTATCAAGTCACGTCGAGCGGTCCGACTACGTGGTTCGACTTCGCGAAGCGAGCGCTCGAACTGGCAGGGCTTGTAGATGTGCGGATAGAGCCGATAAACCGGGAGGACCTGAATCAACGCGCTCCTCGTCCCCACAATTCCGCTATGAGGTGTCTGGTGTCTGAGAAGCTGGGGCTCGAACCGCTGCGTCACTGGAGCGAGGCGCTCGAAGACTTTGTGAGAGAAATAACTGAACTAAGCATGTAGGGGCGGCCCTCCGTGGCCGCCCCTACATGTTTTGTTCGAGTGATGTTTTGTTTGAGTTAAAGATTACTGAGTTTCGCGCCTGGCTTGGCGCTGGTCCTCGTCAAAAAAGTGCGTGGTATGTTCGGTGACACTTGGCGGCGGTTCGCCTGGGGCAGCATTTGAAGGTTCGCCCGAACGTTCATAAACGCCCACCGTTTCCGGCTGGCTGACCGGCGACGTGTCCTGTCGAATTGAAGGCGGCGCCTCTTCCAACAACGGCTGCGGCGTAAACCGCGCAGTCAGCGTCGCCATTGACTCTCCAAAGAACGCCGCGTAGATGATTCGCGCAAGCCCCTTGAGCACCGGCAACAACGCTATCAACCAGAGGATTCTCACCAGCGGCTCAAGCCCGTGAATCGGAACGTTTGACGAGTCTTCCAACTGTTTGATCAACCCGGCGTCTATTACCGTGCGCCCGAGATAGTACAAAACAATTCCGAGGCCGCCGCCCCAGAACAGGCTCACCAGGCCATTCCTGAGGTTGTGCTGCCACGAATAAGACATGTACTCCCTGGGCTTCGGAAGGTTTTGCCGGCGCGCTTCCTCCTTGGCCTTCCTTCTTATATCGCGTATCTCGCGCGCCGATTCGCGGGCCCCGTGTTGGAAGTCCTTTCCGATTGCAGCGCCGCCCCAACCGGTCTTCCAGCTTTGCGCGAAGTCCATTGCATTTTTCTTGAGCGCCTCGACGTCGATTCCGAATGGAGCCTGGGAAGTGTCGCCGCTGCGAAGAGCGTCATTGATCAACTGAACGTTCGTGCCGCAAGCCTTGCAGAATCGCTGACCGTCGACCGTCTGGCTGCCGCATTTTGGACAGAACATTGCGCCTCCTGGTTTGGAGTTCAATCGTTAGGTTGCGCGAGACAAGCAAGCTGAAGCTTGAACTCTGAACCTGCAAGCTGAGGCTTGAGCTCTGAACCTGCAAGCTGAAGCTTGAGCTCTGAACCTGCAAGCTGAAGCTTGATGAACTCTGAACATCCCAATTATACGCCGCGCGCATTTGCCGTAAAGTTTCTCTCGCCCTGACTGAGATATGGTTATACGGCAGCGATAGCATGATTGTTTATCAGTCGGGAATCTTTCATTCGATCGCTTCGATAGCGATTAAGGGCACTCCTGTATGGCGTTCCCGTAAGGGCACTCCTGTATGGGCGGTCCTCCGTGGCCGCCCCTCAATGAGGAAGCGCTTCATCGAAGGAGCGGCGGCCACGTAGGACCGCCCATACAGGAGCACCCTTACAGGACCGCCCATACAGGACGACCGATTTCTCTGATACACTCCACTGGTTGGAACAAGAATGACGAGGGAACGAATTGACAAAGTCTTAGTCGAGCGCGGACTCGCCGAGAGCCGCACGCGCGCCCAGGCTTTGATTATCGGCGGCCACGTTCTGGTTCGAGAGCAACGAATAGACAAACCCGGACAGTTGATCGATTGCGGCGACGAAATTCGAATCAAGGGTGAAACTCCTCGATACGCGAGTCGCGGAGGTCTAAAGCTCGAAGCGGCCCTGCGCGAGTTCAACGTCAATCCGGAGGGCAAGAACTGTCTCGACGTTGGCGCTTCGACCGGCGGGTTCACCGATTGTCTGCTTCAGCATGGGGCGGCCTGCGTTTGGGCGATTGACGTTGGTCACAACCAGATTATCTGGCGCTTGAGAGAGGACCCCCGCGTCGTCGTCCGGGAAGGGATAAACGCTCGCAACTTGAGTCCCGCTCAATTTCCCGTCCGCTTCGACATCGCGACGATCGATGTTTCATTTATCTCTCTCGGCAAGGTTCTTCCGGCGGTGCGAAACTGCCTGAAGGAAAGCGGCGACCTGATCGTTCTGGTCAAGCCTCAGTTTGAAGTCGGGAAAGGAGAAGTCGGGCGAGGCGGGATCGTGACCGATCCTGTAAAACATCAACGAGTGTTGGACGAGATCAGGAGCGCCGCTCTAAAGCTAGGACTGAGTTCGGTCGGATTAATTGACTCGCCGATTCTGGGAGCAGAAGGCAATCGCGAGTTCTTGATGCATTTGGCGCCCGGGCCTTAGCGGGCTTTGCGGTTCTTTGCGTCTTTGCGTTGAGTATTCCCGGCAAAAGAATACTCAACGCAAAGACGCAAAGAACCGCAAAGATCGCAAAGAGGCAAGCCTGATCTCCTAAGCCTGCGCTCCGGAACACTTCTAACATGCGCGCTACTTTCACCTACCTCATCACTTCGAAAAAAGGGGACCGCGAGGAATTCGATGCCCGGCGAATCTCCATCGGGCGAGCGCCCGACAATATGCTCTGTCTCGGAGAAGACGCGCGCCGAGTCTCGTCTCATCACGCTGAAATTATGCGGCGCGGCGATCAATACCTGCTGCGCGATTTGGGCTCGACTAACGGAACGATGATCAACGGACGGCGCGTCGTGGTCGGCGAATTGGCTCACGATGACCTGATTGAGTTTGGCGCCGGCGGGCCGCTGTTACGCTTCGGGGTTGAACCGGATCATAAGAAAGTTCAGCACGACGGGGCCGCCGGCAAACAGGTTGGGGAGAACGTTTCGAGTCCATTCCGCATGCTGAAGAACAACGGCGTCCTCATCGCGCTGCTCATCGCAGCGATGCTTTTGGGAGGAATCGGGGGAATAGTCGCGTCATCCAGGTTACGGGCGACCGATCCCGACAATCTGAGCTTTTCAGAAGTGGCCGAGCTTAACAGCCCGGCGGTCGTCTTCATTCGCGTCGAGTTCGATCTGCTGGATTCGACCGGTCAGGTCACGACTCGTGAGGCGCGAACCGGTTCCGGTTTCGTAGCTGCTGATGACGGCCAGACTGGATTGATAATCACAAATCGACACCTGGTTCGCGACTGGGAGTACGGCTCGCAGTCACAAGCAGTCTCGGGCCGCGTGACAAAAATCGCAGTAGTGTTGCCCAATCAAAAACCCGAAGAGGCGGTCGAGGCCGAAATCTACAAGCTCAATTCGAGAAACTCCGCCGATGTCGCCCTTCTGAAGTTCTCTTCTCCGAGCCTGGTTGTGCACGGTATCGAGCCCGAGACCGGCAGCATAAACCAGGGCGACGAGGTGGTGGTTATCGGTTATCCTCTTGGGCTGGACTTGCTGGAACGTACGAAGGACGAGCGAGTCGAACCATCGCTTTCGACCGGAATTGTCAGCCGCGTTGGGCAGGATTTCATTCAGCTCAACCTCCGCGCGTATCACGGCAACAGCGGCGGGCCGGTGCTCAATCGAAAGGGCGAAGTGATCGGCGTTCTGACCGCAAACGTCGGCGGCGCTCAGGATATCGCACTCGCTACGCCGATCAGCGCAGCGGTTGCGCTTGCGGGCACTGAATTGGAATCCATAATAAGGAAGAAGGATTGATATGTCAGATCGACCCCAACTGATTCGCGAAAGGAAAACCTATGAGAAGTTTGAGCCACCCAGACGCGTGCTGCTGGGACCGGGGCCGAGCCCTGTTGAAGATCGCGTGCGCGAAGCAATGGCGGCGCCAGTGCTCGGGCATCTCGACCCGCTTTTCCTCAAATGCATGGACCACATCCAGGAGATGCTCCGATACGTGTTCGAGACCGAAAATCGCGTGACGATCCCAATCTCTGCCACCGGAAGCGCCGGCATGGAAGCAGCCCTCGTGAACGTCATCGAGCCGGGCGACGAAGTAGTGGTTTGCATTCACGGAGTCTTCGGCGAACGGATGCGCGACATCGTCGAGCGCGCGGGAGGCAAACCCGTCATCGTGCGCGCGGAGTGGGGCCGCGCAATCGAGCGAGCGGACATCGAGGCCGCGCTCGACTCGTCCAAGACTCGCGCGCTTGCGATCGTTCATGCGGAAACGTCGACCGGCGTGCTGCAAGACCTCACCGGCTTGGGAGAGCTTGCTCACAATAGAAGCGCGCTGCTGATTGTCGATGCGGTGACTTCGTTGGGAGGACATCCGGCCGCAGTCGATCGCAACGGCATCGATGTCTGCTACTCCGGGACGCAAAAATGTCTGGGCGCTCCGCCGGGACTGGCGCCGATTACTTTCTCGGAGCGCGCGATCGATCGCATTCACGCGAGAAAATCGAAAGTTCAAAGCTGGTACCTGGACATATCCATGGTCGAGAAGTACTGGGGAGACGATCGTACTTATCATCACACTGCGCCGATCTCGATGAACTACGCGCTGTACGAGGCGTTGAGAATCGTCTGCGAAGAAGGCCTCGAAGCCCGATGGAAACGTCACCAGTTGAATCATCGAGCGCTTGTTGCAGGCGTGGAAGCGATGGGCTTGCAGATGAACGTCGCGCCCGAGCATCGGCTATGGAGCTTGAACGCGGTGCGGGTACCTGACGGAGTCGACGACGCAAGCGTGAGGGCTCGCTTGTTGAACGATTTCAATATTGAGATTGGCGGCGGCCTCGGTCCGCTGAAGGGGAAAATCTGGAGGATTGGTCTGATGGGTTCGGGCAGCACTCGCGAGAATGTGCTGCTGGTGCTGGAAGCGTTGCACGACGCGCTGAATGCAGAATGCTTCGAGTGCCGGCCAGGGGTTGAAGCTGCTGACGCCGTCCACTGAAAACATGTAGGGGCGGCCCTCCGTGGCCGCCCCTGTTTTGCTACGTTCGATGTATCGACAACCTAAGAGGGGCGGCCACGGAGGGCCGCCCCTACATGTCGTGACTGACTTGCTGTTATACTTTGTCGCGCAGGGACGATCTCAGTCTAAAGTAATCTCATCAACAGCCGATGCCGCTCGAAATCACCGAACTAAATCACATTCAGACAACCGTTCCCAGCGCTGCCGAGCAGGCGGCTAAACATTTCTACGGAACCATCCTGGGCCTCGAGCAAATACCCAAACCCACGAGCCCGGGATCTACACGCTCGCAAAGCGGCGCCTGGTATCGCTGTGGCAGCGTCGAGCTTCATCTCTCGGTTGAAGACTTGCCCGCGGACAACAGCGCGAGCCGGCGGCACGTCTGTTTTATGGTGACCAATCTGGCGGAAGCGGAAGCCGCAATGCGCGAAGCGGCAATCGAGATCCTGCCGGACAATCAGCCGATCGAGGGATGGCGACGCTTCTACGTTCGCGATCCCGGCGGCAATCGAATAGAGATCGCCGAGCGGAGCGAGCCATTACAGCGGAGCGAGCCATTACAGCGGAGCACGCCATTACAGCGGAGCACGCCACAACCATGACAGATCCCCTGAAGAATCAAAAACAGACGACGCCCGAGCATGACCGCATGACGCTGCCGCCGACGCTGTTCCTCTCGCGCAAGCTTCTGTTCAACCGCGAGGCAAGCTGGCTCGAGTTCAACCGGCGTGTGCTCGAGGAAGCGCTCGACAAGTCTCAACCGCTGCTCGAACGCGTCAAATTCCTCTCGATCTTCTCGACCAATCTCGACGAGTTTTTCATGATCAGAGTGTCGGGACTCAAGCAGCAAATCGAAGAGAACGTCACCGAGCTTTCGCTTGACGGGCTGACGCCGATCGCCCAGCTCAAATTGATAAACGAAACATTGCGCCCGATGCTTGCGGAACAGGTGCGGTGTTTTAAAGAGGAGCTGCTCACGGAGCTGGAGGCAAACGCCATCGTCATCAGCCCTTACCGAACGCTGTCGGACCGAGAACGGCGAACGCTCACCACTTACTTTATCGAGGACGTCTTTCCGGTGCTTACTCCGCAAGCCGTCGATCCAAGCCATCCATTCCCTTACATCTCTAATCTTAGTCTGAACCTCGGTGTGATGATTGAACCAAACGGACACACCGTTGATGCGGCCAGTGCGCCGCGATTCGCGCGAGTGAAAGTGCCGCCCCTGGTGCCGCGTCTTGTGCCGATCGGAGACGAGTCACGAACTGAGTTTGTCCTGCTGGAAGAACTCATCGCGGCCAACATCGAAGCCCTGTTTCCAGGCATGCGCGCCGCCGAGCTGCATCCTTTTCGCGTGACGCGGGATGCCGACATCGAGATTCGGGAAGATGAAGCGAACGACCTGTTGCAGGCCGTCGAACGCGAGTTGCGCAAGCGGCGTTTTGGGACCGCAGTGAGGCTCGAGGTAGCCGCATCGATGCCGGGCGAAATGGTCAGGTTTCTCGCCAGCTCGCTCAAGCTCGCGGCCGAGGACGTTTACACGATCGACGGGCCGCTCAACATGCCTGATCTAATGGCTCTTTATAAGCTGGACCGGGCCGAGTTGTCACATCTTAAGGACAAGCCGTACGCTGCCGCCGCGCCTTCGGCGTTGCGCACTAACGAGTCGGTGTTTGATGTGATCAAGCGCCAGGATGTGCTGGTGCATCATCCGTACGACTCATTCGGTTCGGTGCTGGATCTCATCAACGCTGCCGCGGCCGACCCCGACGTCCAGGCAATAAAAATGACGCTGTATCGACCCGGACCGGATTCGCCGGTGGTTCGCGCGTTGATGCACGCCGTCGAAAAAGGAAAGCAGGTCGCGGTGCTGGTCGAGCTGAAGGCTCGGTTTGACGAAGAGAGCAACATCGAGTGGGCCAGACGCCTGGAGCGCGTGGGCGTTCACGTTGTCTACGGGATGATCGGATTGAAGACTCATTGCAAGCTTGCGCTGGTGATTCGGCGCGAAGCCGGGGCGCTGCGGCGCTACCTTCACGTTGGTACTGGAAACTACAATCCGGTAACGGCCCGAATTTACACCGATGTCGGATTGCTGACCGCTGACCCGGACTTCGGCGCGGACGCAAGCGAGCTCTTCAACTACCTGACCGGATTCTCGCACCAGACCGAATACCGCCGCCTGCTGGTTGCGCCAGTGAACCTGCGTGAGCGTTTGACTGCTCTTGTCGAGCGCGAAATCGAACACCAAAAAGCCGGGAAGCCCAGCCGGATAGTAGCCAAGATCAACAGCCTGACTGACACGAAACTCATACGCACGCTGTACGAAGCATCACAAGCAGGCGTCCCAATCGATCTGGTGGTTCGCGGGGTCTGCACCCTTAGACCCGGCGTTCCGGGGTTGTCGGAGACGATCACCGTCACAAGCATCGTCGGGCGATTTCTGGAGCACAGCAGAATCTTCTACTTCCTCAACGGCGGCGAAGAAGAAGTCTACATTGGCAGCGCGGATTGGATGCAGCGCAACCTCGACAGGCGCGTCGAGCTGCTCGCGCCGATCAACGATCCACGATTGAGGACGCACCTTAAAGAAGAAGTGCTTGACATATGTTTGAGAGACAACGTCAAGGCTCGACGTTTGTTACCCGATGGAACTTACGAACGCATCCGAGCAACCAAGGGCGAAGAGGCGGTCGATTCTCAGAGTCACTTCATAAACCATTACGGATCTGCTGAAGCCTGAACTTTTCTTCCATTACCGCAAGCCGTCCTCGCTTGGTAGAAATCTGCGGCTTCGTGTGTCTAACATTGTAAAAGGATCTACTCTCGCAGTAACGACCTGTATGGGCGGCCCTCCGTGGCCGCCCGCTCTTTACATACGGCGCTCGTTGGACCGAAGAGGGGCGGCCACGGAGGACCGCCCATACAGGTCGTTACTACGGCGGCTGCGCTCCTTCCTCTTGACGCCACTCCACGCGCCTGACTATGATTGCGCCTCCCTCAATCTCTTTGGACGAAAACTTTCCAATATGTTGGACTCGGGACCCCTCGCTTTACTGTAGAGCGCGAGAGCGAGGGAAGTCGTTGCGCCTCTGAGGGATTTGAGACCGGTTAGAGCACGACCTTCTGTAACGTAGATTTGCTTGCGCCGATAAGTGCGCACCAGGCTCGGTAATCGCGC
The DNA here is from genome assembly GCA_035607285.1 of Blastocatellia bacterium. Taxonomy (GTDB): domain Bacteria; phylum Acidobacteriota; class Blastocatellia; order UBA7656; family UBA7656; genus Onstottus_A. The sequence goes on along the minus strand of DATNBZ010000093.1, from coordinate 55,028 downwards.
GAGAGCGGTGGCCGCTTTCGTCAATGCACAACTGTCAGGCGATGCCGTTAGCGGCATCCGAGACCGGCATCAGCTTAGTCCGATGCCCCCAGGAGAAAGCTGAAATGAGGAATCAATCACGAGTACTTTTAATCACGATGCTGCTGGTCTTTGCGTTTGGCGCCTGGTTGTTGCCAAGCGAGGCGCAACGCGCTACACAAAAAACCGCTCCCTCCGGAAGCGCGGCTCGCGCGAAGGCTCCGACTGCGAAGCCGGTACGGGCCGGGCAAAAGAGCGTGCCGCTTGCGCCGGTCTATGCTCAAGCGGTTGACTTCGCCGAGAGCGTCCCGGTCAGGAACCTCCCACCTGCCCAGCGTCAGGTTAGTAATTCGAAGAACGGTCCGCCGGAAGTCGAAGCGCGCGAGGTCAATGAGAAGAATACAGAGGAAGTGCGCCAGTGGGCGCCCGGAACGAAGCCGTCGGTTGACGGTGCATTGCAACCCGAGCTTCCGGCGAACGCGCCTTCTGTGCTGCCCACTCCGTCGCTGACGTTTGAAGGCGTCGACGCAAGTAATGAAGGTAACTCGGTGGCGCCTCCTGATACCAACGGCGATGTCGGTCCCAATCACTACGTCCAGACGGTCAACAACCGCGTGGGAATCTGGGACAAGGCCGGCAACATGCTGGTGCCGTTCTTTACGCAGAGCAGCCTGTTCGCGCCGCTCGGCGGGCTGGCGGCCACCGTAGATCGCGGCGACCCGATTGTTTTGTACGATCGCATCGCCGACCGCTGGTTGATCAGCCAGTTTGCTTTTACGTCGAGCACCGTGCCGCCCTATCACGAAGCCATCGCGATCTCAAAGAACGGCGATCCTACGGGCGCTTATTATCTTTATGACTTCGTGCTGCCGGGCAATGAATTTCCCGATTACCCGCACTTTGGCGTATGGCCCGATGGCTATTATATGAACTCCCACCAGTTCCTCAACGGCGGTGGGTTTGACGGCGATGGGGTTTTTGCATTCGATCGCAAAAAGATGTTGATCGGCGACCCGACCGCCGGGCTAATTTATTTCAATTTGAACCTGGCTTCACATCCGGAAGGGATCTTCGGCATGCTGCCGTCCGATCAGGATGGATTGTTGCCGCCGCCGGCGGGCGCACCGAATGTCTTCGTTTACTTCACCGACACGGAGTTCGCCGATCCGGCCGACGGTCTGCGACTCTTCAATTTCCATGCAGACTTCACCGTCCCGGCCAGCTCTACTTTCCTCGAACGCTCCGAGAGCACTTATGCGACGCCGCTCGCGCTCGCTTCTTTTGACGCGCGCGACCCTGGCGGGCGCGGTGACATCGAGCAGCCGCCGCCGGCTGGAAACAATTCTACCGACCGGCTCGATACTGTGGGCTCACGATTGATGTTCCGGCTGCAGTATCAGAATCGCGGCGGCACGGAATCTTTGGTCGGCAACTTCACGGTCAACGTGAGCGGCGTCACCCCAAACAGCGCCGCCAATTTTCAAGCCGGCATCCGCTACTTCGAGCTGCGCAAGACTTCTCCGGCCGGCTCCTATACGGTCAATGAGCAGGCGACCTTCGCACCGGGATCTGGAAACGGCGCGACTGGCGACAACCGCTGGATGGGCAGCGCTGCGATGGACAATCAAGGCAATCTCGCGGTCGGCTACACTTTGTCCGGTGTTACCGCCGGCCATTTTCCATCGCTGAACTTTGCAGCGCGCGCCTTCAACGATCCGCCCGGCGGCCTGTTCCAGGGCGAGGGAGTGCTGTTTGCCGGCACCAGTTCGCAGAGAGGAACAGCTAATCGCTGGGGCGACTACAGCAACTTGACGCTCGATCCATCGGATGATTGTACGATGTGGTTTACGAGCGAATTCTATTCGCGCAACACGCCGGGGGGATTTGACTGGCAAACGCGGATCGCGAAGTTCAAATTCGCCACTTGCACGGCGCCTGCACAAGGAACGCTTGCCGGAACGATCACTGCTTGCGATACAGGCTTGCCTTTGCAATACGCAACGGTCGAAGTAACCGGGGGGCCATCAAACGGCTTCTCGACAACGACGATCGCGAACGGGACTTATTCCGTAAAACTGGCGCCCGGCAATTACACCGTAAACATTACGGCTGTCGGGCATGATTGCATGGCGGCCGGACCGTTCAGCGTAACCATCACCGACGGTCAAACCACGACGCTGAACGCTTGCCTGACCGGCAAAGCGAAGTTCGTCTTCCAATCGGCGGCGATCTCGGGCGGCGACGGCGACGGAATCATCGAACGTAATGAATGCAACAACCTGAATGTGACCATCAAGAATGACGGCTGCCTCACCGGGACGACCGTTTCGGCAGTGCTGTCATCTTCAACACCGGGCGTAACGATCACCCAGCCAAATTCGCCTTATCCGAATACGGTTGAGAATGCCACCTCGACCAACACTGTGCCGTTCTCGGTGAGCACTTCAAACAGTTTCGTCTGCGGCACTCCCATAGCGTTTACGATGACGGTGAGCTTTGTTGGAGGCACGAGCACCTTCTCGTTCTCGCTGCCGACGTGCGCGTGTCCGACGCAGACAGTCTCAGGCGCCCTCGCTGCCGGCGATACCACGCAGACGGGACGCATGGGACGTGATGCGGTCGCCAACTCCTGCGCTTTCCCGAAGGCGTGCCCCGGCGCGATTGCCGGCGATACGGCGCAGCATCGTTACGATCTCTACACTTTCACCAACGGCCCGACCGCAACCTGCGCCACCATCACGACTACGACCAATTGCACCGTGGCGCCGAACCAGATTATCACCGTGGCCTACCTGGGTAGTTTCAATCCAGCCAACCTCTGTACGAATTACATTGGTGACCCGGGCGGCAGTCCGACGCCGACCAATTCGTTCAAGGTCAACGTGCCCGCTAACGGCGTCCTCGTGCTCAACGTGCAGGAGATCACAGCGAACGGCGGTTGCAGCGGATACACGGTCACCGTAGACGGCCTGGTATGCGACACTGCCGGCGCCGGGCCGTGCGTCGCTTGCCAGATCACCTGCCCGGCTAACATCACCAAGACCAACGATCCAAACCAATGCGGGGCCGTCGTCACGTATCCGCCTCCAACGACGACGGGAACGTGTGGCACCGTAACCTGCTCGCCCGCTTCGGGGTCGTTCTTCCCGGTTGGCACAACCACCGTCACTTGCACGACGACGGCTGGGCCGAGCTGTACGTTTACTGTCACGGTCACCGATAATCAACCGCCAACGATCACTTGTCCTTCGAGCTTCACGGTCACCGCCGGCGCTTCGTGTCCTATTGCTACCAGCACCGGTGTTACTTATCCGCCTCCCGTTGCGAGTGACAATTGCCCGGGTGTCACCGTGGTCTGCAGTCCCGCCTCCGGTTCGATGTTCCCCGTAGGTACGACTACTGTGACGTGCACCGCCACGGATGCTTCAAACAACACTGCAACGTGCAGCTTTACTGTTACGGTATTCAGCATCTGCCTGGTCGATGAGTCTAATCCCGGCAACGTTGTTCTGTTCAACACTCAGACAGGAGACTATCGTTTCTGCTGCAGCGGCGCACTACTGGCTAGTGGCAGAGGCGTTCTGACTCTCAGAGGGTGCATCGGGACGATCGATGAGCGGAAGGGAACGCGTAACGTGCACATCGAGTTTGACACCTCTGCCAACGGCAAGGGCAAGGGCACGGCGTCGATTTTCCTTAACGGCTCGAGCACACCGAAATGCACCATCATCGATCAGAACATGGCGGGCAACAACTGTGTTTGCCCGACTGGCACTCCACCTGCGGCGCTCCAGAAGTAATCGAGGTGTTGCTGGCTAAACCACGGGCCGGGAATCGGAGTCTGAAGCCGATTCCCGGCCCTACTTATTATGGCCCGGAGACTTGAAAAGAGATATTGAGTTGCCCTCGAGGCTGCATTCTTTTCGCCTTGACTTTAGTCTTTAGGGCGTCATAACATAACGCCCCGTCACGCAGACGAGTTCGATAGCGGTTCTTACATTTTATTTTGGACATTTTTGGTCAGCTTATCTCCCGCAGGATGCATGTTTATTCAAGACGCTATGGGCGAACAGAAAGCGATAAGGCCGGCAATGTGACGACAGATCTTTCGTCCATTTTTTTCCTATGATTTCCTTGACTCCGCAAACGGACAATAATATAGTAGCGGCGGCTTTAGATGGTGTTACTCCGGATGGACCCTTTACATGGACCCTTAAACGAGGACGGGGATTTCGCTATCCGGACAGATTCAAACTACAGTGCGAGTACATAGATTCAACGCTCTGAAAGGACTCGGCTGAAGTTTGACCGCAATGAATCAGTAGCGAGCGCGCCATGGAGATAACCGGCTTCGAGCGGTGATACCATCAGGCGTAATCTGTATTCCAGTTCACATTCAGATCTTTCAGGTCAGGAGGGCCGGCACTTCATGGAACAGCATAGTTCAATCACATCGAGAGTCAGAGTCATGGTGCTCTGTCTAGCACTCTTCGCGTTGTTCGTTATCGCTCCCGCCGCGTTTCTTTCAGGCGGTAGCAACCCCAATGCTGCGGAACAAAAGGGCGGCGCAACACCGTCTTCAACCGCGAATGCAATTGCCAAAGCTCGACTCGCTGGAGCGCTTCAGGAGAAAGAGCCCTCCGGCATAATGGGCGGTTTCTCGTATAAGAGCGACGTTTCGCCGCGGCTGCGGGACATGAAGCAGCTACCGATCGTGCCGAAGGTCGAGCACGAGGCCGCTGACAACCCGAAGATAGTCCGCAATCATATAGACAAACCCGATCCGGTCGTTCAGAGCTTCCTCGCGCCGGATGTGATGCCCGCTACCATTCTCAACTTTGACGGCATCGTGTTCCCGGGCGTGGCGTGCAACTGCGCGCCGCCTGACACCGATGGAGAAGTGGGCCAGACGCAGTACGTTCAAATGGTCAACGAGGGCTACCAGGTCTTTAACAAAGCAACGGGAGCCTCGGTACTGGGACCGTCAGGCATCACGACCATCTGGTCGGGATTTGGCGGTAATTGCCAGAACCAGGGTGATGGTGATCCGGTTGTGCTCTACGATCAGTTCGCAAACCGGTGGGTGATAAGCCAGTTTGCCGGCGCCGGCGTGCCAACCGACGAGTGCATCGCAGTGTCGACGAGCAACGATGCCACCGGCTCATACACTCGCTATGCCTTTAACCTTGGGACCAACTTCTTCGACTATCCGCACCTTGGCGTGTGGCCTTCTACAAACAACAACGGTTACTACATGTCCGACAACGTCTTCAATTCCGCAGGCACGGCGTTTCTCGGCGTTCAGGCATTCGCGTTCGACCGAGCCGCGATGATTGCCGGTAATCCGGTGGCGGCGTTCGTTACTTCAGGGCTTATCGGCAGTCCGGCGAATAATGGAGACCCGTTGCTTCCCGCGGATGTGGACGGTTCAACACCGCCGCCTGCCAACACGCCGTGTCCCTTCGTTGAGTTCCCGGATACGACGGGTAACAACGCGGGCACGTATAGAACGTGGCTCTTCCATCCTGATTTTGTGACTCCCGCAAATTCGACTTTCGTTCAGCGCACCAGTCCGGCAGCCGCTGGCTTTACGTTCGCCTGCACCGGCGGGCGCGCCTGCGTACCCCAACCGGCGGGAACGGCTCTGGACGGCATTGCTGACCGGCTGATGTTCCGGCTGCCCTATCGAATAGTTGGCGGCGTCGAACGGGTCGTCGGAAATTACACTGTGGCCTCTGGCGGCGTGACTGGCATACGCTGGTTCGAGCTGCGCAACGTCACTTCCGGCGTAGAAGCAGTCTTTCAGGAAGGCACCTATCAGCCCGACTCCACGTGGCGCTGGATGGGTAGCGCCGCACAGGATCAAGGCGGCAACATGGCCCTGGGCTTTAGCGCTTCCAGCTCCTCAGTCTTCCCGAGCGTTCGCTACGCCGGGCGTTTGGCTGCTGATCCGGCAGGCACGCTGGGTCAAGGCGAAGCCACTTTGATGGCGGGCGCGGGCAGCCAGACCGGCACCGGAAGCCGTTGGGGCGATTATAGCGACCTGACAATCGATCCGGTCGACGACTGCACCTTCTGGTTCACCTCTGAATATTATCCCGCCGGTACGACCAGTTTTAACTGGCGCACGCGCATCGGAAACTTTAAGTTCCCAACTTGCAACGGAGCCGCGGTTCCCATAATCAGTTCGGCAGGCGCGACGCTGGTTGCGGAAACCTGCACACCGGCCAACGGCGTTCTTGATCCGGGCGAGACCGTGACGGTTTCGTTGTGCGTGCAGAATGTCGGCACGGCAAACACCACCGCGCTCATGGGCACTTTGCAGGCGACCGGTGGAGTGACCAACATTCAACCGCCTAATCCACAGCTCTACGGCGTCGTCGTAGCAGGTGGCCCGGCGGTTTGTCGCAACTTCACCTTCACCGCGGCCGGAGTCTGCGGCGGCACCGTCACGGCGACCGTTCACTTCACGGATGGCGCGACGGATCTTGGCAATGTCACTTACACCTTCACGCTGGGGACACAATCCACAGCGTTCACCGAGAACTTCGACGGAGTGACCGCACCGGCATTGCCCGCCGGATGGGTGACTGCCTTCACAAACGGCGATGGTGATTGCACGGTTGGCGGGCCGTTGTGTACTCTCGGCACCAACTGGACAACGGTCAGCGGGGGAAGCGACACCGCGCCCAACCACGCTTTCCACAATGATCCGAGTTGCGTTACCAACAACACCCTCGATACCCCGAGCTTCAACGTTACCTCGGCTTCCTCTAAGGTGACCTTCAGAAACTTCTACAACACTGAGAGCACGTTCGATGGCGGGGTGTTGGAGATCTCAATCAACGGTGGCGCCTTCACTGACATTATTGCCGCGGGCGGCTCCTTCGTCACCGGCGGTTATAACGCGACCATCTCCACAAGCTTCCTTAGCCCGATAGCGGGTCGCCAGGCTTGGAGTGGTAACTCTGGCGCTTACATCACCACTACCGCGAATCTCCCGGCGTCCGCGAACGGTCAGCCCGTCAAGCTGCGCTTCCGCCTGGCGTCCGATTGCAGCGTTTCGGCTACCGGCTGGAACGTTGATACGATCTCCGTTACCGGCGGCTTCGTTTGTGCTACTTGTCCGGTGGGCACTCCTTGTGTAATCACCTGCCCGCCTAACCAGGTGCGCAACAACGATCCGAACCAGTGCGGCGCAGTAGTAACCTACCCGGCGCCGACCAGCACCGGCACCTGCGGTACGATCACCTGCACCCCTGCCTCGGGTTCGTTCTTCCCCGTCGGCACAACTACCGTGACGTGTCAGGCGGCGACAGGCGGCGGAGCTAATCCGCAAACTGATGCTCCAACTGCCTGCTCGACTATCACCCAATCGTCAAGCCAGGCCATCACAAGCCTTAACTCGGTGTCCTGCAACAACGGCATTGGCCACACCGACAACAGCTACTATCGAGCCTTTACTCTGTCGTCGTTCGGCATCAGTGGCGCCTGGGATATCCAGTCAGTCGACATCGGTGTTGAAGAGGCTAGTGCAGGCAATGCGGGCGTGCCGTCGAGCGGCAAGTCGGGCTTCTCAAAGAGCAGCACCAACAAGGGTGTCAAGTCTCCGAAGGGTGGCGGTACGCAGCCCATCAGCGTCAAGCTTTACACCTCGAGCATGCCGTTCCCGACTGGCTTCCCTGGCTCGTTGACGCTGATCGGCCAGACCAGCACCACGGTTGCTGACCAGGCGCTTACGATCATCAACATCCCGGTCACCGGCACCGCGCCGGCCGGCTCGCAACTGGTCGTCGAAGTATTTACTCCCGACGGAGAAACTGCCGGTAATCTGTTCTTCATCGGCTCCAACGCTTCACCCGAAACGGGACCGAGCTACCTCAGGGCGCCCGCTTGTGGCGTCAACAATCCTACAACGACGGCGGCTCTGGGATTCCCGAACATGCACATCGTCATGAACGTCAACGGCTGTACGCAGGTCGTCGGTACTGGCCCGACGTGCCAGTTTACCGTCACGGTCAACGATACGCAGCCGCCCACCATCACTTGCCCGGCGCCGATCTTCGTCGCGGCGGCAGCAAGCTGTCCGCCTGCCGGCTGCAAGGTGGTTAACTTCACGGCCACGGCAACTGACAACTGCCCGGGCGTGACTGTGGTTTGCAATCCGCCTTCCGGATCTTGCTTCCCGGTAGGCACGACTACTGTGACTTGCACTGCTACAGATGCTCACGGCAACACTGCCACTTGTAGCTTTACTGTCGAGGTATTCAGCGCTTGCCTCCAGGATGAGTCTAATCCGGGCAACGTGGTTCTGTTCAATACTGTGACCGGTGAGTATCGCTTCTGTTGCAACGGCCAGCTTCTGGCAACTGGTACAGGCGTGCTGACAATGAGAGGTTGCATCGGGACTATCGATGACCTGAAGGGAACTCGTAAGGTACACATTGAATTTGACTTCTCCGCTTTCGGAGTAGGCAGAGGTACTGCAGCGCTCTTCCTTAACGGATCGACGGACCCGAAATGCAAGGTCACTGATCAGAACATGTCGAACAATCAATGTACTTGCCCAACCGCTCCACCCGCCGGGGTGGGGGTTCAGAAATAGGCAGGTCGTAACAACGTCTTTGACGTAGACTAAGAGGACCGAGCATCGGATCAAACCGATTCTCGGTCCTCGCTTTTTTTGCCCGCCGGCGATTCGCTGACGGCATTTATCCAGCCCGCATCAGCGGATCAAAAGCGCATCCGTTACGCGAACCACATCAACGATCTCTTTCACATCATGCACACGAACAATATGGGCCCCGCGCATGATTGCTGCCGCCACGGATGCGGCGGTTCCCATTATTCGCTCGCCTTCCGTTTTCCCAGTCAACCGTCCGATGAAGCTCTTTCGTGAAGTCCCGATCATCAACGGCAGATCAAAGCTTTCGAAGCGATCAAGGTTGTTGAGTATCGCAAGATTCTGATCGAGTGTCTTCCCGAATCCTATTCCCGGGTCAATCACCAATTGATCGAGATCGACTCCGCGCGATTGCGAAATCCCAATTGCAATTCCGAGATCAGACTCGATTTCGGCGAATATGTCGGCGCTCGGCGCCAGCTTTTGCATTGTCTCGGGGTCGCCTCGCATGTGCATTAGGACAAGCGCTGCTCGTTCCTCGCGAGCGACATCCGCAATCGCAGGATCAAATCGAAGCGCGCTGACGTCGTTGATGATACTCGCGCCTTCAGAGATCGCTGCTTTAGCGACTTCGCTCTTGTATGTATCGATCGCAATGGGAATATTCAATCGCGCAGCCAGCCCTCGCAGTACTGGGAGGACTCGCGAGAGTTCCTCCGAAGCGGAAAGGCGCACCGATCCGGGCCTGGTCGATTCACCTCCGATTTCGATGATATCGGCGCCTTCACTTTGCATCTCCAGGGCCCGCGCGATCGCCCTTTCCGGTTCGAAGGCCACACCGCCGTCCGAGAATGAATCCGGTGTCACATTCAACACGCCGACGATATTGGTACGCTCGCCAAGTGAGATCGATTGACCATTCCGAAGCTTGATAATGAAAGGCTTCCGCATTTGAATGGAAGGCTAACGGCTCGCACTCTCAGCACGCAAGCCGGCCTCGTCACGTCTTCATGACGCGGCTCGCCGTCATACTGAGGCGACGTTTTCCGGAGCCATCAGCTTGTGTTAATCTCCAAACCTTCATCCAGACAAGCAATGAAGAAAAAGGCGATCAACAGAAAGCACAGGTCGAGGACTGCTCGCAATGAAGCGGAGACTGCGGGCAAGGTCTCAGGGGGGCATTCACCTGCGTTGAGAATCAACCGGCGCGATTTGCTGGTCGGCGCCGGCCTGATCGTCGCGGTTGTTGCGGTTTACGGACAAGTGATCAGCCATCATTTCATCAATCTTGATGATGACATCTACATATATGAAAACCCAATGGTAACTGCCGGTCTCACGATCAAGGGGTTGCGATGGGCATTTACAACGTTTCACGCAGCCAACTGGCACCCTCTTACCTGGCTGTCGCACATGTTCGACGCTCAAGTGTTTGGTCTCAGTCCCGGCGCCGATTTGGCAGTGAATGTATTTCTACATACTCTCAATTCCCTTCTTGTATTTACTTTCTTGAAAAACATGACGGGCCGTTTGTGGCGCAGTGCGATAGTCGCCGGGTTGTTCGCGTTACATCCAATGCATGTCGAATCGGTCGCCTGGGCGGCCGAACGCAAAGACGTACTGAGCGCTTTCTTCGCCCTCCTCAGTTTGCTGGCTTACATTCGTTACGCGAAAGCTGATCACCCGTCCTGGAAGCAATTCCTGCCGGTCACTGTCTCGTTGGCGCTTGCGCTGATGGCAAAGCCGATGTTCGTCACGTGGCCATTCGTCATGCTGTTACTGGATTATTGGCCGCTCAACCGGCTCGAGTGGCGTCCCGACAACGGACCTGGACTGCTGGCTCAACGTTTGGCGCCGCTAATCCGAGAAAAGATCCCGGTCTTTGTTCTCGCCGCTGCCTCGGTCGCAATAACCTATATCGCACAATCGCGAGGCGGAGCCGTCCGGCAGTTTGCCGACGCGCCGATTTTGCTTCGCGTATCTAACGCGCTGGTTTCGTATGCGAAGTACATCGTCTCATTGCTTTGGCCTGGCGGACTAGGAGTCTATTATCCATTTTCTCCTGAAGGCATACCGCCGTGGGAACTGGCCGCTTCGTTGGCTCTTGTAGCCTGTATAACTGTCTTTGTGATGCGCGCAAAGAAGAACCAGGGCTACTTGTTGACCGGCTGGGCCTGGTATTTAGGGACCCTTGTCCCGGTGATTGGAATCATTCAAGTAGGCGGGCAAACCATGGCTGATCGCTATAGTTACATTCCATCGATTGGTCTATTCGTTATGATAGTGTGGGTCGTCGGCGATCTGATCAAGCAACGGCCGGTGCTGTACCGGGCGGCAGCTTTTGCCGTCGTAGTGTGGCTCGCAATACTTGGATCGCTGGCCTGCGTTCAAGTTGGTTTTTGGCGGGACAGCATAACGTTGTTTCGACACACGCTGTTGGTGGCTCCTGGGAATCTGGTGGCACATTACAATCTCGCGCACGCATTGGGGAAACAGGGGAACCTCGACGAAGCAATCGTTCACTTTGGTGAGGCGCTGAGGATCAAACCCGATTTCTTCGACGCTCTGATAAACATTGGCGTCACGCTGAATGATCAGCGGAAGTTTGCGGAAGCAGCCACCTATTTAACACGGGCGGTCGAGCTTCAGCCGCAATCCAGTAAGGCACACTTGCAACTTGCGATCTCCCTGGCACAGAACGGGCGGTCCGACGAAGCGCTCGGTCACTTCTTTCAGGCAATGGAGCTTTCACCCAACGACCCTGACGTTCGAACCAATTTGGGACTGATGCTGGCGCGGATCGGCAAGTTCCCGGAAGCGCGAGAGCAACTGGGCGTGGCGCTACGCTTGAACCCTAACAGTCCGGAGGCACACAATAATCTGGGCCTCGTGCTGCTTATGCAGGGGGATGCTGACAAGAGCATTCCGGAGTTCTCTACGGCCCTCCGGCTGAAGCCGGAATTCAAGTTGGCCCAGGAGAACCTCAACCGCGCGCAGGCTCAATCAAAGGCGCGACGAGAGTGACTAACCTCACCTCGTCTTTCATTGATATGCAACCAACTCCAAAACTCTACTTTCGCGACTCAAGCGTGCTGCAATTCTCGGCAAACGTTATCGACGCAGAGCCGTCAGAACGCGGTCAACTTGTTGTGCTGGACCAAACCGCTTTCTATCCGACCGGCGGCGGCCAGCCTAACGATATCGGAACGCTTGGCGAGGCAAAGGTCGTCGATGTCTTCGAGGATGATACAGGAACCATCTTCCACGTGATCGAAGACGCCGGCGCGCTTAACCCAGGCCAGACCGTCACCGGTATTGTCGACCGGCTGCGGCGGCTGGACCATATGCAACAACACAGCGGCCAGCACATCCTTTCTCAAGCGTTCGTTCAAGCCTGTGGGGCTGAGACTCGCTCATTCCATCTGGGCGCGCTCGCGTCCACCATCGATATCGAGTTGCAGTCACCCACACCTGACTTGCTGCGAGCGGCAGAAGATATCGCAAACGCGGTCGTCTTCGAGGACCGGCCGATGCGCGTTCACATGGTCAACGAAGAGGAAGCCTCCCGGCTGCCTCTGAGAAAAGAGAGCGCGGTGCGAGGCGACATCCGCGTGATCGAGATTGAGGATTTTGACTGGTCACCGTGCGGCGGCACTCACGCACAGCGAACAGGCCAGGTAGGAAACATCGCGATTCGTTCTTTCGAACGGGTTAGAAAGTTGACTCGAGTCGAGTTCCTGTGCGGCATGCGGGCGCTGGCTGATTATCGCCTCGCCAACAATAGCGCCTTTGCGGTCGCGCGATTGTTCAGTTGCGAGAGAGACTCCTCTCCCGACTTGGCGCAACGCGCGGTTCAAGAGAACAAAGATTTGAAGAGACAGATCCGTGATCTGCGTGAGCTCGCGATGAGCGCTGAAGCATCTGAGATCCTGGCCGCCGCGCCGTTGAACCGCGGCTTCAAGTTGATCGTGGCTATCTTCAAGCTCCGAGACTTTGAGGAAGTGAGGATACTCGCGTCGAAGATCGTCCAGCGTGAACCGTCAGTAGCATTGCTGGCAACAACCGACGAAAAAGGCGCGCGACTGGTATTCGCGCGTTCTGCTTCGCTGACACAGGATATGGGTCAGCTTCTGGCAAAGGCCTGCGCGACGCTGGGCGGACGCGGGGGCGGCAAGCCGGATCTCGCGCAGGGCGGCGGCCCACATGTGACGAAAGTGGAAGAAGTAATACAGGCTACGATAGAAATGATCGAAACTGCCTGAGTCACTAGGGTGTGATTAAAACTGGGACTTGGGTGGGCCTCAGGTCACCCGGAACTCAGAGGGGGGAATCGAGCGTTCCGCCCGGCAACCCGGTAGGGGTGCGATGTTTATAGTTACGGAGGCCGACGTGGACGCCTGGCTCCGTTGGGTGCGGCATAGAGTTGAGCGCAAGAACGGACATTTCACCCCTGCGGGGTTGGCAACATATGGAGCTCGCCACTATAAACATTCTACCCCTATGGGGTTCCAGCGAAATTCTCAGGACACTTCTTCCGGCGAAGTCGCGGGCGGTTCCCGGCTCAAGTCCGCTTTTAATCACACCTGAGTCACGACGCATTAAGAAGGCTCGTCTATTGCTTGCAGAGCACTCCGCGGCATATCGCAATTCGAGCTTTCAGCCGGTTCTCGTTATCACTGAGTTTTTCCGCAAGGGACAAGGCGCGATCGAGGTTCAGTCGAGCCAGCAGTTCCAGGTTGTTGTCGAAGTCAAACACTTGCACAAAACTTTTCGCGTTATTGAGTCCTTCGATAGCCTGATTAACGACCTCGAATCCGCGTTCCGGCTCTAAGAGAGTTGCCGCGTTTGCAAGCTGTAACATAGCGTACGGTCTTTGCCAGTTGTCCCCTGCCTTCCGTGCATATTCCAACGCTTCGTTGAGTACATTTACGGCTCGCAAGCTGTCTTTTCTCTTGTGCAACATCCGCGCTATGTCGCTTGACAGCTCAGTGCGCGTCCGCAGGTCGTGGAGATTCTTTGTGTATCGGTAAGCGGCATCAGCGTCATCGACCGCAATCGCACTCTTCGCAGCCTTGACGAGTATTCGAACCTCAAGGTCGGAAGATACCTTCGCTTCCGCTGTCGTCTTCAGAAGGGAAAGCGCTTCGTCGAAATTACCTTCATCCGCAGCCAGATTGATTGCCCGCATGTAGAGCGCCATCCTCTCCATCGGGTCTTTCGTCTCCTTCGCATCACGCAACGCGTCCTCTTTGCTCATCGGACCAAACATCAGCTTGGTTTGTCGGATGTGCTCCTTGCCGCCGCGCAGGCTAAGTATTGCCGCATCCCAGCGGGTGCGTATCTTAGTTGCGCAGTCAGCAGCGTAGCGGTCGAAGAATGGGAGCCACAGTTGTACCTCCATATAGCCCATTCCAGACCGTTCTCCAACTTCATTGTGCTTCCCGGATTCCTGTTCTATTTGATTGGCCTCCCGAATCAGCGCCTCACAGCCGAAGGCAAGAAAGCGCGTGATCAATTCGGGTCTTGCCGGACTCTTATCAGAGCCGAGATCAAAGCCTAAATAATTCTCAGTCTTTGAAGGAAAGACATAGTTAAACAATTCGCGAAAAGTCTCTGAGGAGCGTTTGGATCTTCTTGCGGCGGCCAACAGGGCGTAAGTGAATAGTTCGTCTGCCTGCGCCACATCCTTGGCGCGAAGTCTCGTCAGATCCCTTTCGAGCCATGAAGTAGCATTACTCTCAATTTCGCGCCTCAATATCTGGATTGCGAGTTGGGTATCGACATCGATGAGCAGCAGCAGCGTCCACATATCGGGCTCTTGCTTTTTTGTGCTGTGCCAATTGTCCAGCGCCAGCTTTTTTGCCCAGTACGGATCACGTTGCTTGATAGCCTCCAGCACATCGCCACGATACTGAGATCGCGAATCAGCGCTGGGAACATCAACCTTTAACGATTCGCAAGTCGTCAGGGCGGTTTCAAATCGCGATCGAGCCCGTGGCTCATCGTATTCCCAGAGCGCGTCGGCGATACGAGTCTGAAGATAGATCTTGGTCAGGTCAGGAGCGAGTTTGCTGGTGGCTTCGAAGAGAGGATCAAGCATCTGCAGTGCTCGCTGTCGATCCGAAGCGAGCTGTTTCTCTGTCGGGTTGTTCGGAGCACCGGCGACTGATTGATGCGCTGCACCGGCGGCGCCGCTTTGCACAGGAGTTGATACAACGTCGGCGCTTACCAGCACCGAGAGAACCAACAAACCGCAGCCAGTTTCTTTAGCTCTGCACAAAGCGCTTAGAAGGCGATGCATGGTTGTCGATCGCCTCTTGATTCGACCGGTTCGCAACCAGTGCTTGTTCATAAGGTCCTCCGAAGCGTTGCCGGTAAACGTAGCACCGAACTAAAGCCGGCACAATGAGCTTTCAAACAATCTCGCTACGCCACTCGGAGTCAGGTAGTGGGGTCACAATGTGTTGGTTCCTCACAATCGCGTTGCTCCCCTCTGCATCCTCGGCGTCCTCCGCGGTTAATTCCCACGACGGATCAAGAAAACCGCAGAGGACGCCGAGGACGCAGAGTTACTTCCTTGCGGCCAACACGCTAATATCCCACTACCCGGAGTCAGCGGCCCTTGAAATTCGAACGCTCGTTCGATAATATCTTTTCGAGGCTCGAATCAAACTTTCACCGGAGGCGTGATGACTTACGCGACCACGACCATCACAAAGAAATATCACGACGCGATTGAGGAGTGGCAGAAGCATAATTTTCCCGAGCTCGAGATTCTGACCAGGCATTGGGATGAGTATTTTCGCGGAGTCCCGGAGTTTCAGTTGTTGGCTAAGGTCGGCGATGTCAAGACCGAGGATATCGAATTTGGCCAATATGCCGGCAGGAAGCGATTCGAGCAGGCAAAAGAAATGGTCGGCAACGCATTCTTCAGCGCCCGCGACATCGTGCGCGCGCAGTGTTCGACCGAACTCGGCTCGATTCAGCAGCATCGCCTGACGCTCGATCGGGCCGTGAGCGATAAGGCGAAATTCGCGGTGCTGCGAATCATGGCCGAAGAGCTGCGGCACGCTTATCAGATGTTCTGGGTGCTCGACCAGGACCCTACGTGGAAGAAGCCGGGCCTTGGAGATGTCGCCAAGCAGACGATCGAAGAGCTTCTTTCGATGGAGCTGGGCGGGCACGTTTTGGACGCCTTCAACATCGACTTCAACGATTTTCTTGACAATGTGACTTATGCAACCGTGATTGATCTCGTCGGCAAGTATCAACTCGACATGCAGCAGGTCTTCAGTTATGCGCCGATGGCCCGAAGCATGGGGCCGATGCTGCAGGAAGAGGCGTTCCACCTTGGCAGCGGCCGCAAACTGCTCAAGGAGATTTCGCAGATGGCCGCTCGCGGCGAGGGCGATTACAGCATCGAGGATGTGCAGCGAGCGATGAACCTCTGGTACCCGCGAGGGCTGGAGATGTTTGGCAATGAGCACGGCGGCGAAACCGCAGTCACCTTCGGATTTAAGGACAAGACAAACGGTACGGCCCAGGCGGAGTACGTGGAGGAAGTTCGCGGCGTTGTTAGAAACGTGAACGTTGCGATAGTCCAGGAACGAATTCCGAATGCGTCTCGCGAGGAAGCTCACTCGTTGATCGACGATATCGAAAGAAGTCGCGATCCAAAACGCGGGATCAAAGCTGAGGACTTGATAGCTGTTCCTGACGCGAGCTTCTTCCGCAAGCGCGGTCCCGAAGAGGTCATCTTCAAGCCGTACGCGGTTCGCGGGGAGCTGTTAACTGAAGGCGGTACGCCCCTCACTCCGGATGCGTACCTGCAATACCTTTCAACCGTCTTACCCGCCAAGTTCATCGGGAGCCGAGAGTACGACAAGTACGTCGCCCAGATGCGCGAATATCTCGCGAACAACTAGCACGCCGGGGGCAAGGCAACAGGCGGATAAGCGCGTCTTGCCCTTCACTCTTTGCCACCCTACTCTTCGTAATGCTATTTTCTCCCTTTTGCTTCGAGGGCCAATTTGTCCAATTCGAAAATCTTCCCGGTCATCTATCTCAGCATTGGGCTTAGCTACGTTGGCGTCGGGCTCGTAGCGCCGCTCATTTCTATTGTGCTTGCCGAACACGGCGAGAACAGCTTCATAGTCGGCCTGATCGGAACGACGATGTTTACAGCTTTTACTGTGGCGTCGTTCCCAATCGGCGCCCTTACTGATCGCCTCGGACCGAAGCGAATTCTGGTTGCGGGTCTTGCGCTTTACGGCTCGGCCATACTGCTGTTTGCGTACATCAGATTCACCTGGCTTTTCTTCGCGGTACGCGCCCTCGAAGGCGTCGGTGCGGCAGCCATCTCTGTAGCTACGGAAACAATGATTGGCTTGTTGAGCGAGCCGGGCGAACGAGCTCGACGTTTAAGTTACTATGCGCTGTCGGTTGGAATAGGATGGGCCGCCGGACCGCTTGCGGGAGCGCTGCTATTCGTAATAAGTCCGCACGTCCCGTTCGTTGGATGCTTCGGCCTTAGCGTGCTCGCGGCATTGATGGTTGCCGGTCTAATCAAGAAGATGCCGTCACAGTCACATCACGCGGATACAACCGCCAGGGTGTTGTCGGTCAAGCTTCTGCTGCCAATCTCAGCGGGCGCATTCTACGGCTATCTCATGTCTTCGCTCATTACACTATTCCCGCTCTACTTGAAGAAGGAAATAGGAGTTCCAGAGACGGCGATGGGAGCAATCATTACATCAGTCATTCTCGGGACTATCGCAAGTCAGGTCCCTATCGGGCGGGCGGCTGACCGATTTGGCAAGCGCAAAACTCTTCTGGTGTGCACGGTCTTGCTCGGAGTTGTGTTTGCGATTCTGTCGCTTCATTCTGACTGGCGGTTCTTTTTGGTGACCGGGGCTCTGGCAGGCGCACTGGCTGGAAGCTTATATCCGATCGGGCTTGCGTTGATTGGCGACATCGTGAGTAAGAAGCGGTTGGGTGCGGCTAATTCGACATTCTCGCTCGCATTCGGAATCGGCAGCCTGGTGGGTCCGTCAATGTCCGGTCTCGCGATGACACACCTCGAGAATCCACGATGGCTCTTCTATCTGCCCTCTCTGTTGTCGGCGGTGTTCGCTATCGAGATCGTTGCGCTTTATCGCCGAACGGTCGCGGGTCCAATGAAAGAATCCCAGACCTAGCCAACGCTGCCCTTTTTTGCCCCCCCCCGCGTTAACTCTCTTGCTTACTCCGGAATTTGCACAACTACGGTTGCGTTTGTGCGCCAGCTTACTGACGAGAAGTTGCGCGTCATTGTAATATCATTCTCCCGTTTCTATTCTGATTCTGATATGGTTAGGCAGGAGCGTCCTTATAAAAAGTGGGCGTGCTGTATGGCTCAATAACAAATTTGCTCCGCTACCCCGTCAACCCGGTTGCTGTCACCTTCGCTAAAGGCAGATTCAGACAGCAGTCAAACACTTACTCCAAACTGGGTGAAAGAGGTGATTAAATTGGCAACTGCAACTAAGAGAGCAGCTTCGAAAATGAAGAGAAAGAGACGCACCAAGGGTCCCAGCGACAAGATTCGCTCACTGGCGGCGATAAGCCTGGCCTCCAAAGTTGGCTATTTGAAACTTTCAGATCTGGCACAGGACAAGGCTGCCGAGGCGGCAATCGACAAGCTACCGAAGCGCAATTTCAAGGCGGGCGACACGGTCTATCCGACCTCTTCCAAGGGTCCGGTAGCCGCGGTTGTGCGGAGCGGTCGCGTAAACATCGTGCGAACTTCAGCTAGCGGCAACGAGCTGGACGTCAAGACGGTTGAAGCCGGCACGATCTTCGGAGACATGCCGATGCTTGGCCAATCAATGTTGGGAGCCCGCGCAGTGGCTGCGGATGCTGCAAAGGTTTCCTACGTAAGCGCTGCGGACTTCGAGAAAATCGCCAGCGCTTCTCCGGCGGTCGCGCTCAATCTCGCTCGGCAAATCGGACCACGGCTTGTGGACGCCGAGCGCAGACACGAGCAGTCCGCTTTTCAGCCGGTGACCTCCAGAATCGCTTCGCTGCTGCTGAACCTGGCAGGTGGAGGCAAGGAAGTCAGCGGGTACACTCATCAGGAGATGGCCGAGCGCCTTGGGGTCTATCGCGAGACTGTGACAAACGGCATCGCCGAGCTTAAACAAGACGGCTTGATCAAGGTAGGCCGCAAGCGGATAGCGCTGCAGAACATCGATGCGCTTCGCAAGCTCGAGACGATCTGATCGCTTCGTTGCCTGTGGGCCGAACGGCGGGTAGAATTACCTCTTGCTGGAATCACACGCCGGAGCAGGCCCATGGAAATTCTCTGGATAATCATACTATTGGGCTACGCCGTGTGCGTAGCCCAATCTATTTTTGCGCTGACTACCAAGCGTCCGGTCATGCGCAAGCCGGCGCTGATTGCGCTTGCGATCGCGCTGGGAGCTCATACCGCCTGGCTTCTTCTGCGCGGGCTTCGAACCGGCCGATGCCCACTGGTCGGCGTGCAGGAGATGTCCGCGTTTCTATCCTGGGGTCTCGTTCTCTTAACACTGCTCGCATATCGCTGGTACCACGCCAACGCCCTTAAAGCTTTTATTTTTCCGATCGTCCTGGTGCTCGCCGCGATCGCCGCGATTTCGCCAAGCCCCAGCCAGCCGGCGCCGGTATTCAGCAATTCTCTTCAGAGCGTTTTGTTGCCCGCGCATATTGGATTACTGCTGCTGGCCTATGCCTCGTTTTTTGTGGCGTTCGGGGCGGGCGTGATGTATATCGTTCAAGAACGTGAGTTAAAACACAAACGCTTTGGTACTGTGTTTTACAAGCTCCCGTCGCTCGACACCTGTGACGCGATCAGCTCGCGAGCGATGGCGATAGGGTTCGTACTGATGACGCTCGGGATCGTCGGCGGGCTATGGTACTCGTACTCCCGATATCACATCTACTGGCAGGCCGGACCCATTGAAATCTTTTCGGTCGTGACGTGGCTTGTCTATCTCGTCATCATTCAATCGCGAATAAACGCCGGATGGGGTGGCCGCGCTGCAGCCCTCGCGTCGATCGTGAGCTTCGTCATCGTGGTTTGTAGCCTGGTAGGTGTTCGTTATCTCGGTCACGGTTTTTGAAACTTAGAGATGGATGAGAATCCAGAGATCAGAAGTCAGAGGTCAGAGGTCAGAGAGCGGAAGTCAGAGGTCAGCCTCAGCCACTCTGCGCCGACTCTGATCTCTGACTTCTGACCTCTGACTTCTGGCCTATGAACATAGTACTCGTAGGATTGAGCCACAAGACGGCGCCTTTGGAGATGCGTGAGCGTCTCGCTTTCGCCGAGGCACGTCTTCCTGACGCGCTCAATCTGCTGGTCGATCTGGAGATGATCGACGAAGGCCTTATCGTCTCGACTTGTAATCGCGTAGAGATAATCGCATCAACCCCGTCCGGGGCCGAGCGAGGCATTGCGTGCCTGGCTGACTTCTTGAGCGACTTTCATCACCTTACGCCCGACAGCCTGAACGGCCACCTCTACAGACACGCCGATGCCGAGGCCATCAAACATCTGTTCCGCGTTGCATCAAGCCTGGACTCGATGGTTGTTGGCGAATCGCAAATCCTGGGGCAGGTCAAAGAGGCTTATCAACACGCGATCAAAGCCGGCACGATTGGCCGAGTCCTGAGCCAGGTAATGCACCGAAGCCTTTCCGTCGCAAAAAGAATTCGCTCCGAGACCGGAGTCGCTCAAAACCCGGTTTCGGTCAGCTCGGTAGCAGTAGAATTGGCCCGAAAAATATTCGAAGATCTCAACGACAAAACAGTCTTGCTGGTAGGCGCGGGTGAGATGGGCGAACTTGCCGCGCGCAGCTTGCTGGACGCAGGCACCGGCAAGCTCATCGTGACGAATCGCACCGCCGAGCGCGCGGAAGAGATTGCCAGGAAGTACTCAGGGGGCGCGGTCAATTTTGAAGCTTTCTACGACGTGCTGCCCTCTGCAGATATCGTGCTTTGTTCGACGGGAGCGCCCGACTACGTCATCCATCCCGCCGAAACGCGCCGCGCGCTCAAATCCCGAAAGAAAGGCCCCGTGCTGTTTATCGACATCTCGGTTCCACGAAATATCGATCCGAGAATCGCAGGCCTCGAAAATGCTTTTCTGTTCGACGTCGACGACCTGGAGTCGATAGTCAAAGCGAACATTCGTGAACGCCAACAAGAAGCCGAGCGCGCCGAAACCATCATTGCGGCCGAAGTCCAGGCCTTCGTTCAGCAACTGCGCTCGCTTGATATCGGTCCGGCGGTAGTCGAGGTCAAGGAACTTCTCTTACAGATTGTCGTGAGCGAGTTCAAACGAAATCGCAAACGTCTTGGAGATCTTAGTACCGAGCAGGAAGCCGCCATCGAGGATGTCCTGATTCCGGCGCTCGTCAACAAACTATCTCACCCGATGATCGTCCATATCCGCAACGCCGCCCGGGACGGCCAACCGACCCAGATGATGGATGAGCTTCGTAAGATGATCAGGATTGAATAAGCGAGGAAGGCACAGCTTGACTGACAAGATCAGAATCGGAACACGTGGAAGCCAGCTTGCGCTGTGGCAAACCAATTGGGTCAAGTCCCGGATTGAAAAACACCATCCCGGTATTGAGGTCGAAATCACCGTCATTTCAACCAAAGGCGACCGGGTTCTTGATGTATCGCTTCCAAAGCTTGGCGAGCAGGGCAAGGGATTGTTCACCAAGGAACTCGAGGATGCGATCTTCGAGCATCGAGTTGATCTGGCGGTTCACAGTCTGAAAGACTTGCCTACCGAGCTTCCGGCCGGGCTGGTCATCGGCGCGATATGCGAGCGCGAGGATGTGCGCGATGCGCTGATCGCTCGCGATCCGATTCGATCTGTCGGCGAACTGCCACAGCGCGCCGTCATCGGCACGAGCAGCCTTAGGCGACAGGCGCAGCTTCGCCGAGCGCGGCCCGATCTCATAGTCGAGCCGGTCCGCGGCAATGTCGACACGCGCCTCCGCAAGCTTGATGAAGGCGCTTTCGACGCGATTGTGCTCGCCGCCGCCGGGCTGCGTCGTCTGGGCCACGCGAATCGAATAACGGAGCATCTGAGTGAAGACTTCATGCTGCCTGCGGTGGGTCAGGGCGCTCTGGCTATCGAGACCCGCGCAGACGACGCAGTGATCGATGAAATCGTAAGTGCTTTGGATCACGAACCGACGCGTCTTGCGTGCAGAGCCGAGCGCGCGTTCCTTAAAGGGTTGGGTGGCGGCTGCCTGGTTCCGATCGCTGCTCACGCTACGATTAACGCCGGCGGCACGATGCTTTTGACTGGGCTGGTCGCGAGCCCGGATGGCTCAGAAGCACTGCGTGATCGGCAAAGCGGTCCCTCGTCGGATGCGGAAGCTATTGGGCAGCGTCTTGCGGATGAGCTGCTTTCGCGCGGCGCTGACAGGATACTCAATAATTGACTATGAAGACCTCAACTCTCGCCGCTCTCATCTTATTCGCTCTTGGTTCCCTTGCTTCAGCCTGGACTCCGCAGGTAGCCACCGCGCCGGTGACAAAAGAGGAAATCCTATCCCGCCTCAAGGATGCCGAGGCGCATCACCTGTCACAAGCTGACATCGTCACCGAGATCGACCAGCGAGGCATTGCCTTCACCCCTGATGAAAAGTTTCTCGGCGAACTGCGCAAGCTTGGCGCTCGCTCCTTCCTGCTTGGTGCGTTGGAACGTGCAGGCAAGAACGGGGGCAAACCGCAGATCTCAGATCCAGAGGTTCGAGATCGAGAGACGCAGCCGGAGGATCGCGAAGCGATGATCGCGAAGCTTCCGTTGCTCGAACAGGCTCGCCAGCACGCCCTGGACTTCGCCGAAGAACTGCCAAATTTCATTGTCACTCAAAACGTCACGCGCTATTCGCAGATGCCAGGGGACAAAGACTGGAAAGTTGAAGACAGGCTCGAAATCGAGCTTACCTATCGGGTCGGCAAGGGCGAAGACTTCAACCTTCTTCGCATCGACGGAAAGCAGGCCAGGCAGACTTACGCGGAAATCGGCGGTTCCACTTCCACCGGCGAGTTCGGCTCGATGATTGCCGCACTCTTCCTGCCTCAATCAAAAGCGGTGTTCAAAGAGGTCAAGCGCGAAACTTTCCGCGGCCGTCCAGCAGTGGTTTACGATTTCAAAGTCAAGAGAGTGAATTCGCTGAGCACTATTTCGGAGCGCGACTCAGGCAAGAAGGTGGTAGCAGGTTACACCGGCAGTGTATGGATTGATACCGAAAGCAAACGGGTCCTTCGCATCGAGTCTTCGAACGATGAGATTCCCGCCGGGTTTCCGATCACCCTGTCTGAAAACGCGGTCGAATACGATTGGATCACTATTGCCGGCGAGCGGTATTTGTTACCGATTCGCGCCGAGGTGTTGCTGGGAACTGACTCCAAGAAGATCTACACCAGGAACGTAATAGAGTTTCGAAACTATCGACGCTTCGAGGCGAAAATCAAGATCGATCCAAACCAATAATTGAAGCTTAGGACAGCTCGAGATTGCGAGCTACGCGCCGCAACAACAGCGGCTGGTCATACAACGCGATCAGTCCGCGGCCGACTGATTGTCTCGGGCTCTCGGCGATCGCTACGTGAAGCTTCGTCGCCTGGCTGATTCGGGCATCCATCCCGGCCAGCAAGGCGATTCCCCCGGTCAGCACGAGACCGGCGTCGTGGATGTCCCCTGCGACCTCAGGAGGTATTCGTTCGAGGACTTCTCTCACCGCCTCGACGATCTTTCTTACGATCGGATCGATCGCCTGGTGAACCTCGAGAGAGGAGACCTCGATCATCTCCGGCCCGCCCTCAGTCGCGTTCTGTCCTTTCACGATGCTCTTGTGATCTTCAACCGGGTCAGTGGCAGAGCCGAGAACCATCTTCAACCGCTCCGCGGTTCGTTCGCCGATAAGCACGTGGCGCTCGCGCTTGATGTAGTCGGTGATAGCTCGGTCCATATCAAGGCCGCCGATCCGAATCGTCTCGGACTCGACAATGCCCGCGTTTGCTACTACGGCGATTGAAGTTGTGGCGCCGCCGATGTCTACCACCATCGAGCCGCTCATTTCAGCGGCGGGGAGCTTCGCTCCAAGCGCCGCCGCCAGTCCTTCTTCAACCAGGTAGACGTTGCTGGCGCCCACGCCCTCGATGACCGAGCGAATGGCCCGACGCTCAACTGACGATATCCCTGCCGGGACGCTTTGGATGATCCGGCGAGAAAACCGCGCCCGCCCCCCGCGCGCTTTGCGCACGAACTTCTTTAACATTGTCTGCGCAAGCTCCGAATCAGCCACTACTCCATCCTGCATCGGATAAGCAACTTCGACGTCCTCGGGCGAACGGCCTAACATCTCGAGCGCTTCGTTCCCCACCGCAATCACTTCGTTTGATATTCTGTCGATGGCCACGAGCGAAGGCTCATTGACGACCATCCCCCGTCCGCGCCCATAAATAAATGTGTGCACGGTGCCGAGGTCAACTGCAAGATCTTCAGTGAACGGGTTAATCGAAAATTCCATAGCCTCTAAAATCCGTTTCCTTAATTTGAGACAAGATCATAACAACCCATCTTGTAAACGAAAAGTTGAATGTGGCGCGGCATTTTTTGCGGCGTCGGCGAAGAGCCGAATTATCCAAGCGGCAGCTACTAAAAAGCCGGGCCTCGCGTGAGAGCCCGGCTTTCAAGTTTGCAAAACACACAAGCACGCTAACGGTTCAAGACGGTGTATTGAGCTTGCGGCGTCACAACCTTTTGCGAAACAAGATCAGTGATCCTGGCGGTGATGGTGTAAGTACCAGGTTCCGCGAGCTTGTCCACAAGCGGGATCGCGCGCGCAATCACAAGCTGCTGGCCCTTCATATCGATGAGACCCAACTTGCTCTTTCCGTCTTCCGATATGTGCGCGATTTCTTGTCCGCCCTTGGATATCGAATACTCGACCTTGAGCGCCGGTTGCAGAGTCGCCTGGTCCATGTCCGCGTCGTATACCTGGAGGAACAGCGCCAGGTTCTGGCCGGGCTTGTAGACTCCGCTGACGAACGGCTTGACCTTGTAGCGCCCGATGATGAACTGTCCCGCGGGAATCGATTTGTTATCCAGCGGTTCGATCGACGCTGCAAGAATCAGCGTGCTGGTCGCAAACTGTTTTTCCTGATATCGAGGAACTTCGAACGAGTGGTGCAGGATCCCAGTCTTTCCGCTAACCGTGTCGCGACCGACCACGTCGATCTTATAGCGGCCCGGCGGGAGTACGATGTTCTTCTGATAGATCGAACGCTGCGTCTGGCCCGCCTGCAACTGGTCTTCGCCGTAGCGCTGCGTTGCCACAACATCTTCGAAAGTGGCTGCACGCCGGCCCGAAAGCGCGGTGAGCTTCGCGTAGATATTCACCTGACCCGAGTAAATCCCTCCCTGGTTCTTCATCGACAGGTCGGCGTTATCGAACTGCATCGTGAACGAAGTCGCAACCGATTCGACTCCTATTCGGAAGAAGTCAGTACGCACGCTGAACGGGAGAACATCTGAGGCTATCTCGGGCAGATCGGCTTTGACTTCCAGATCCCTGAACTTAATCGCGGGCGCGCGCTGCAGATCGGCAAGCAATTGCAGCCGCTCAAAAGGCTGGTCTTTCGCTCGGCCGGCAAACATCTGGTTGTTGCCGCCGGTACTGTTCGAGAGGCCGCCACCGCCGGCGACCCGGTCTGCCTTGTTCGCCATCCCGAGACTCTCCGCTAGCGTCAGCCCCGCGCCTGGCACGTTCAGAAGCGCATCCTTTTCGTCCGGACTGCGAGCAATGCGATACTCGCCTGACCCCGACGGATCGACAAACTCGATCTCGACATCCGAGCCGATACCCTCGATGTAGCGATACCACCACGTCTCAAACGGGTACGTCGAGGTCGAGCCGCCGCCTTCATAGGACGGCCGCTCATATTGCCCGCCGGCGGGGTGAGATTCGAGTTCGTCCGGCTTCCCGAACATTATGTAAATACGGCCGCGGTCGGTTCGCCATCCGGCTATACCAGAGGTGAACTTTTCATTTGCGTATTCGATGCGTTGGAAGTATTCGTCCTTGTATTCGTTTTCAGGAGTATCCGGATCAGGATCGCGACGGAGCCAGAACTGCTCGATAAACTGATCACGCTCCTCGTCGGTCTTAAGCTGCTTGAACGCCTTCCGCTCTTCCTCGGTTATGATGTACGGGACATCTTCGTCCATCCATTTTTTGTAGACACTCTTCAGCTCATCTTTCTTCTTCTTTTCGTTGCGGTCCTTGGCAGCCTTGTCTTGACTCTTGTCCTTGTCCTTTTGCCCGGCAACGACACCGGGAAGAATGCCAGCCGATAGCATCAACACCAGGAAGACACCGACGATCCTACGGAAGAGAAAAACATCCCTCTTCATAACAAATACTCCTTTCCCTAATGGGACCATGCTGAAAGGCACAGGGCTTTTATTGAAGCTCAAGTTTACGTAGCGTGATCCGCATGGTCAAGCCGACTGCTTCCACTGATTCACACGGTTCTTTGGCACATCCCGGCGCACTTCTGGCGCCACACTTAGAATGCCAAACTCACTCTCCCTTGCGCTCAGAAGCAAGATATTCCCTCTCCGTCCGCCGCCGCCGCCAAAACACCCAGGCAATGCCAACGCTCAGGAAGTAAAGCAAGAGCATCGGCGCGGCAAATACAAGCAGATTGGGGACGTCCGTCGTCGGTGACAACACCGCCGCTATGATGAAGATTATCACCACCGCATAGCGCCAGACTTTTAGCAGCATTCCCGGCGACACCAGCCCCAGCCGCGACGTGAAAAAAGTGATTGTCGGAATCTCGAAGACAATCCCCAGCCCCAGCATGATCATTATTATCAAGTCGAAATAATCATCGGCGGTTACCAGCGGCCGCAGGTTTCCACTTGTGGCCACGCCCAAAAGAAAGTTCGCCGCGCGCGGAAACGCAATGTAGTAAGCGAAGGCACATCCTATGAGGAAGAACACCGACGCCATAAATATGATCGGCGTCGCGTATTTCTTTTCGTGCGGATAGAGTCCCGGCGCCACAAAGCCCCAAACCTGGACCAGCAAGAAAGGCACTGCGAAGAAAATCGCCGCATAGAACGAAACCTTGATATAAAGATTGAACGCCCCCTGTACCGTGCCTACGACGAGCTGATTATCTTTGCCAAACGCCGCGCTATTCGATTGATAGAGCTTGGGCGGAAGAACTGTGTCTTTGTCGATAACTCGATCGGCTATCACCACCGGCGTACTCATTACGAGCAGCGTAGCGCCTTCGGGTGTGTGGGTTACCCTGGTGGGGATCGTTATCCCGGCCGGTATCAGAACATCACCGATCCTTGCTTCCGATGTGAAGACGAAAAGCACTTCCGTCCCGTCCGCCAAGTCCGAAAGCGCCGATGCAGCGCCGCTCAAAGGCGGAGCAACGTCTCGTTTTGCCGCGAGCATTGCCGCCCGAACAGGCACTTGAAGGAAGTTATAGATATTATCGGAGAAGATCCAACAAACGACGAACGCCACTGCTACAAAGAGGGCACTTCGAATCAGACGCTTACGCAGCTCATCAAGATGATCGAGGAACGACATCGTTCCCTCTTCGCTCAGTCCATCCGTGTAAGCTTCACTGTTGGTAACCATAGTAAGCCGTGCCACAGACTTAGTCTGTGCGATGGAGAGACCGGACTGAAACCCTTGCTACTTACATCCAGTCGCGTTTGGTTTCTTTGGCGACGGTTTCCTCGTGGTGGGCAATCGTGGCCACCTCCGCGGTAGCCGGTGTGTGCGAAGGTTCTTCTAGCGCACTCGGTTTCGTCTCTTCTGCGCCTGTTTCAGCAGCCGGGTAACTCGCATGCTCGACAGGCGCCGGGGCCGGGGGCGGCGCCTCGATCCGCTGGCGCTCCATCACAACCTCGTCCTCCCATTGACGCTTGAAGTCCTCGCTCGCTCTGCGAAACTGCGCGAGGCTCTGGCCCAGAGTCTTCCCCAACTCCGGCAGCTTGCGCGGTCCAAAGATGATCAGTGCAATCACCAGTATCAACAAAATCTCCGGCATTCCCAAACTTCCCATCTTTTGTTCCTCTTCCCTTGGGCCAACTATCAGGGAGACTGGCGCGCGCTAGGCGATGCCTTGACGTTGGGTTCCTTCAACGAAATTAATACTAGGTTAGGCCCTCGACGCCCGTCAACTGTTCACCTGAGTTGATTTCACCCGCGAGGTGTCCGACAAACTTCGGTGGTGATATATTCCTGCGTTGCTCATAGTTGGTAGCCGTGTTTCTGCGTCATGAGGTTAGCTTTTCCCTCTTACGCTCTGTCACTAACGCAGCTCTAGTTTTTTCACTAACGTAGCTCTAGTTTTTTCACTAACGTAGCTCTAGTTTTTTCACTAACGTAGCTCTAGTTTTTTCACTAGCCCAGGCGTTCACGCCTGGGTGATCGACGCACGACTGAGCGTAGCCCCGTTTACGGGGCTTGTCCTTCCTGCTTGAGCAAAGTCTGAAAGTGCCGCTTGTCATGGCACTCACGCTTCGCATCGCACTCCCAATCACGCGGACCACCCCTGGCCTGAAGGCGAACCTGAAGCCCGTTGAAACGGGCTAGGGCGAATGTTTGGCTGCCGTCTACCCAGGCGTGAACGCCTGGGCTACCCAGGCGTGAACGCCCGGGCTAGTGAAAAGACTCGCCTCTATGCTCTAATCGCCGTTATTACACCAACGCAGGATTAGAACACTACCCAAACTTCAGTTTTGTCGGCCTGAGCTGTTCCATCGACAAACTTCAGTTTGTCGGACACGGCTGCGTTGTCACACTCAGAGCTAACGGATATAATCGACGCTTCGTTGACATCGCTCACCCACGTTCCGAGCCCAGACGGACGGACACCCCGCGGTCGATCACGAACCAGCGTTAGCATGCGCTTTACGTTCCTGAAACGCAGCGGCTTCTCGAGCGGTGCAACGAAAGTTCAGGCCAAATATGGTCCACGTCAGCAAGGAGAATGTTTTATGAAAAGGGTTTTGTTTTCGCTCTGCTTACTAATTTCACTCGCGGCTTTGGCTTTCGCGCATGATCCGCGAACCGTCGCTAAGGACTTCTCGCATACGCTCGCTATCGAAGGCGCGGGCAAGCTCACTCTAACCTACAAGTCGCTCCACTGGAACGCTCCCGTGTACGCACAAGCGAAAGCGAACGATCAGCTTCGGCAACGCTTGAACGCCGGCGTGTGGAAGAAGATCGGAAAGCTCGAGACCGACTTTGACGTCTTAATCGGCGGAACGGCGGTGCCAACGGGCTCTTACGATCTCGGCATAAGTTTCGGAAAGAACGACGACTTCGCGCTGTTGCTCCGCGGCGGCGGCAAAGACCTGACGATACCATTGAAGACTTCCGGCGACAGCCCCGAAGTCACTTACCTGAGTCTCGATCTCCGGCCAGCCAGCGACACCGATTCGTTTATTTTCGAAGGTCGCAGCGGGAAGTTCAGTTGCGTTGCTGATGTGAAGATACCCTATCTCGCGCCTCACGGGCACGCTGCCGATGGAACATCCAAGCCGCCTGAGAAGAAACCCTAAGACGGTTTGGAGTCAGCGCATATCGATTCGCTTCTACGCCGAAATAAGTTCGAGAAGATACATTCGAGCAAGTAGACCTGCATGAGCGGCACTACCATGGCCCGGCTTCGACCCGGTAACGTTCTTTCGGATAAGGGCTGGGCGCAGTGCCGCACAGGTCCGTCATTTTTGGAGGTTCAATGTTCAGTTTCAAGTCTCACGCGGTTAGTCCAGTAAGAGCCGCGACTTTATTCGCAATCCTGGCTTTCACTTCGCTCCCGTCTTTCGCGCAGATTCCTACCGCCCAGCCGCCGCAGCCTCCGCCCTACCAATGGCCGCGCAGTCATAACTACGATGTTCAGCACTATCGCATAGACCTGAGCTTCGACTGGACCACGCAATCGGTAAAGGGCGAAAGCACAATCACTTTTCAGCCGTTCGCGGATAACGTCAAAGAAATCGAAGTCGACGCCGGCAACATGACTATCAAATCAGTCAAGGTCGCGGGCGGCGCAGAACTCACGTTCCGGTATGCCGATAACGAGAAGCTGTACGTCACGCTCGATAAGGCTTATCCCGCCGGGAAGGACGTTGCGATTGCCATTACTTATGAAGCTACACCAAAGCAAGGCTTGACGTTTATTACGCCGACCGAAACCGATCCGACGCGTCCTTATCAGATTTGGTCGCAAGGCGAAGCGCGAACCAATCATTACTGGTTCCCCTGCTACGATTATCCCAACGACAAGGCAACCAGCGAACTGCTCGCGACCGTCGACGAAAAGTATCAGGTGATTTCGAACGGCAGCTTGATCGGCGTTCAGCGTAATGCCGCTAACAAGACCAAAACCTTCCATTGGAAAATGGATCGCCCGTTCTCCAGTTATCTCGTGTCGATCATCGTCGGCCAGTACGATGAAGTAAAAGACGAGTTCAAGGGCAAGCCGGTGATCTCTTACGTTTATCCGGGACAGGTCGAAGACGGCCGGGTCTCATTTGGCAAGCTCGCACAGATGGTCGCCTTTTATTCGCAGAAGATCGGATACGACTATCCTTATGCGAAGTACGTTCAAACGATGGTGCGCGATTTCGGCGGCGCAATGGAGAACATCACCGCGACGACGATGACCGACAACGCGGTGCACGACAAGCGCGCGGCGCTGGATGTTTCGTCCGACGAAATCGCCTCGCACGAGCTTGCGCATCAATGGTTCGGAGACTTGCTCACCTGCCGCCATTGGGGCGAGATCTGGCTCAACGAATCCTTCGCTACATTCTTTGAAGCGTTGTGGACCGAACACGACAAAGGCAAAGACGCTTTTCTGTATGAGATGTACGGGAATCAGCAGGGATACTTTCAAGCATGGAACCAGGGCAACCGCCGGCCTATCGTGACCAACCGCTATAGCGACCCCGACGCCGTCTTTGACGTCTACGCCTACCCGCGAGGTGGAGCGGTGCTGAGCATGCTTCGATTCACGCTGGGCGAGGAACAGTTCTGGAAGGCCATCAATCACTACGTTAAGAAGAATCAATGGCAGAACGTCGAAACGTCTGATCTCAGCGCGGCGATTGAAGAAGCGACCGGCCAGAACCTCGAGTGGTTCTTCGACGAATGGGTGTACCGAATGGGCCATCCGGAATTCGAGATCACATCGAACTACGATGGAGCCAAGTCGCTCAAGCTGACCGTCAAACAAACTCAAAAGCCGGACGAGAAACGGCCGTGGTTCCGTTCGCCTGACTTCTTCACGATGCCGGTCGATGTCGCGATAACGACCGCGTCGGGTGAGAAAATCCATCGCGTTTGGATCGACAAGCTCGAAAACGAATTCACATTCGAAGTTGATTCAAAGCCATTGATCGTTAACTTCGACCGGGGCAACTACCTCATCAAGCAGGTCAAATTCAATCGCGGCGATGACGAGCTTGCTTACCAGTTGCTTCACGATTCGGACACAATGGGTCGCGTGCTGGCGGCGATCGCGCTTAAGGGACACCCCGGCGACGCGGTAACGAAGGCCTTGCGTGAAGCAGCCACGCGCGATGCCTTCTGGGGGGCGCGCGTTGAGAGCGCTAAAGCACTAAGCGAGCTAAAAACTGATGCTTCCCGCGCCGCCTTACTCGAGGCAGTGAATGATAAAGACTCGCGGGTGAGACGAGAAGCACTCAAGGGTCTTGGTGCATTCAAAGATGCTAAGCTTGCCGAGCTCTTCACGAAGATCATCAACACCGATCCCAGTTATTTCGCCGTCGCTGAAGCGGCGCGATCGCTTGGACAGACCGGCGCGCCTCAAGCCTATGATGTGCTTGCCGAGACGATCAAGAAGCCTTCGTGGCAGAGCACGACTCAGGCGGGAGCGCTTGGCGGGCTCGCGGCGTTGAAGGACCCTCGGTCGCTCGATGCGGCGCTGAAATACGCGGCGCCCGGCAATCCGGCGACGCTTCGCGGGGCGGCGTTTCAGACGCTTGCGGAAGTTGGAAAAGGAAACGATGCAGCGCTCAACGTGTTGTTGTCGGCTCTGAAAGAGAAGTCGCTGCAGGTTCGATTCAACGCTCTCCAGTCGTTAGGGAAGCTGGGCGATCAACGGGCGATTCCAGCTTTGGAGGAGCTTGCGAAAACGCCGGATCTTCCGCCCTTCGCTAAGCCAATGATCGCGGGCACCATCAATCGTCTCAAGAACGCGAAGCCGCCGGAGGAGAAGAAGAACTGAATATCGCTGGACTCTTCGCGGAAGGTGCGATCACTCGGTTTGGATGGCGAACGTACGATCAAAGAGGAGTATCACGCCGGGATGCTCCCTACCCTGCGCTCGCCGTCCGCTGCGAAGGCGAGACAGGCCCGGATGTCATCACTGGTCAACTCCGGAAAATCGTCCAGGATCTCGGCCTCACTCATTCCAGAGGCAAAGTAGTCAAGAACATCGTAGACCGAGATTCGCATGCCACGAATGCAGGGCTTTCCGCTGCGCTTACCCGGCTCGATCGTTATGTATTTCGTGTAGTCCATCGCCGGAAACTACGTGCATTCTCGCTCGTAGTCAAGGATATCGTGAGCGGCCCAACAGAAGACGTTGCGGGCGCGCGCGGAGCACTTCGACTCGACGGGAGGCTACGCGGGGCGCTTTGCTGATGCCCGTTTGGCACCCGACCGCAGAAGCAAAAGGCAGGGAGTTGTCATGCTTCGGCCTGACGCATTTGCGACATCTGCAAGACCGTACATAGATTACGCTTGGTACATCGTGCGGTCTCAGTCACGGATACCCAACGTGTCGAATGAGCACCGCAGCGCCATGATCGCACAGACGGTCATGCGCGTCGGCGCCAAGGCGCTCAGTTATTATCTCATTCACGACTTCCTTGGAGCTTCTTGATTTCGCCCTTGACTTTCGCAACTGTCCCCAATCGTTTTGCCGTGTTAAAAAGCTGAAACAACACCAATCCGACTACGACTACTACGCCGAGCCACGCTGCCAAGCCAAAGACGATCGCTCCCAACGAGCCAAACAGTCCAGCGAACCAGCCTCCAATGCTAAGGGTCCCCCTGTTGCCATTCGAGGCATTCGCGCACACCGTGCCCACGAGGAATAACCCCGCGTCGATCGCCACTGCAATTCCCGCGTATTTCCAACCATTCGCGATCTCATCGTGTTCGCTCGAGATTGTCCGTTGCAAGGTTTCCACCCTCGCCGCTCTTGCCGCCGCCGCACGTTCCGGTGCAGTTCGTATCTGCTCCTCGGCTGCGGCCTCTAACGCTGCTGCTCTCCTTTCCTCATCGGCCTTTTCCCGGACTCGGACAACATCCCAATAGCCACTCCTGACCTCGCCATGACATAGTGGGCAGCGTGAAGCGTCCTTCTTGAGCGATAGGTACAAACAGTGAGGGCATTCGTAGTCGCCAGGGTTAGCGGTGCTACGGGCAGCCTCGGAGATCGCATATCGTAAATCCTCTTGGTTTGTCGCCGCGCGCTCCTCGGCGGCGCGGCAGGTTGGACAGCCGCTCTTGAAGTAGTCGTCGAAGCTCCCGTGAATATGGCAGTAGCTCATATGCTCCAGAGGATAAGGCAAGAGTCGATGGCGACTCTTGACATGAATCGTACAGACCCCTGCCTAAGCCGCAGGGTACACGGAAGCAAAGTAAAGACAGAGCGTTGGACACCGAGACTTCTAAGGAACGATCATGATTGGCGTCGCTGCACGCCGCCTATGCCGCAGCATCGCTCGGAAGCTCCCAACCCGGGAACACTAAGATGCCAGGGTGACACTTCAGCACACGCGACAGAATCTTGGCGCGTTCCACCCCCAGACGGACTCGGTCATTCTCAATTGCCGAGATCGTGGCTTGCGGTATCCCAGTAAGCTCGGCCAACTGCTTCTGGCTCATCTCTTGAAGTTCACGAATGATGCGCACTGATTCACCAACTGACACAGATATACGCTTCTTTGCGGGACGGTATTCTTTCATTTACGGCCTCCGATAGTCATGCGCGGTAATAGAAGCGACTTGAAACAACAAGTCGTCGGCGATAAGTCGGTAGAACACCCGCCACTGATCGCCCAGCCGGGAAGATCGATAGCCCTTCCATTTCCCGGACAGCCTTTCATCGTGAAATCCTTTGATGAGACGCAGCCCAGGCGGTCCAGACAAGGCAGCAATGTCCTTCCATTTTTCGTAGCGCTTCAAAATTTCCTTTGGGGCCGAGTCGAGTTGCTTGTCGACCCGCCGGTGTTCCTCGATTCGCCACATTCGACATTCTGGCTACACTGATTATGGTATGTCAACGTTGCGCGGCAGCAGCATAATCAATCAAACAGACTCCCGCATAAACGGCTTGGATCGAAAGCAGAAGACAGAACCTCGGACACCAAGGACGTCTGAGAGAGTGGAACGAGATTGCGCAATGCGACGAGTAGCGACAGCGACGCTACACCTGAAACTGCGCGACCGACTCCTCTTCTCTGGCGGCGAAGCGAGTCTCGATATATTCGTCAAGTATTCGAATGAAGTCCGGCACGATCGATGGACCTTGAAGCGTGACGAACTTGCTTCCGTCGACATACACCGGAGCTCGCGGGTCTTCGCCCGTGCCTGGGAGTGAGATTCCAATGTTTGCGTGCTTGGATTCGCCGGGGCCGTTAACAACGCACCCCATCACCGCAACTTTCAACTCTTCGACACCTGTGTATTGTTGCTTCCACGTAGGCATCTGTTCGCGAATGTAGTTTTGAATGTCTTCAGCCATCTCCTGAAACAGAGTGCTCGTAGTACGGCCACAACCGGGGCAGGCGGTCACGAGCGGAATAAAACTCCGCAACCCCATCGTCTGAAGAATCTGCTGCGCAACGATGACTTCTTCAGTTCGATCGCCGTTCGGCCGAGGCGTGAGCGACACTCGAATCGTGTCGCCTATACCGGTTTGCAACAGAACCGCGAGCGCTGCGGTCGAAGCTACAATGCCCTTGCTGCCCATACCGGCCTCGGTCAATCCAAGATGCAAAGGATAATCGCATCGCGCGGCCAGGCTACGGTAAATTTCGATCAGGTCCTGAACTTCAGACACCTTCGCGCTGAGGATGATCTGGTCGTGGCGCAGACCGCATCGCTCGGCGAGCTCCGCTGATTCGAGCGCGCTCACAACAACCGCTTCGTGCATCACCTCGCGAGCGTCTTTCGGGTTGGGGCTAGCCGCGTTCTCATCCATCAATCGCGTGAGCAGTCCCTGATCGAGCGAGCCCCAGTTGACGCCGATGCGCACGGGCTTGTCGTTCTCGACCGCGACTTCGATCATCGACTGAAAGTTCTTATCGTGATGCTGGCCGGGCCCTACGTTGCCGGGGTTGATGCGATACTTGGCCAGCGCCTTTGCGCAATCGGGATACTCCTTGAGCAATATGTGTCCGTTGTAGTGAAAGTCGCCGATTATCGGGACTACAACGCCGCGCTCGCCGAGCTTATTGACGATGTGCGGAACCGCCGCCGCCGCTTGCCGGGTGTTGACGGTGACGCGCACGAGCTCCGAACCGGCTCGCGCGAGTTGTTCGACCTGAAGAGCCGTGCCTTCAATATCGACCGTGTCGGTGTTGGTCATCGACTGGACAACTATCGGATTGTTGCCGCCGACTTTCACACCGTCTATGTTCACTGCGACTGATTGCCTTCGATTGATACTGGACACTTATTAGCTCCTTGAGGGCTCGATTTGAATGAGAATTGTAACGGGTGCGCCAACACCCCGCAACGAAGTGGCACAGACTTGAGTGTACACTCTTTGCGAGCTTTGCGGTCCCTGGCGATCTTTGCGCGAAACGAACGGGTTGCTAGAGACAGAAATACATTCGAAACGAACGGGTCGCGATATACAGAATACCTTGCGCAAAGAACGCAAAGGACCGTAAAGCTCGGCAAAGACAGCTAAGGCCTGTGCTACCTTGCAGATTTCCTGCCCACGCTTTATCTTTGCGGCGTCCA
This sequence comes from Blastocatellia bacterium, assembly GCA_035607285.1. Taxonomy (GTDB): domain Bacteria; phylum Acidobacteriota; class Blastocatellia; order UBA7656; family UBA7656; genus Onstottus_A. The sequence continues at coordinate 19,286 of DATNBZ010000093.1, read as the reverse complement.
CGAATCGCATCTTCGTTAATACGGAGGCCCCCGGAATGAGAGACAAGCTCAGCGAACTGGAACAGGCTCAACAAGGCATAAGCGCCAATGCGCCGTACTCGGTTTCTCAACGATACACACTGTCGCATCATATGGTCACAACCGCCTTTACGATCGACGGCTTTCGCGTCGTGCGAACGCTTGGAGTCGTGCGAGGCATCACCGTTCGCTCGCGCTCGATCTTTGGAACGTTAGGCGGCACGCTTCATACGATTGTCGGAGGCAACATCACTGCGTTTACCAAACTTTGCGAAGTTGCTCGTGCCGAAGCATTCGAAATCATGGTTCAGCACGCGAGCGAGATCGGCGCTAACGCTGTCATCGGCATGCGCTACGACGCTAATGAAATCATGAACGGCGTCACCGAAGTGCTGGCTTACGGGACCGCGGTCGTGGTTGAACCAACCGAATAGTCGTAAGACGTCAAGAGGAACCCGATATGAAAAAACTCATGCTCATCACCATCGCCGCTCTGTTCACCCTCGCTCTCTTTACATCGCCTTCGCTTTCGAGCGACGCTGCTTCAGGAGCTGACAAGGCTTCGGTAACCTTTGCAAAGGACATCGCACCGATTCTGCAAAAGCGCTGCGAAGAGTGCCATCGTCCCGGCGGGATTGCGCCGATGTCGCTCGTGACCTACGAAGAGACCCGGCCGTGGGCTCGCTCGATCAAAGAAAAGGTCATCACGCGCGAGATGCCGCCCTTTCACGCCACCGGACAAGTGGGCCGCTACGTCAACGATCCAAGGCTCACCGATGCGGAGGTCGCCTCTGTTACAAAGTGGGTTGATGCAGGGGCGCCAAAAGGAAACGTGAAAGACCTTCCCGCGCCGCACGCCTGGAAGAGCGAATGGGCTCACGGCGAGCCCGATCTCATCGTCAAGGTGCAGCACCCTTACACTCTCAAGCCGAGCGCCAAAGATCAGTATGTCTTCTTCTTCTTCGACTATGTGTTCCCCGAAGACACGTGGATCAAAGGCGTAGACACTCGTCCCGGAAACATCCGAGCGGTGCATCACGCCAACACACACCTCGTTCCTCCCGGCATCAAAATTCCGGCTGAAGGCTTTGCCGCGGGCGACTTCGATCCGACCGCGAGAGGCACCATCATGCTGTCTGGATGGGCGCCGGGCGTTGAGTCGGTGATCCTGGCCGAAGGCACGGCCGTGCGAATTCCGAAGGGAATGCGGCTGGGAATTCAGATTCATTACGCGCCGTCGGATCAGGAGCGAGTCGATCAGACATCGGTGGGCATTTACTTCGCCGACGAACTCATCAAGAAAAACCTCCGGGTATTGTTCGGCGATCGCAAGGACGTTGAGATCCCGCCCGGCGATGCGAACTATTCGCTGGTTGCGAAGAAGACCTTCGACACCGACGGTGTGATTCGGTTCTTCCACGTTCACATGCATCTTCGCGGAAAGTCTTACGTAATGCGGCTCACCTATCCCGATGGCCGGGCCGAGACCGCGCTCGAGGTGCCGCGTTACGACTTCAACTGGCAACGCGTCTACACGCTGGTCCAACCAATGCGCGTGCCGAAAGGAACATCAGTCGAGTTCATCGGCACCTACGACAATAGCCCGGCGAACAAGTTCAATCCGGACCCGACGAAAGCGGTGCGATGGGGCGAGAAAACCACCGACGAGATGATGCAAGGGAGAATCTTCTGGGAAGCCGACAATGAGAACCTGAACTTGACGGTGAAGAAGGGTCACGTCGTTCCGTCCGGAGATTCGGCTCACAAAGAGCAATAGACTAGTTGTGGTTGAATAGATCGCTGCGCAACCTGAGATATGTGGCCTGAGTTCAATAGCGAAGGTGATCTGCCTGTTGGCGTCTATCGGGCCAGCCTTTCGGACGTAATCGAGCACTTTGGAGCTGGCACGCCTCAGCGTCGAATCGTAAGCCGCAGGTTGGTCCGCGTCTTTGAGTTGGCAAGCAGCACGGGACACTTGTCTAGGTTTATCGTCTTCGGTTCTTTTGTGACTGCGAAGCCCTCACCAAACGACGTCGACATATTCATACTAATGGAAGATTCATTCGAGGTGAGCCATGTGACCGGCGCAGCGAGTGTTGTCTTTCGCCAAGCCACGGCGCAGAATTGGTTGGGCGCGAGCATATTTTGGTTACGGCGGTTTGCCGCAATCGGCGGAGAACAAGTGGCAATCGAAGATTGGCAATTCAAGCGCGATGGTACGCGACGAGGAATCGTGGAGGTGGTAAGCCATGATTAGCAATGATCAAGAGCTCCAGGTGACAATGGAGCGAATCGAAAGGTTCCAACAGCAAGTCGCCCGACTGCGTCAAGTGGAAACTAATCCAACCAACTATAGACTCTCAGCGGAAGGCTATCTTGCGGAGATCGACCGAATGAATCTCGAGGTCCGCGATTACTTGTCGGTGCACCCGAGCGAGGTAGCAGAAGAAGGGGTGCCGTTAAGCACGCAGTGATCCGCTTCCCGCTGTCCTATTGGGTATGAACAGGAAGAAGAATCAAGACTCCCACTTTGCGACTTGTATCAACAACAAAGGCTATAAGGCTTCCTTAAAACAAGGGAAGCGATATCGGGTGATCCCTGACGACAAAGCCGCCCAGCACGGATACATGCGCGTCATCGACGAGGACGGCGAGGACTATGGATACGCGACGACGCGGTTCTTCCGACCTAAACTCTTGATGCCCTAGTAACAGTATCCCGACGACGAAGACGACGACGCATGATACCGTCAATGAACTGGACTATAATATTCAACCGATTGTTCGAAATCATCGATCAACAGGGACCGAATTACTTCTCAGGCCCGAGGTTTTTGAGATTTGTGAAAGAGTTGGACCCTTACTTCCCGGACTACTATCAATACATCGAGCAGCGAAAAGGCGAGAACAAAAGTACAACTCGAAAAAACTATTTCTATGACCTCTTACTATCATTTGAAGAGGAGAAAAGGGTTCGTCTGATCCGGCGAATATTGCAGGAGACTCGCGCTGAGAATCCGACCAAGGTCGCAGAATTGTACTCCATTTTGGGTGGGGAATCGGTTGGACCGACGGCTAATGTACCAGAAGCCCAGTGGAACGCCGAAAGGCTTAATCGACTTCTTGACGATATCGACGAATCCATTACAACCGCTGATTACGAACGGGCAATAACGCTTTCCTACACCTGTCTTGAGGGATTCTTCGGGCATTCATTGAACACAACATCTCGGAAAAGAAAGACGTGACCGAACTTGTAAAAATGTCAAAAGAAATACAGAAGTACCTCAGAACAATAATACCTGCCTACCCAGACGAGGCGTTGAAACTCTTGAATAGCATTGCTCACACCGTTGATAGAACACGTAATGGCTTTAGCGAATCGCATTTTGGCAAGGAGGCTGAAAAGTGGCTCTCTACCTTTGTTCGCGATTGTACTAACTCAGCGATAAGGCTGTTGTTGAACTTTATGTAGTGGCTATGGGTTGTGGACAACCAGAACGTCCGTCTGTCAGCGGGAATATGCCGTCGGAGGTGAAATGTGACTGTTGTGGCTCGCACTTTGACACGAGCGGTTGGATTGATTCTAATCGCGATATCTGCTTCCCTGGCGACAGCTCAGCAATTTAGTCCGACCCTCTATCAAAACCTTCGCTGGCGGTGCATTGGACCTCATCGCGGTGGGCGAACCGTCGGCGCGACGGGCGTGCCCGGACAGGCGAATGTTTTTTACATCGGCGTCAACAACGGCGGCGTTTGGAAGTCTAACGACTATGGCGTTACCTGGAAGCCGATCTTCGACGATCAACCGACGGGCTCAATCGGTGCGCTTGCGGTCGCGCCTTCTAATCCCGATATAGTCTACGTAGGCAGCGGCGAGGGCTTACAACGGCCCGATCTTTCGACCGGTGATGGGATTTACAAATCTACGGATGCCGGCAAGTCCTGGAAGCATCTCGGATTGCGTGACGCCCAGCAGATCGGCGCGATCATCGTAGACCCGCGAGATCCGAATCGTCTATTCGTAGCAGCGCTCGGACATCCGTACGGGCCCAACGAAGAGCGCGGAGTGTTTCGCTCCACCGACGGCGGTGACAGCTTTCAGAAGGTGCTCTACAAAGACGAGAACACCGGCGCCATAGCACTGCAATTCGATCCCTCAAACTCGCAGACGATTTATACGGATCTGTGGGCGGGGCGACAAGGCCCGTGGGAAAACGGCGCGTGGCAAGGCCCGAACAGCGGGCTTTTCAAGTCGACCGATGGCGGTAACACGTGGCGCAAGCTTACCAAAGGGCTTCCGACTTTCGAGCAGGGGTTAGGCCGAATAGGATTCTGCGTCGCGCCCAGCGCGCCGAAACGCATCTACGCGCTGGTCGACGCTTCACCGCAGTTAGGCGGGCTCTACCGATCCGACGATGCGGGTGAGAGCTGGCGCCGAGTCAGCAACGACGCGCGACCGTGGGGGCGAGGAAGCGATTTCGCGGAAGTAAAAGTCGATCCGAAGAATCCCGACATCATCTACAGCGCAAACGTAGTGACCTGGCGCTCGACTGATGCGGGACAAAACTGGGTAGCGTTTCGCGGAGCACCGGGTGGTGATGACTATCACACAGTTTGGATCAACCCGGACGACACGAAGATCATCCTGCTGGCTTCCGACCAGGGAGCAATCATTACAGTTAACGGCGGACAGAGTTGGAGCTCGTGGTACAACCAGCCCACTGCGCAGTTCTATCACGTGATCACCGACAATCGGTTTCCTTATTGGGTCTACGGCGGCCAGCAGGAAAGCGGCTCGGTGGGAATCGCGAGCCGGGGCAACGACGGGCAAATAACGTTTCGCGAGTGGCATCCTGTAGGCGTAGAAGAATACGGCTACGTCGCGCCCGATCCGCTTAACCCAAACATGATCTACGGCGGAAAGATCACGCGTTTCGATTGGAGCACCGGGCAAGTGCAGAATATCGCGCCGGACCCGGTTCGCGCCGGCAAGCATCGTTTCCTGAGAACCGCGCCGGTGATCTTTTCGCCGGTCGATCCACACGTTTTGTACTTTGCCGGAAACGTGCTCTTCAAGACGACGAGCGGCGGAAACAGTTGGGACATCATCAGCCCCGATCTTTCGCGCGAACAGCCCGACGTGCCCGAAAGCATAGGTGTCTATCGCACGCCCGAGATGGCTAAGCAGCCGCGGCGAGGAGTCATCTACACCGTTGCGCCTTCTTACAAAGATGTGAACGTGATCTGGGCCGGGACGGATGACGGACTGATTCACGTGACCCGGGATGGCGGCAAGGCCTGGAGCAACGTCACGCCGCCGGCACTGACTCCGTGGAGCAAGGTTTCAATAATGGACGCCGGACGCTTCGATGCGAACACGGCTTATGCGGCGGTGAACCGGATCCGGCTCGACGATCAGCGCCCGCACATTTATCGCACTCACGACGGCGGCAAGACCTGGAAAGAAATTGTGAACGATTTGGGCGACAGCGGACCCATCAACGTCGTTCGCGAAGACCCGGTTCGGCGCGGGCTGCTCTTCTGTGGCAGCGAGCGAGGGGTCTACGTATCGTTTAACGACGGCGACACCTGGCAGCCGCTGCGATTGAACATGCCCGCAAGCTCGATTCGCGATCTTGTGATCAAGGATGATGACATCGTCGTCGGCACGCACGGGCGCTCGTTCTGGATTCTCGATGACATTACTCCGCTCAGGCAGATCAGCGAAGAGGTTGCCGCGGCAGATGCTTTCCTTTTCAAGCCGGAACTCACATATCGCGTGCGATGGAATATGAACACCGACACGCCTCTCCCACCCGACGAGCCGGCCGGCAAGAATCCGCCCGACGGAGCGATCATCGATTATTACCTGAAGACCGAAAGCAGTGGACCAGTCGTGCTCGAGATTGCGGATTCATCAAACAAGCTTGTGCGCCGTTACTCGAGTGACGACAAGCCGGACTCGATAGAAGCCATAGGCAAGGAAGTGAACATTCCGACGTATTGGATTCGTCCCGTGCAAATATTATCTACTCGGTCTGGGATGCAGAGATTTGTTTGGGATCTGCATTACGCGCCGCCGGAAGGCGAGCGGCCCGAGTACCCGATTGCAGCGATTTACGGCGATACCGCGCGTCATCCGTTAGGGCCATGGGCGCTTCCGGGTACCTACACCGTGAAGCTGACAGTTGGTGGCCGTAGTTACACGCAGTCTTTAACAATAAAGATGGACCCGCGAGTGAAAACTTCGCCGGACGGTTTGTCGCAGCAACACGCCATCGCGATGAGATGCTACGACGGACAGAAGCAGGTTCACGACGCGCTCACGCAAGTTCGCAAGCTCAGATCACAACTACGTGACTTGCGCGGCCGCGCTGCTCAAGGGGCGCTCGCGGACGCGATCAACGCGCTCGAGAGAAAAGCAGGAGCGCTTGAAGGAGCGGGCGGAGGCTTTCGCGGAGGGGGAGGCGGGGGGCGTGCCTCTGCGGAGCCAAGTCTCAGCGCTGTGAATGGTGAACTGCTCGGGCTGATGGGATTGGTCGAAGGCGCGGACGTAACGCCTACTACTCAGGCGGTTGCTGCGTCCGGGCAGATACAACAAACGCTCGCGGGAGTCCTGTCGCGATGGAGCGAAATAAAGGAAAAGGATGTGAAGGCGCTCAACGAGCAACTAGTCAAGGCGGGCCTTCCCGCACTGGCGTACTGACTTTGATTCTTTGAGAGCCTTTGCGTCTTTGCGGACCTTTGCGTCTTTGCGCGAAACCCCTATCGGATTGCCAAACATTCGGAAGCCGGGTGTTTCGCGCAAAGACGCAAAGGCCTCCGGTCTAGAAGGGCTTCATTCAACTGAGAACATTCTCTTCACTTCTTCGTGCGGGACGACGCGCCCTTTGTCGGCTGCCCTGATTCCCATCTCAATCTTCTTCATTACGTGCATCTCGTACATGATGTCATCCCAATTAGCCTCGTCCGGTAACCGGCTTATCAGATTGATTGCTTCGGCTTTTGTAGTGCTCATAATCTCCAGCTCTTATGGTTTGTTACTCGCTTGCGAGCGCGCAGCCAAGCTGACGTCTTTGCCCGGCCGTATTATACAACCCTGCGGTCGAATGACTGCAACTGAGTGCCATACTTAAAATGATTCACGGATTCTTAACAGTAATCAAACCGGCATCTCTGCGTCGGCGACCTGAATTGAGCCCTCGCGCATCTCCGGGGTTCCCTTGCGGTTGCCAAACGCCTCCGCAATCAGCTTGAAGATCGTGCGCCGGTTTTGCCCTATGAGCTTTATCCATTCCCACTTGCCCATCTGAGGAAAATAGATTCCTCTAAAACAAAGCCTCGCGATAAACATATTGATTCGGTAGCCGATGCTCTTCTCTTGAACTCCAGCGACCGCGCGCTCGATGGCATCGGCGCTGTACGAGCTGGCCCACGCGTGCTGGACTTCGGCGTGAGTCTCGTCGATGGTCATCTTCAGCGGAGTGTGAGCCATCTTGTACGGTTGGAAATCCAGCCAATGCTTGGGCCGCGTCAACCGGCCCGCGACTTCAAGCCGCTTGTAGAGCGGAGTGGATGGAAAAGGTATGAGTGTGCCGAACACCGGCAATCCCGGCGGCCAGTTTCGGATCTGGGCGAGCGTTCGGTCCGCCGCGCCCGGCGTATCGTTGTCCAGTCCGAAGATGAAAGACGTGATTGCATGGATGTTCCGCTGAGCGAGTCGCCTGAGCACCGCTTCATATTCGTCAGGCTTGTTGAAGCTCTTGTTCGCGATGGCGAGGTTGGCCGTGTCTATCGACTCCATTCCGATGAAGATCCACTTCCCTCCTGAAGCCGCGATGAGATCGACCAGTTCTTCATCGCGCAGGAGGTTGGCGCTGATCTGCGCTATCCAATTCATCTGCGCGCCGGCGGCGATGATGTCGCGCAGCAGCGACTTCGTGCGCTTTATGTTGATCGCGAAATTATCATCGATGAAGAAGACCGCCACCTGCCCGCGCTCGTTTCGGCATCGAGCCTTCAAGCGAAGCAATTCGTCGACGACGCTCTCGTTTGTGCGAAACCTGATCGAGTCGCCGAAGAAGCCGGTCACGGTACAAAACTCGCAACCGTATGGGCACCCCCTTCCGGACTCGACGGGAATAAGCCTGAAGCTTCCCCATCCACCGAACACGCGTTTTAGCAGGGGAGAGATCAATTTCGGAACCATGTTGAACTGATTCAAATCCATCGACTCCCACGGAATCGACGGATAATGATCGAGGCTTGGTTTCTTGTCTTTCCCCGCCTCGTCTACCGGCAAATAGATGTCTTTAAGTTCGCCTCTCGCGGCGTCAGCTACGATGCGCGGCCAGGTCTCGTCCGCTTCACCGAGCGCGACGGCATCGGCGTGCTGAGGTCCGCCGTCTCGGCCTAACGCCTCGTCTGGCACTTCAGTGACGTGAGGTCCGCCCATCACGACCGGCACGCCTACTGCGCGGATGGCATCGGCCATGCGGTAGGCCTTCTGTATCATTCTGGTCATCGCGCCGATGCCGACCAAATCGATCTTCTCGTCCTGCACATACCGCGCAATTCCTTCCTCGTCCATCCGCTGGGCATTGCCATCAATAAGCAAGACTTCGTGCTCAGGCGGAGTCAGAGACTTGAGCAGAAACATCCAGAGATGAGGCATGAAATTGCGGGTCACCCCGTTATCGGGATTAAAAAGCAGAATTCTCATCGGCTTCCTTTCGTTTTCGAGGCAGCCTCGAAAGAGCTGTAAGTTCAATGTGAGTATTGGTGTTTAGACTGGTTAAGCCTATGAAGGCGTCACTATACACCAATCGCCGCATCGGCGCTGTTCAATATTGAACAATGTGAATATTCCCGCGTCTGGAGAGCGACAAAGGCACGAGGCAGGAAAAACTTAGAACGGCGCTTCCCTCCGCGGCCACTTCCGCAGAGGACTTGCGGATTGAACGCGCGTCTCGGAACGACGAGAAGCCTCGCACGGAGAAACAGCGAGCCATTCAGCGTCGCGACGCGGACCTGAGCCGATGCCGCCGGAAACTGGTTGAGATAATTCCCGCGAGCGGTCCTGTGCGTGCCGCCAGCCGGATACTGGAAAGATCAAGCTGGCGGCCGCAGACTGGTGTTCTTGATTGTGTGCTATTTCTTCTGCAACTCCGCCAATGCCGCAAGCACCTCTTCGCTGTGCGGAGTTGGTTTCACGCCCATGAAAACTTTTGCGATGTTTCCCTTGGGATCAATGATGAAGGTGTTACGAGCCGACAACTTGTTCCCGTTGTACTCCATCACTGAGCCGTAGGCTTCGGACACGGTCCTCTCGGTATCCGCCAGCAGCTTGAAGTGAAGACCTTCCTTGGCGCAGAAGCTTTGATGCGAGTCCGCAGTATCAACGCTGACGCCGAGGATCACTGCTTTCGCCTGCTCGTACTTGTCCATGTCCCGCTGAAAGTTGTGAGCCTCGATCGTGCAGCCCGATGTGAAATCCTTCGGGTAGAAATAAAGCACTACCCACTTGCCGTGATAATCCTTCAGGCTGACCGTCTTTCCTTCGTTGCTCTTGAGCGTGAACTGAGGCGCGGGCTTTCCGACCTCGGGTGGGTTGCTGAACGCGAGCGCAAGTCCAGCCAGGCATAACAACGCAATAAGCGAGAAGCTTCCGATTCTTATTCGTTTCTTGTCCATATTCTCTCCTTCAACATTGGGGCTGCTCCACTGAGAGCGATCGCTCTACCCCAATTCTAAGTTCATTTTGCCGCCGCGAGCACCGCGTCGTAATCCGGGTGATTCGCGATCTCGCTGACGTATTCGACGTATTTCAACTTGTCATCCGGTCCAACGACAAAGACCGCTCGCGCGTGGACGCGATCAAAGGGCCCGCCTTCGATCAACACGCCGTAGTTCTTGCCGAAGGATGCGTCCCGATGATCGCTGGCAGTCGTAATGTTTTCAACGCCGGCCGCTCCGCACCAACGCTTCATCGCAAACGGAAGGTCCATGCTTATGCAGGCGATCTCAACGCCGGGAACCTTTGAAGCTTCCTCGTTGAAGCGCTTTGTCTCGGCATCGCATACCGGCGTATCGAGCGATGGGATGCTGAGAAGGATCCGGGTCTTGCCGGCCGACGAGCTCAAGTTGTAATCGCTCAAGTCGCTTTTCTGTGTTTTGAAATCCGGCGCCGGGTCGCCGACTTTGACCTCGTTACCTGCCAGCTTAACCGGGTTTCCTCTGAGAGTAACATTAGCCATTCATTTCTCCTCTGTATTTGATGGTTCTCGTTGCCGTTCGTGGGATCGTTCGTTGATCGCCTTAACGGCGCCGATCGAGCTTATGGCTCGAATCGGGATGAATCTCTTTCAATGCTTCTTTGGAAAAGTGCGGATGCTCCTGATCAACAATATTAGCGGTTGCATGGGCATCTCGACAACCGAGAGTGGTGATCGGATTCTGCGGTGCTCAATAACCTCAGCGTGCTTTGCGGTCCTTTGCGCCTTTGCGTTGCGTATTGAAGAAGCAAAACCCAATACTCATCGCAAAGGCGCAAAGGACCGCAAAGCACGCGAAGGGCTGACCCGGGAAGTTACCGCAGAGAACGCCGGGCACGCAGAGGAGCGCAAAGATCACCGTCGTTGGCTTCTCATCTTGGAGCCGGGTCCGAACTTGTGTAAGCTTTTGGCTATGCAGCACGCTCCAAAGTTTAAAGTAGGGCTGGTGCAGATGGCCGCGTCGCCTGATGCCGATAATAACCTCGCGAGAGCCGTATCCTTGATTGAACAAGCCGCCCAGCTAGGCGCCCAGGTCATCTGCCTGCCGGAGTTGTTTCGCTCCCAATATTTCTGCCAGCGTGAGGACCCTGCGCTATTCGATCTCGCCGAGCCGCTCCCCGGTCCTTCGACCGAGGCGATAGGAAGGGTAGCTCGCGAGAAGAATGTTACGGTTGTCGCGCCGGTCTTCGAACGCCGCGCCGCCGGGCTCTATCACAATAGCGCAGCCATCATCGATACCGAGGGCAAGATTTCGGGTTTGTATCGAAAGATGCACATACCCGATGATCCGGCTTATTACGAGAAGTTTTACTTCACTCCGGGCGATCTCGGGTTTCGAGCCTTCGATACTTCAGTAGGAAAGATCGGCACCTTGATATGCTGGGACCAGTGGTACCCGGAAGGCGCAAGGCTCACGGCTATGCGAGGAGCGAGCGTGCTCTTCTATCCGACAGCGATCGGGTGGCATCCGCACGAAAAAGAAATTCACGGCGCCGCGCAACGCGAAGCCTGGCAGACGATTCAGCGCTCGCACTCGATCGCTAATGGAGTTTACGTAGCCGCAGTCAATCGAGTAGGACACGAGAAACCTGCTGACGGCGGCGCGGGCATTGAGTTTTGGGGCTCGTCTTTTCTAAGCGATCCGTTTGGAATCGTGATCGCAGAGGCGTCTACGAATCGCGAAGAGGTATTGATCGGCGAAGTCGACCCGGCTCGCATCGAAGAAGTGCGGCGCAACTGGCCCTTCCTGCGCGACCGGCGAATCGACGCTTACAGCGGAGTCGACCAGCGGTTTCTTGATCTCGTCGAATAACACGAATGACTTCACTTCCCACTTCTCTGCGCGCCCGGGGATCGGGCTTTCGCATGCCGGCGGAGTGGGCCCCTCACGAAGCGACCTGGATAGGCTGGCCTCACAATCGAACAGATTGGCCGGGCAAGTTCGCGACGATCCCGTGGGTCTACGGCGAGATAGTCAAGAAACTGGCGTCCGGCGAAATCGTGCGCATCATCGTCAACTCGAAAGAGCACGAGGCGCGCGCGAAACGCGTCCTATCAACCGCCGGCGTCGACCTTTCGCGAGTCGAGTTCTTTCGCTTTCCTACCAACCGAGGCTGGACCCGTGACTTCGGCCCGATGTTCGTAAAACGCAATGGCAGGCGGGATGAAGTCGCGATCGTTCGTTTCCGATTCAACGCCTGGGCCAAATATCACGATTGGAAGAAAGACAATCAGGTTCCCATGCGGGCCGCGAAGTCTCTCGGGTTGACGGCCTTCGACGCCCGCTTTGGCGAAAGAGAGATCGTGCTCGAAGGCGGAGCTATCGATGTGAACGGGTGGGGAACATTGATAACCACCGAAGAGTGCTTACTCGATCGGCACACGCAGGTGCGAAATCCGGGGTTGTCGCGCGAAGATCTCGAATCGGTGCTTGGCGAGAATCTTGGGGTGACAAACGTGATCTGGCTAGGCCGGGGAATTGAAGGCGACGACACTCACGGGCATGTCGATGATATTTGCCGCTTCGTGAATCCACGAACAGTAGTCGCATGCCGAGAGCGAGAATCGAGTGACTACAATTATCAACCGCTCGAGGAAAACATCGAGCGCTTACAGAACGCGGTGCTCGAAGACGGCTCCAGGATCGAGATAGTCTCGCTTCCGATGCCGGCGCCGCTTGTGTTCAAGGGGCGCCGTCTTCCAGCGAGCTATGCTAACTTCTACATCGCGAACGCCGCGGTGCTGGTTCCCACGTTCAACGATCCGAATGACCGCAATGCGCTCGGCATTTTGAGCGAGTTAATCACGGACCGTCCTGTACTTGGAATTCACGCGGTTGATCTCGTGTGGGGTCTGGGAACGTTGCACTGCCTTACACAACAGCAGCCCGCGTGATGAACCGTCGCTTGTCTGGTCTGCGCAAGGAATGTGTACCGTAGACTGTCGAGTCTGCGGAAAGAGATATGTACCGTAGACTGTCGAGTCTGCGGATGAATTCGTTGATAAAACCGACCCGCAGACTGGACAGTCTACGGCACATTCGAAGGAGACGAGATGGCTTCAGAGGAATCAATGCGCCAGATACTGGAAATCATCCATCAATTGAACGAGGCATGGGCGAGCGGTCACCCCGAAAATCTCGTGGAGTTCTTTCACGAAAACATTGTAATGGTCCATCCCGACTTCACGGGGCGGTCCGAGGGTAGAGACGCTTGCATAGCGAGCTACGCGGAGTTCTGCAGCCAGGCGATTATTCACGGCGTCAAGATCGGCGACGCGGGAATCGAAGTGTTCGGCAACACGGCAGTGTCGACTTACGCATACGAGGTTGATTACGAGATGGGAGGCGAGCGTTTCAAGGACTCCGGCCGCGACCTGCTTGTTTTTGTTCGAGAGAATGACCGTTGGCAGGCAGTATGGCGAACAATGATAATCTCTCAACCCGAGAGCGTGAATTGAAGCTCAAGGAGCGTTAACAACTCGATTGGCGTCAACCGCTCGCACGGCGTCAACCGCTCGCACGGAGTCAACAGCTCGCACGGCGTCAAACCTTGTCACACAGGAGATAGCTTCTACGGCGTTAACAGCTCGCACGGCGTCAACAGCTCGCACGGCGTCAATAGCTTCTACGGCGTTAACACCATGTAGGGGCGGCCCTCCGTGGCCGCCCCTCAGTCGCGACCGGAGATAGTCTGTAATCCACCGAGGGGCGGCCACGGAGGGCCGCCCCTACATGTCGCAACTTGTTGTTGCTCTCCGGAGAACACTATGAGTTATGCGCATCGTTTGGACGGAGAACCCCGGATCAAGCTTGATGATTTCGATCCCGACGAACACGCAGGACTGAAGCGCGAGCACGCCGAGAAGAAAACAGCAGAACTGATCGAAGAGCTGGTCGAGCTGCAGGAACTTCTCTACGCCGCACGCCGCCAGAGTATGCTGATCATCCTCCAGGGACGCGACACGAGCGGCAAGGACGGTACGATCCGTCACGTAACAGGTCCGTTGAACTCACAGAGCTGCTCGGTGACTTCATTCAAGGTGCCTACAGAAGAAGAGCTCGCTCACGATTTCCTCTGGCGGATTCATACCAACACGCCGCGCGCGGGAGAAATAAAGATATTCAATCGCTCCCACTACGAAGACGTTCTGGTCGCGCGGGTTCACAAGCTGGTGCCAAAGGAAGTCTGGCGCTCGCGTTATGAACACATCAACGCGTTCGAGCGATTGCTGGTTGATTCGTCGACGATCGTTCTCAAGTTCTATTTGCACATCAGCAAAGACGAGCAAAAAGAGCGGCTGCTCGAACGCGAGAAGGACGCTACGAAATCATGGAAGCTCTCGGTCAGTGATTGGAAGGAACGCGAGTACTGGTACGATTACACTGCGGCTTACGAAGACGCGTTGAACGAGTGCTCATCGAAGCGCCGCCCTTGGTATATCGTTCCCGCCAACAAGAAATGGTTCCGCAACCTGGCCGTCGCCGAAGCCTTACGCGACGCGCTTACGCCCTTCCGGGAGAAGTGGCTCGAGGAACTGGAAGAAGCAGGACGAGAAAAAAGAAAAGTGATTGAAGAGTATCGACTGAGCCGGCTCCAGTCGTAGTGATTTATCTATCACTACGCGCTACAATCCCTGTCGTCTTATGAGCGGCCTAGTCGAGATTCTCAGAAACTATTGTCTGTCACTGCCAACCAAAGACGAAGGCACTACACGGCGGCGGCTACGCGGGGTGATCGGTCGCGGGGGGTTCGGGCCGAAGCTGGTAAACTGGCTGGAAAACAGCCGTAATGCTTTTCCTGAACATGTGCGCATCGAGTATCCCGAAAGCATTAACGACCGTGGAGTAGATGTTTACATCGAGGGGCAGCAATCGAGCACGGGCGTCGGGTTCCAGATCAAATCCGACAATGACCTACGAGACAGGGACTTCTTACCTAACCTCAAGCGCCAAATTACCGAGGCACGTGCCTACGCTAACTTGAAACTTTACATTATCGTCCTGGGCTGCTCACCTGACTACTATGGGCGAGTTCAGTATGCGTTGAACGAAGAGCTTAATCAGTGGCAGTCAGGTGTCCCAGAAGTATTGCTGATGGTACCCGGTAAAGCGGCTTCATTCTATGAAACGTGTGACACCGCTCTGACGGCTGCTGATCTCCAGGCGTTACTCCGAGACCGCTCCTGGCATCGTTTTTTCGCCGAGGTGAGAGAGGAACGCGATAACGAATTCTTGAACCACTGGTCTCGTCTGAATCCAGACGAGCGATTTGCCCCGCCGGACAATCTTAGGCGTATTGAAGAGTCGCTGGCCGACCGCCCTTTGACCGTGCTGGCCGGTCCTCCGACGATTGGAAAGACCTATACCGCTGTACAATTGCTGTACGGGCATTTTCGGACTGGTCGGTCTATCGAATGGATAAAGCCACCAGGGCCGAACATCTCTAACTCTATCATCGCATCTGCCGAAGTTGCTGAAGGCTTCCCCGTCCGCGTACGCGCTATGGCACGGCGGTTAGGCATGATTCCACCCAACCCACCCGGTAATCGGTGGGAGTTCATTGGTGCCCGTCTGCGCGCAGCCGCCCTAATTCTCATTGAAGATCCCTTTGGCCGCACCGACGCCGAATACGATAACAGTATCCACACCTACGATTTTTTCGACCTAGACGGTTGTGTTGAGGGAATTTTGGAGGAGGGCAGTGCGAAGGGTTGTCGGCTCTTGATGACGACTCGTCACGGTTTGCTCGACCGATGGCTTGCTCAACGCCGTGATAGTTCATCTGGCAAATCTGGTATGCCGATAGGTATGAACATTATTCATATGGGGCCAGACAATTATCGAGCGCAGCGCTCAGATGAGAACGGGCCACTCTTTGAATTAGCCGAGCGCTTACTTACTGCTTCGGGAAAAGCCGATGATTCACAAGCGGCAAGCCTTGCTGAAATCATTGCAAAGGGGGCGAAGACGCCACAGGAGGTGGAACTGATTGTAGGCACTCTACCAATTCCTGCTACTCGGAGCACCGTCTACACTTCCATGCGTAGCACTCCCAGCACCGCATTAGAACGTATCGCGGTTCTTTGCCGTGCCTCGACCGATGCTGAACGCCTATTCCTGTTGATGTTGGTTCTGGCAGACGATGGTTACGAACATAACGACTTTGGCTCCGTCTACGCACGTCTGCACCTAGGACTGTCACTTCCTGGGGACGCTCAAGCGCATGATGCCGCAGCACGGGCGAAATATTGGCCGATCTATTACCCACGCGAATATGACAACTCGAATGTACTTTTCGCTGGTGGCGTGCCGATGAGCTGGGGCGTGCATCTCACGGCATCTCATTCATCGGTCGTTGAAGCGGCACGAAGAGAGATCATCCAGAACGGTATGGGATTTCTGAATCGCTTGGCGTCGGCATTAAAGTATTTTCATGACTATCGCCAAGCGGTCGAGCACAAAAAGATGCTTGCTCATTTCCTTCTTGATTTCGTACTTGACGAGTCTCGTCGCGTTGAAGAATCTGCTCGCTTGGACGGGAGCGCTCTGGAAGAACTAGCAGCTGAACTGCCCGCGATCATCGAACCGTCTTTCATAGACTATCGTGACGCGGTAAATCGGTTGCTGCGTCAGTGGAGCCAAGTGCCTCCTGTCTTGAGGACGGCATTCATACAAATGCTTCGCGGAGATGACCCGCGCCTGATTTGGTGGGCATGTCATCTGTTTCGCTATATGGGAATCTTCGATTTTGACGTCTGGTCTTTCTACAACATCCTAGTTCAACAGGGGCGACCTGCGATGGGTGTAAGTTCCTTTACTCAGCCGTGGTACCACATGGTCTCTCATCTCAATCAAGCTCCCGCGGAGTTGAGGGAGGTGTTTGACAATATGGCTGTGTCGGAGCCGAGCCGGTTCGCTTACGTTCTGGGCAGCCTGGCGAGTGTATTCTGGTCCCGGTTCCCGCAACGGTGGAAGAATGCCATCTTGATCGACCATGCCACAAATACAGCGTGGACCGAGCCATCCGCGGCACTGCGAAACATCTATTCTGGTCTATTTGATGGGGATGTGAACCAGCCCCCGTCCGAACTACTCGACTTGCTCTGCAGATATCTCGATCATGATGATGCAGAATTCCGAACGTTAGCGGGCGTATACACTCTCATTCACTGGGAAAGGCTATCGCCGCGGTTCCATAATGCTTTGCACGAGCGATTCCGGCTCGAAACCGAGGTGCCCGTACTGATGCAGATATTGCAAGAGGGCATGGGCAGCAAAGAGAGTTCGATGGACCTAAGTCTTCCCGAGATAGTGCTAGAGCGTTGTAACGAGGTCGGAGCAGCATGGCTAATGGAATTCGTGCGTAACAACAATCACGCGCACGACCCGGAGATGAGCCGATTCGTGGAGCGTTGTCGCCTTCAGGCGCCCGGGCTTGAACGCGTCTTTGAGCCAAAAGATCTGAAGCCTGAGGCCATCTCCAACGAGCCGCCTCTCGTGCGCGTTGCTTGGTTGTGGAGTAAAGTCACCGGCAGCTACCCGCAACTTACTGGACTCGTGAGAATCGCAGTCCCATACCAAGGTGAACTGCCGCCACCGTCCTTCATTCGAGCTCAGCCGATTCTTCCTGACCCCCTTCTTGAGGTTGCCGAAGTACTCCGTGACGTTGCTCGTGATCTCCACGGCCCGTATGCAATCTGCGCCCACTACATCTTAAGCCATCAAATGCAAAAGCTGCCGGTTCTCTTGCGTGAGTATCTGCGTGAGGTGACAGAGGGGCAAATACTCTTCAGCGAGGAATCCAATTCTCAAGGTAACGACATTAGTGATACTGTCCGTGAGGCAATCGCTTCCGGTCGCCGAGATTACACCGCAAAAAGAGATGCCATTCCTGCCTTTCCAATCGCTACCTTGGGTCCGGCTTGGCGCTAATCTGATTCCGGCTGTTCAGATCACTTCAGAACTCAATTCTGCACTGCACCAATCGTCTCACGCTAATATCGCGACCACTTCCTTCTGCGGCTCGCCTCCCGTCACGCGAGCTTCGCGGTCTCCGACGTACACGTCGATCTCGCTCCGCACGCCGAACTTCCCTTCCAGATAAATGCCCGGCTCGATAGAAAAGCACGTGCGAGGGATCAACACTCGATCATCTTTTGTCTCGAGGTTATCGATGTTCGCGCCGTTACCATGAACTTCGGTGTGAATGTTATGACCCGTGCGATGGATGAAGTACTCGCCGTAGCCGGCTTCTTGAATTACGTTTCTGCAAACGTCGTCTACCTGCCAACCGTAGATCGTGCGGCCGGCGGCGAACGCTTCTTTGACGTACTCCGTAGCCGCGTCGCGACCGTCTCGAACTACGTTGAACACTTTAGTCACTTCGTCAGGCACTTGCTCGCCTACGAATGATGTCCACGTGATGTCGGCGTAGACAGAGTTCGGGCGATCGAGTTTAGCCCACAGGTCTATCAGCACGAAATCGCCTTTGTTGATAGCCGAGTGCTGCTCGGCGGTCGGCCCGTAGTGAGGCATCGCGCTGTTGCCGTTTACCGCGACGATCGGCGGATCCTTGCTGAACATTCCTCTGTCGGTGAAGCAATTCAAAATGTATTGCTGAATGTCGTACTCGGTCGTAGGAGTTCCCGCTTTGATTCGCCTGCCGATTTCCTCGAATGCGCTCTTGACTGATTCGTAGAGCCCACGCGCGGCTTCGTCGTGCATCGCAAGCTGCTCATCTCCCCAGGCCGACTCAAAACGCTGAACCAGATCGGCCGATGAAACGATTTCAACCCCGAACGAGCGAATCAACTCAACCGTTCCCGCATCCACTCTCGACAGATAAGGAATCGCGGCTTCCGCGGAATATTGCATCGCAACGCGCGGGTGTGCCGAGGATGCGGTGAGCGTGCTCTTCAAATGGCTGTGAAGCTGCTGCCACGGGAGGTAGATCAACTTGTTACCCGGCAGATGATCCAACACACCGCGCTCTATCGAATGAAGTATGCGGGTAGGCTCGCCCGACTGCGGCACATAGTAAAACCACCGGCGCGTCGCCAGGTGTCCTTCGGTTGGCATCGACAAAATGTTCGACGCGATCGGATCGCTGTCGCGAAAACTGTAGAACAGCCAGCCGTCGAGATTCGCTTCTTTGAGAGCTTGTTGAATTGTTTCGATCAAAAGAGCCTCCGATTTTGTGAGTTTGATTGTTGAGAGCGTGTTACGTCTGTCATTCTACAGTTCACCGTGACGCGCCTCAACCTCGGGTGGTGATATATTCCTGCGTTGCTAATAGTCGGTAGCCGTGTTTCTGCGTCATGAGGTTACCTTGTCTCTCTTACGCTCTGTCACTAACGCAGCTCTAGTTTTTTCACTAACGCAGCTCTAGTTTTTTCACTAACGCAGCTCTAGTTTTCACTAGCCCAGGCGTTCACGCCTGGGTGATCGACGCACTGACTGAGCGTAGCCCCGTTTACGGGGCTTGTCCTTCC
>DATNBZ010000074.1:0-21556 GCA_035607285.1 Blastocatellia bacterium | reverse complement strand
AACAGCCCAATCTTTCCCCGCGAATAATGTGCGTCCTTCACCTCGCACAACTGCTTCCCATCAACCGAGGCCGTTATTACATCTCCATGAACTGTGACTTCGATCGCCATCTCGTTGCCCGGTCGATAGCCCTTTTGGTTTGACCAAAGCTCAGTGTAGTCGGCGCCTTCACGCCTGTCCAATCTGGTGATTGGACCGCCGCTCATCCCATCCTGAAGCAACAGCAATCGGTAGAAGTGCTCGGGGTCCTGATACCGAAACACCACACCAAAACCGTCGTCGTCCTCCGGTTTAGCCGTCAAGGTAAGCGTGTAATTCTCCCAACGCTCTTCGCCGGCGGTCAGATATGTGCCGTGCCATCGTCCGAGGAAGTCTCCTCTGCGACCCCAGATATTGCTGCGCTGATGCACCCATCCGTCGGCTTCGACTCGCCAATCCGATGGCCCCTCGATCGTGTCGGGATCATCAACAACCTCCCAGTTGATCAACCGCGTATCGTTAAAGCGCTCGTCAAGAAGCACTCGGTTGCTGCAGCCCCAGACGGTGATCAGGGTCACGCAGACGAGGCAATAGACGCACTTCCGAATCGAATCAGTTGTCGTCATTCCGGGGGCGCTTCACGGAGCAATGCGGGCCGCGGCGGCCGAGGGCTTGCGATTTCTCATTCGCTCCACCTCGACCGTGCCTGAAGGATAAGATTGGTATAGGGTGAATGTTTCGACCTGCAAGCAGGACAACGGGCTTCCGTCCTCTCCGCTTGTATCCATGCCTACACAGCTATTGTGGATGTAAATCCCCCAGCGCCGGCTGCGGCCCTCCCGCGGGAGAAAAGCAGTCGGCGTGTGGCCGAAGAAGCAGAGCTTGCCCTGATAGCCCTTGAAGAAATCCAGGTCACGGGTCCACACCAGCACATCCGTGTCGGTCTCCGACGGATGCTCTCCCGGAACCAGCCCTGCGTGGACGTAAATAGCCTGATCGTCTTCGTGATAAAACGGAAGGGTCCGGACGAACTGGACGTGCGCTTCGGGGATCTTGATATCCGACACGTCCCTGAGCTGCTCGAGCTCAAACCCGTACGCCGAAAGACTCGCGAGTCCGCCGTTCTCCGGTATCAGCCATTGCAAGTCGCCGTAGTCCAAACAATCGAGCATCATCTGCTCATGGTTGCCGCGCAGCACGACGACGTTGGGATTCCCTTGCGTAAGCTCGATCACGCGATTGACGACGCCCGGCGCGTCGTATCCTCGGTCGATCATATCGCCGAGAAAGACGATCTTGTCGTGAGCAACATCCCAGGGGACATTGCTGATGAGCTGATCCAACAAGGCCAGCCGGCCGTGGATATCTCCTATTACGTATGTTGCCATTCGTTATTCGCTCTTTAGAGAAATGCAATCATTCGAGTGTTCAGAGTACCGGCATTAGCCGGCGCTTCTTTTCGATTCACGAAGCAGGCGCGCGCTCTCGCCCGCCGCCGTAAACATATCACCTGCGCTCGAAAAATCACCGCTTGAAATTGCCGACCTCACTGCTTCCATCTGGGCGATCGTATCGTCAAGCGCGGAAGTAATCTCATCAGAGTTAGTGCGGCAAATATCTTCCCACACCGACCATCTGCTTTCCGCGAGTCGTGTCATATCGAGTACGCCGCTTCCGGCGAGCGAGAGAGCTTGCGCGTCACTTGTCCGCCCGACCGCAAGCGCCAACGCAGTCGAGACCAACTGCGGCGAGTGGCTGATGCGCGCGGCGATCCTGTCGTGTTGCTCCGCGGTCAATGAAATCGGTGTCGCTCCAATACTCGTGACCGTATCAACCATCGCCCGTACCGCATCCGGGCTCGCGTCGTCGCCTAGTATCAGCGCATAAGCGGCTCCTCGAAACAAATCAGCATCGGCGAATTCAACACCGGATCTTTCGCTTCCAGCCATCGGATGCCCGCCGATGAAAATAACCTCGCGTGATAGCGCCTTGCGCGCGATTCGGCATATGTCCCGCTTGGTGCTGCCGGCGTCGCTGACTATAGCGCCCGGCTTGAGCGACCTTGATCGAGTGCGCAGAAAACTCACTATAGCCCCGACCGGCGCCGCCAGGTAGACAAGATCCGCATCGCTCGTTTCGCCCGATTCGAAAGCACGCTCAACTCCATCGATGACACCACGAGCCATTGACTGATCGAGAACTTCCTGGCTATCCCATCCCGTTATTCGTTCGCACACTCCGGCCCGCCGCACGGCTAGCGCGAACGATCCGCCAATCAATCCAACTCCTACGATGGCAATGTGCTTGAAGAGCATAAGAACTCACTGGGACCCGGCGGCGGGGATGGAGGATTGAAGATCGAGGATCGATCCGCCACCTCTCCACTCAATCTTCAATCCTCCATCCTCAATCTTCCATCCTCACTTCACCAGCGCCTCTTCCACGCCCGGAGCTACTTCGCGGTCGACCGCCTGCGCGATCAATCTGATCCGGTGCATCAACTGCTCGAATTGGTCGGGCAACAATGACTGAGCGCCGTCGCATAATGCGTTTTCGGGATCGTTGTGAACCTCGATCAACAACGCATCAGCTCCCGCCGCAACGGCCGCTTGAGCGACCGGTGGAACCTTATCGCGACGACCGGTCGCGTGACTTGGATCACCGGCCACTGGCAGATGAGAGAGCTTCTTGAAAACCGGGATCGCCGAAATATCAAATGTGTTTCTGAGATACGGCTCGAAAGTTCGGATCCCTCTCTCGCAGAGAATTACCTCATGATTGCCGCCCGACATAATGTATTCAGCCGCAAGCAAAGTCTCCTCGATAGTCGCCGCCGGCCCGCGCTTGAGCAACACCGGCTTGTTGATGCGGCCGACTTCACGAAGCAGGTTGAAGTTCTGCATGTTGCGCGCGCCGATCTGAAGTATGTCGACGTAGCGAATAAACAACGGTATCTGCGACGGCTCCATCACCTCCGAAACTACAAGCAGATCGTGACGATCGGCGGCTTGTCTCAGGTACTTGAGCCCTTCCTCACCGAGTCCCTGAAATGAATAGGGCGACGTGCGCGGCTTGAAGGCGCCCCCACGAAGCACCTTCGCTCCGCCATGCGCCACGATCTCTGCGATCGACATCACCTGGTCGCGGCTCTCGACTGTGCAAGGCCCGGCCATTACTATGACTTCGCGCCCGCCGATGACTACGTCCTTGATTTTGATTTTAGTAGGTTCAGCCTTGAAGCCCTTGCTGGCCAGTTTGTAAGGCGCCGTTATTCGCAGCACCTCCTTGACGCCGTCGAGCAATTCGATATCCCGCCAGTCGATATCGTGTTCGCCGACCGCTCCAAGCACCGTGTGCCGCACGCCGGTGGAGCGATGAATATCGAATCCCAATCGCACCAGCTTGTCTATCACGCCGGAGATCTGCTCCTCAGCGGCAGTCTCCTCCATCACAATGACCATTTCTATGACCCCTTCTTAGCCTCTCTTCTTCGCGTGCTTTGCGGTCCTTTGCGTCTTTGCGCTCAACGTATCAACGCCAAGCCGCAACGTCGCTAAGCCCTATCTCTTCTTCTTTCTCTTCGTCTCTTTCTCTACAGTCACCCGCTCGATGCGGCGTGACTCATCGATAATCCTCTCAAACAGCCGTCGCACCGCATCGCGATCGAGCGGCCCCGGATTAATGCTCATCACATGAGTTATAACTTCCCTCTCGCGATCGGGCGAATAAATCGCCAACCCCAGCTCACGTTTTATTCTTCCAAGCTCGATGGCGCACTGCGAGCGCGCGTTGAGCAGCTTCACCAACTGCTCATCCAGTCGATCAATCTCGTCTCGCCAGTCCTCGATCTTCAAAGTCAATCTCCGCCAGCCTGTAAGGGCGTCGCTCTGTGGGCGCTCTCTTCCGGCGGATGCGCGCGCTCAGGTATGGAAGCGGCGCCCGCGGAGGCACGTCTTACAGGCTTATGATGATCACATTGACGGCCAATAGTTTATGCGTGTGAGGCGAAAGCAGCAATGATAAGCGGGTGAGGTGTATCGGAATTCGCGCGGTCAAGAGAGAGGAGACCGCCCTGAGACTAGCCATCGAGTGAGTGCGCCAACCTTTTCAACCAGAGCCGGATCGCCTGCATTGTTCTCGATCTCGGCGACGATGCGGCTGCCTACGACTGCTGCATCGGCATGTTGCCAGACCTCGTTGACTTGATCGGGAGTTGAGATACCGAACCCGACGGCGACTGGCAGATCAGTGAATCGTTTTACTCGCTGAACGAGAGTTGAAGCCGCCTCTGACAAGCTCTGCCTGACGCCAGTCACGCCGGCGCGTGACACGGCATATATGAAACCGCTGCTTGCTTCAGCGATTAACTTGAGCCGTTCGTCGGTACTGGTGGGGGCTACGAGAAAGATCAAATCGATGTCTGACGAATGCAGCACCGCTCTAAACTGCTCGGCTTCTTCGGGCACAAGATCAGTGCCGAGCACTCCGTCAACACCGGCGCTCTTCAGTTCGTCACCAAGCCGATCGAGGCCGATCGATAAGAGTGGATTCAAGTAGCTGAAAAGAACAATTGGAATTTGGCTCTGCTTGCGAACTCGGCTAACGACTTCGAGACAATCGCGCACACTGACATTGTTAGCCAGCGCACGCTCGGACGCCCTTTGAATCACCGGCCCGTCTGCGATCGGATCGGAGAACGGCACTCCAAGCTCGATGATGTCAGCGCCGCTGCGTTCAAGTTCGAGAATGATCTGCTCGGTGGCTTCGAGAGAAGGGTCTCCCGCAGTGATGTACGGGATGAAGCCCTTGCTCTCCTCAAGCCTAAGGTTGTTGAACTTCGCTTCGATTCGAGCCATTGGGTTCTTTCATGATTGCTGGAATCAGGTAGGTTTCTCCGGTGTCGCCTTCGCCGGTGAACTCGACAGCGATTCGCTCGTTCCTTAGCGGCGCAAGTTTCTTATCGATCGCTATCCGGCTGGGAGAATGAGCGATCACTTTACCATCGACCACGATCAAGTCGTCGTCCAGTCGAGTGAACTCGATGAGTACCCATTGATTTGGATATTGATGCTTGATTTCCTCGAGCGTCATGGTTCGATCTTCCAGTTCAACTATATTCGTTTGGACGCCTTTCGGCGAAAACCGGCCTTCGACTTATTTGGTGTAGAGCCATGCTTCAGCCTTAGTCATCGCTTCTCTAGCTAAATATGCTTCCCGACGTACGACCAGCTAGCCCAGTCTACCTATACTTCGTGCGAATACTGGTCCCTTTGCCACCTTGAAGGTCTTGCCGCTACCTGACTTTTCGGTTCCGATCGTTGGAGCCCCCATACGTAGTCCCCCTTGGTAACTTGAGCAGGCCGAGAATTGGTTGAAGCAAAACTCGCCGTGTGACTCTGCGCACGAAACGATGCCTAGAAATAAAGGAGGCCAAAAGTGGAGACGCAGAATAGTAGAGGCCGACAAAGACTCTGCCCAATCTTGAGGGTAGCAAAACGTCATCTCGGAAACCACGAAACACCAATACCTCCGGAGAAAGCTGCGAACCAAACACAGCAGTGGCGATGAAACAGCCGCTTTGGATTGGGAGCTGGAATGAGAGTCACCGCTCCCTGGTGGAGGGAATTGCCTTGGCATAGCATCACGGAGAACTCTATCGATGATTGTATTTAGAGGCGTCAGATCACCGTTGAACATAAGGGAGCGCCCTCTGGAAGAACTCTTTAAGTTCTCCAAAGCCTCAATTGCCCTCGTATCCTCCGTCTTGGCTAGAGCGCGTATTGCACTTACTGCGCTCCGATCATCAGAAACTAAAGCGATTAGAGCGTCCAGGCCAGCAGAGAAGTCGCCGAGCTTGTACAGAGCCAAAGCCGCCTCTGTTTTGACAGTTATGTTTGAGTGATTCAATGCTCGGCGCAGCCAGGGCTCAGCGACGTTTGCCTTGAGGTCTGCCAAGCGTCTAATGGCTCCTATAGTTGGGTCTTGGCCAGCACTGCGCTCTAAGCCATCCTTGAGAATCGCGATCAATTGTTCAACGTCATCACTGTTTATGTAGAAAGGATCACCAGTATTCATATGCTCTGTCTCCTTTTTGCTGACCAGCGGCGAATTCCTCGATTGGGGAACCTAACTATTTTGAACTGATCTCCCCGCAATGGCGAAGCGTACAGATTTCGGTTCCGTCGGCCTGTGAAAAACAGCACCTCTTCCAACCCGTTTCAGTGAGCGAGGCTACTTTGAAAAGGCTTGGCTTTCAAGTCAAAGGGTCGGGTGTCGTGAAGTCAAGCGTGCTCGGGGCTCCAACGCCGAATAGTCTGAGTTCGCAAATCCGGCGCGCGAGACTCAGTCCAATAGCCGCAATGAAATCCGCTCTAGACGCCTTAGAGAGCCAGCTCTTATTCCTCTTTGCTCGAACCCATGCGCAACTTTATCTCGCACTCGCATGCTCTTAACCAGGAAATCGTATTCTTCTCGTTCAATGACCCCATCGGTGTAAAGCCTTGTTATGACTGTCGCAGTTCGCAAATCCGGCAGTTCGACGTCGTTGCGGCTACAAGCTAGGCGCATGGCGGCTTCAATCGCAGACCAGGTAATAAGCAATGACGCAGCTAACATTCCTTGTTCAGCGAGACTCCGTCCTTCATCGAGTCTCGTCCTCACCAACTGCTCATCAATAGTTTTGGGAGGGCGTTCAGACGCGCCGTTCAAAACAAGATCGAGTCGCCAGCCTGGATGCTTTTGCAAGACGTCCGACAGAGCAGTCCAATAATCGCTTCCACGCTTTCTGCTGGGTGACTGCACTTCAACGACTACTGACTCGTGCGCTCCTTCGGCGACAAGATCGGGCCTGAATCTGCTCAAGAACTTTGGCAGTTTTTTCGCAGGCGGGGAAACTGTGACCTTGTAGCCGCGGTTCTTATACTCCTCTGCAATATCGTAAAGACGAACGTCTTCGGTTATCACGACACTACTGGCCATGGTTCTAATCCTCCGGATTCCAGTAAACCATAATGTGCAACACCTCAGTGTAATTCTCAAGCGCGGTCATCACTAGCGCTGATGGGTCCCCTAAGCGAGCGACGTTCGATCGATCGAGCTTCTCGCTGATGACCCTGTGCACTTGTTGATCGTTAGAGTAAGCCACCGTTTCCAGGCCATCGAGAATCGGCTTGATGATGTTATCGACGTCAGGCGGAGCCAGCGTGTAATAGTTTACGATGGCGACGGTGATGTTTTGACTATTGCTCGGTGCCAGGCCCTCCGGCCATTGCTCTCGGGCGGCTGCTCTCACTTTACGGATCCACTTCTGATAGCGCCTGGTATTGGTCTTCTTTGCCCGCAACGAAACCGCCGGACCTTCGATGACAAACTCAAACCTTTCCAAGGATGACTCCTCGTCACATACAACTCAATTTGCCCAGGAAGGTTTTCTGCCAGATAGGTTCGGCTAGGTGTTTCTCAAACTCTCGGCAACGGTATTCACATCCTTATCGCCGCGACCCGACAGATTCACTACAATAATCTGCGCGTTCGTCATTGAAGGCGCTACTTTTATCACTTCAGCTATCGCGTGAGCGCTCTCGAGCGCCGGGATGAGCCCTTCAAGTTGCGCCAATAACTGAAAAGCTTCGAGCGCTTCGGAATCGCTGGCGCTCGAATAACTAATGCGGCCGATGTCATGAAGATAAGCGTGCTCGGGGCCGATCGCTGAGTAGTCCAATCCAGCCGAGACCGAATGTGTAGTCGAGATCTGCCCGTGCTCGTCCTGCAGGATGTAGCTGCGAGTTCCCTGTAACACTCCCGGGCTGCCGCCGCTGAATCGCGCCGCGTGTTCGCCAAGCATCGAGCCTCGGCCGCCGGCTTCTACGCCGATCATCCGAACGCTTTCGTCAGCGATAAACTCATGAAATAGACCGATCGAGTTGCTTCCGCCGCCTACGCAAGCGATCAATAGATCAGGCAAGCGGCCCTCGGCTTCGAGTATCTGCGTGCGAGCTTCGCGGCCGATCACTGATTGAAAGTCGCGAACCATTACCGGATATGGATGAGGACCCATCACCGAGCCCAACAGATAATAAGTGTCCGCTACGTTCGTCACCCAATCGCGAAGCGCTTCGTTGATCGCGTCCTTGAGCGTGCGACTGCCGGACTCGACGCCGACTACTTCGGCGCCGAGCAAACGCATTCTAAAAACATTCAACTCCTGACGGCGCATGTCTTCGGTGCCCATGTAGACGACGCAGTTCAATTTCATCAGCGCACACACGGTAGCGCTCGCCACGCCGTGCTGTCCCGCGCCCGTTTCGGCGATGATTCGAGTCTTGCCCATTCGCCTCGCGAGCAAGGCTTGCCCGATCGCGTTGTTAATTTTGTGAGCGCCGGTGTGGCAGAGGTCTTCGCGCTTGAGATAGATTCGAGCGCCGCCGAGATGATTGGTCAGTCTTTCGGCAAAGAACAGCGGAGTCGGCCGGCCTACGTAGCTGGAAAGCAGGTAGTCCAGCTCTTGATGAAACCCGGGATCGTCCTTTGCGACATTGTAGGCGGCGGTCAGTTGCTCGAGCGGATGCATCAACGTTTCGGGAACGAACCGCCCGCCGTACGACCCGAAGTGCCCGAGGACATCGGGTACGTTGTAAGGTTGTTTGCTGCTCTTGCTCATCGCATTATCCAGGATGATCCAGTTTCGTAAACGGCATGTAGGGGCGGCCCTCCGTGGCCGCCCCTCTCCGCAATCAGAATTCTTTCGCCATCCACTGAGGGGCGGCCACGGAGGGCCGCCCCTACATGGCGATCTACGATAGTTGCCGTCGCAGTTCTTCAAGCGCGCGCTGCACAAACGGGCGAGCCATCTGCTTGCGCCAGCCCATTACATAGTCGGTGTTATCCAAGGGCCGGGCCTTCAAATAACACGCTTCAGCGGCTTCATTGATTCGCTCGAGGTCCAACGGCTTTCCGATCAAGGCCTGTTGTGCTTCGGTGACTTCAATCGGAGCGGGCGACACGCCGCCAAGAATGAGTTTCGCATCACGCACCGTCCCATCGGGAGCAACGTCCAGAGCCGCGGCTACGCCGAGCACCGGGAAGTCGAAAGCTTCCCTTCGTCGCAGCTTCTTATACACGGCGCGCAGACCGTTTCGCGGCGGCAAATGAATCTCCGTCAACAACTCATCCGGCCGCTTATTCAAATACTGAATGCCGTCGTCGTTATAGAGCTCGCGAGCTTCAAACATTCGTTCTCCACTCGGAGACACGAGCTTCACTGTCGCTCCAATCGCGACCATCAACGGGACGAGATCGGATGACTGAACGGCCCAGCACTTCGGGCTCGAAGGCGCGACCCAGCAGATATCGCCATCCTTCTTCATGCAGAAGTTGATTCCCTTTCGCCATTCGTAATTCTGATCATAGTAATTGCAGCGCGTGTCGAGCAGCAGATTGCCCCCGATAGTTCCCATGTTCCGCAAAATGGGAGTCGAGATCAGCCGTGCAGCATCGGCGACAAATGGATAGTCACGATTAATGGTTGGATGCTCACAAATCTCGGTCAACGACACCGACGAGCCGATAGACATTCCGCTGTTCTTATCGCCGCGAATCTCATGAAGCTCGCGCAGTCGAGTCACCGAGACCACAGTCTTCGGCGTCTGCTGCCGGCGTTTCATGTTCGGGTAGAGATCGGTGCCCCCGGCGACAAACATCGCTTCAGGCCCAGCGTCGCCGATCATGTTCACCGCGTCCGAGACCAACTTCGGCACGCGGTAAGTGAATTTTGGAAGTCTCATCATAGGCTGCGCTCACCTGACGTTGATCACCGGCTGGTCAGGATGCTCTGGATTTGGTACCAGCCGGTGAGCAACACAATCGACAAGCAGATCGAGGCTCTCCAGTACAGTTTGTCCGATCAGCACGCCCGAGCCGAGCACTAATGCTTCTTCAGTCGTGCGGCGGCCGTTTATTTCGATGCCAACCATTTCAGTAATGTCGACATCTTCGCCCGAATCATTGGCGTACCTCGCCCTGGTCTTGCCGACTATTGCGAGGCCCAATTGCTGAACAACCTGAACAGGCAAGATGGACTTTACCGCGCCTGTGTCGACAAGTGCGTCAGCTTCATAGGCGCGGACTTTGTCGGCCGTTAGCAATCCTCGCCGAACCAGGGCTTCGTCCCCACCGTTAGTAAGCTTGACCTTTACGCTTACCTCTCGCGTAACATTCGCTCCTTTTGTTGCTGCGAACTGTATATACCTCTTACCTCCCGCCTCAAGCGCTACCTTGCGCGGGCCGTCGATGCGCACTGAATGTATGGCGTCCTCATGTTGTGGATCAACTTTGTCTTTCATTGTGGTCCTCCGCAATCTCATGAAGCTCGCGGAGCCGAGTCACCGAGACAACGTTACAAGCAGACCCTAGCAGGCAAAACGCCGTATAGAACTTCTGCTCCTGATGCGAAGCGTCCTGATTCCAATACTCTTCGAGCGTCATGGGCGCTTCCCCACTGGAGCTTTGTGAACCCGTGAGGCTTGTCGCTTTGCTACCTTCGCGATCACCCGCAAAGCTTCGTTGACAGATTCATCATCGGGAAACGCTTTCCTCACGTCAGGCTCCAACAGAACAAGATTGGTCCCGGAGCGATATCGCTCTGCATAGAGTCCACGTCCAATGAACTTAAGTTTGCTAAGATCATACTCAGGCCTCAGCTCATCCAACTTCTCATCTCTTTTCTTCTTCATACAACTCCCTTTCTTTCTTCGTAACTTGTTATGAGTGCACTGCGACGCGTGGAAGCTCCTTTCCGTCTCCGCCTTCCGCGGGAGTCGGAACCCGGATCGGTTCAGGCCACTCAACATCCGGCGCCGATTTCGGACCGAAGCGTCCGTCCTTCCCCTGAGCCTTCGCTCGAAGAGCCGCAAGGACCTTTTCCGGCGTTGCCGGAACTTCGTCGATGCGAACTCCGACCGCATCGTAGATTGCGTTCACTACCGCGGGTGGGACCGGCAGCAGCGGGCCTTGCCCTACTTCCTTTGCGCCGAATGGACCGTTCGGATCGGGGTCTTCGACAAGAATTGTTTTAACGTCGCACATCTCTAGAGTAGTTGGGCTCTTGTATTCAAGCATCGACGGAAACTTGTGCACGACGTTTCGATTTCCCCGATACGTCATCTCTTCCATCAGTGCTTCGCCGAGTCCCATGTAAACGCTGCCTTCAACCTGCCCCATCACCAGCGCCGGATTGATCGACTGCCCGATGTCGTGAGCGATCCAGACTCGCTCGACGATTGCGATTCCTGTTTCGGGATCGACATCAACTTCGGCGACCGCCGCCGAGTAGCTGTAAGCCGGCGAAGGTCCCACGCCCGCTCCTTTGTACTTGCCCGGCGAGCGCGGCGGCGTATAAGAGCCAACCGTTCCGATCGTGCCGAACTTCGATTCGGCAAGCTGAATGGCTTCGGCAAAGGTCATGCCTCGCTCCGCGTCTTCAACATCGAACACTCGGCGATCGGAGAATGAAATGCACTCAGTCGGCACGTCGAGTTTCTCCGCGACAGCTTTCGCCAGCAGTTCCCGAGCGCGCTCGGCTGCCTGCAGGGCTGCGTGACCGGTCATCAAAGTTACGCGGCTCGAATAGCTGCCCAAATCGACCGGCGTTAGATCGGTGTCGGCGGTGATTACTCGGATGTCGAAAGGGTCTATGCCAAGCACTTCGGCGACTATGTACGCAAGAATCGAATCCGAACCCTGCCCGATATCGATCGAACCGCACATCACGCAAACGCCGCCCTGCCGGTCCAGTCTAAGCTGCACACCCGAATGCGGCATGTTGTTCCAGTAGATCGGCAAGCCGGCGCCGCAAATGTATGAGCTGCAGGCGAAGCCTACGCCTTTGCCGTAAGGCAGCTTTTTGTATTTGTTCTTCCAATCCGAAGCGACGACAATTTTGTCTATGCACTCGCCGAGTCCGATGCTGCCAACGCGAAGATAATTCGCGGTGATGGTGTTCGGCTTCACGAGATGTTGCCGGCGCATTTCGACCGGATCGAGTCCGAGCTGTTCCGCGATTTTATCGATTTGAACCTCGAGCGCGAATCGAGGTTGAGGCGTTCCGTGTCCTCTCTTCGGTCCGCAAGGAGGTTTGTTTGTAAACACTCGCAACCCCTCGAACTTGTAACGGGGCACGTCATAAGTCACCGTCTGAAGCGCGCCCGTGTAGAACGTGCTCGCAACGCCGTAGCTTCCATAAGCGCCGCCATCGAGAAACGAGCGGAAGTGCATTGCGGTAATCGCGCCGTCTTTCTTTGCGCCGGTCTTCACCCACATCAACACCGGATGCCGCCCGCGATGACAGTAGAAGACTTCCTCGCGCGTTAGAGTGATCTTGACCGGGCGGCCGGTCATCATCGCCAGCTTCGCAACTACAATCTCGTGATTGAACGGATCGCTTTTGCCGCCGAAGCCCCCGCCGTTCGGCGTCGCGATCACGCGAATGTGAGTGGCGGGCATCTCCAGCACTTTTGCAAGCGCGCGATGCACATAGTGAGGGGTTTGAGTCGAGCTCCACAGGGTCAGCTTGTCATCGGGATCGAGCATGGCGACCGCGGCGTGCTGCTCCAACGGCAGGTGAGTATTGCCTTCGTAGAAGAACACGTCTTCTCTGACAAGATCGGCGTCCGCGAAGCCTTCCTCCACGTCGCCGAATTCCAGCGACACCTTCTTGTGAACGTTCTCACCGTCGCCGTACTCGTGGATTCGCGCTGTTCCGCTCTTTAGCGCATCTTCAATCGACGCCACTGAATCGAGTCTTTCATACTCGACGTCTATCAAGTCCATCGCATCGAAAGCGGTGTCTTCATCGAGGGCGGCAATCGCGGCAACCGGATCTCCGATGAAGCGCACTTTCTCGATGCACAGCGCGTGTTCATCCTGGCTGACCGGCAATATGCCGTACGGGATCGGCAAGTCCTGACCGGTCAAAACGGCGACGACTCCCGGCAGCTTCAGTGCTTTTGAAACGTCGATGTGTTTGATCAGAGCGTGCGGTACCGGGCTGCGAAGCATTTTGCAGAAGAGCATTCGCGGAAGAACGATGTCATCGGCAAACTTTGTCTGTCCGATACATTTGGCTCGCGCATCGACCTTGCGAAAGGGTCTCCCGATTACCTTTTTCTGATTGCCATTTTTTCCGTTGTTGTTATTCATCGTCTAGACATCAAACCCGTAGATACTCTCTCTGGCCGGCTCAGTTTCTTCCCCTCGCATGCGAGCGGCTGCCAATTCCACCGCTTCGTAGATCTTGATGTAGCCGGTGCAGCGGCAAAGATTGCCTGCAAGCGCTTCCTGAATCTCACGACGATTCGGACTGGGGTTCTTTTCCAGCAGTTCCTTCGCGACGAGCAGGAACCCCGGAGTGCAGTAGCCGCACTGCGCGGCGCCCAGATCGGCAAACGTGTCCTGCAGCGGATGAAGCGTGCCGCCTTCGGCCATTCCTTCAATCGTAGTGACCTCGCGATCTTCAGTGTCGAGACCGAGAAAGAGGCACGACAGAATCGCCTGTCCGTCGATCAACACCGTGCAGGTGCCGCACTCGCCGAGTTCGCATCCGTGCTTGGTGCCGGTCAGGCCGAGGTCCTCGCGCAAGACTTCCAGGAGAGTCTTGTGTGGCGCGAACGCGACTTCGGCTGGCTCGCCGTTTAGAGTAAATCGGATTAAAGCTTTCTGGCCCGTGGTTCCAGTCATCCTTTAGTATTCGGCCTCTCTTACAAAACCAGTTTTGGTGTCGTAGATTAATGAGCCACAAAGATTATATCAAAGCGTGCAGAAATCCTATCGACGTGCGCCACAGGTAGTGGGGTCTTAGTGTGTTGGTCGTTGATTATCGCGTTGCTGCTCAGCGTCCTCGGCGTCCTCTGCGGTTAGATCCCAGCATTGATTAAGAAAACCGCAGAGGACGCCGAGGACGCTGAGGACTGCGTTGCGGGCCAACACGCTAATACACCATTACCGCGCCGCAGGTAACTGAGCCGCCAGAGAAAAACCAGTAGTCCTGTATGGGCGGTCCTCCGTGGCCGCCCCTCGATGGGAGGAATACTCTCTCGAAAGAGGGGCGGCCACGGAGGACCGCCCATACAGGGGTGCCCATAATTCTTGATGCGGAGTTGTTAGTGGTGGGCTTCGACATGCTTCAACGTTGGTTGTTACGAATCGGCTTGATCATATCGGCAATCCTGCTGATTCGATTCGCGATCGATTTCTCGATAGAAATGAACTGGTGGCTTGCCGCGCCGTTCTGGCTGCTTGTGATCGCGGCGCTGGCCGTTAGCGCGATCAACGTATTCGACCCACGAGCGCCTGATCGCGCTGCCGATTCCGGTGTAAAAGCTAGAGCGCTGCTGCTTGCGGTAATTCCTTTGGGGTTCCTTGCTTCATCTCTCGACTGCACCGGCTTGAGCCTGCAAGGCTGCTCGCCGTTTTGCACCTTCATCAAGCTTGTATGGATTCCGCTGATTGCAGCGATATGCGTTGTATACTACCTTACGCGCAAACCGGCGTGGCTTACGATGATTACTCTGATGTCCTTCGTAGCGCTGTTTCCGCACTGCGTGTGCTACAACGTCGGCAATGCGTGGTGGATCGATCGGCTGGGAGCGAGCCCCCTCTGTTACGGCTGGGGCTTCGTAGTGAGTATGATCGGGACGGGGGCTTTGCGGAAAGAAGCGGTCTACTGGCCCTCTCTGCTCGTATCTTTGGCGATCATCTTAGGTGCAACGACCTTCTTTGTTTCTCATCACTATTTTGATTTTCCGTGGTGAGTATTGGTGGAACGATGAAAAATCGGTGGACAGCCAAGCACTTGTTCTTTTGTCAGAAGGTAGAACTGCTGGAACGCTAAGATCGTTTTCGACATGGGCTGCTCGCGCAATAGCGCGCGTCAATCCGCCAAAGATATCTTTTGGCGGCTCAAGGTTTTTCTATTTCTTTTATTTTCTCATAAAACTGGGAACGGCTAAGACCAGCTCTCTTTGCAGCCGCTTCCTTGTTGCCTCGTTCCAATGCAAGTACGGACTGAATATATTCCCTCTCGCAACGTTTGATTACATCTCGCAGGGTATGATCTAACGGATTGAAAGTTATCTTGTGGTCAATCGGGCCGGACTTGCCAATGGTGACCGAATCCTGGAGCATCGCGGCGCTTATGAACTGCGTGGTCTTTTCGGAGAACGCAGCCGCCCTTTCCATCATCTTTCGTAGCTCCCGAACGTTGCCGGGCCAGTCGTAGCGATAGAGGCAATCAAGCGCACCGTTCGGAATTCGACAACTGGTTCCGTGCTGCTGGTCCCAAAGATCTACGAAGTATTCAGCCAGCAAGGACAGGTCGGCGCGGCGCTCGCGCAAGGGGGGCAACCGCACTATGAATCCGTGGAGCCGCATATACAGGTCGTATCGAAATTTTCCCTCCGCGCACTGCTGCTCCAGATTACGATTGGTTGCCATCACGATCCTGGCAGAGATCGCTTCCCAGACATTGGAACCGACGGGTTTTACTTTACCGTCGTCCAATACTCTCAGAAGCTGAGCCTGAGCTTTGGAGTCGAGATCGCCAATTTCATCCAAAAATGCGGTTCCCTCCGCAGCCGCAGTCAACATCCCTCTTCGATTATGCCGCGCATCGGTGAAGGACCCTTCCTTATGACCAAACAACTCACTTGGCATGAGCTCTGGACTAACAGCCGGACAGAGAATTGGTAAAAACTGACCCGTTCGACCGCTCTGTTTGTGTAACTCTTGCGCAACCAATTCCTTTCCCGTACCGGTCTCCCCAAGAATCAAAATAGGTTCATCGAGCGGAGCAAGTGTTCCGATCTCTCGATAAAGATCCTGCATTAGCCTCGTTCCACCTCGCAGGAGACCAAAAGATGTACGGTTGGCACTGCTTGCGAGAAGGAGTTCGCCGAGAATTCGCTCCGCCACATGCCCCGGAGACCACGAGCGTGGCGAAATTATTTCTGAGGCGCCACAGTCAGCAAGAAGCTGGCGATCATTAGGCGTTGGCTGAGGTATGCAGAGAGTAATTCGACAATCAGCTCCCAGCGTGTCGCGAACAATGGTCGTCTTTTCCCCGATGGATACAACTCCCAGGCCCGGATAGATTAGTACTGCCCTTTGGACTCCTGACTGCGGCCTGGAATCGGTTGTCAGTTTGCCGATTAGGACGTCGCCATATTCGTTGCGCAGGAGGGCAACGACCTCGTCCACCGCGAATTGGTCTAAGGCAAACACAGCAATGCGCATGGCTCAACTATCTCTTTGAATAAAATGCGGTCGGTCCCAGGCCTTTGAACCCGCGTGCCTTAAGCTTCGCACACCCTCTATGAAATGCTTTCAGAATGGCTTTGGGATCACCGTTGAAATTGAGCGCAGCGCCCACGAGTTCGGCAGTCAGGAACTCGCAGGCTTCAGAGGGAACTTCCTTTTCAAACCCAACAGTGACTCCGACGCCAGCTTGAGCAAATCGACGGGCAACAGAGGTGGATTCACAAGCAGAGAACACAGCCAATGCGAGACTATTTCCGTAAGCACTGAATGACTCGAGCCATCTACGAGGTGACCGGAACTCGCTCGCTTGTGACTCTGCCAATCCTTCCCGTGCATCTCCATGACCCAAATGAAGCCAGACGGTCAATGGCGCCCCCAGGCGCTCGATCAAGTCAGGCAGATTCTGACAGGTGACTGAAGGGTGCACAAGGTACTCGGTATGCGCGGGCTTTCTGCGAGTACAGTGCCCTGCTTCGCGCGCAGCCAGAAGGCAATTAAGCTCGTCTGTATCGGGATCAAAGGTACTCGTCAGTAGCATTGACGACATTATCGTGTGCTGCACGGGCTTAAAGAGCGGTTCGGAAAGTGTAACGGATTTTTCCTTTCCTCTCTCGCGCACGTCGCCTGTTTCCACTCTTGGATTGAGGAGGTGAACAAGGTAAGCGACTTCGAACAGTCCACGATAACTCAGCGTCTGTACTCTTCCTGCGTTCCGCAGCTCCTTGATGTGCTCCGACGGTGAGAATGGGTGCGGTAGTGCCACGAGATGATTTCCTCGCCGGCAGCTAATCAGGGCTCGATCAACCATCCGATTCTGTCTAACGACCGAAGAATCCTCGAGCACAGTGATTAGATTGCCTCTTAGCGTGAAGGGTAGGGACGCGTCAGAGTACACCTCAAAGGAGCTGAGCAGATTCCTCAATACCGCGTCTTCTTTTCGTAGTAGGCACTTCCAACTCGCATTCGGACGGACGCCCCGTTGCCTCATTATGGACCTGTCCGCCCCCGCTTGAAGATGGGACATCGCTTCCGGATGACCTTCCTGGATTCTCTTTTCGCCCGACCAGGCGTTGACCTGTAGGACATCAGTAACACCAACCCTGTGCATTTCCTGGAACCAAAGCTGTAGCGTTGCCAGGTGGTCCATCAACTGATTAAGAAATAAGTTACTGTCGTCTACAGCGACATATATGTTGGCCGCCCAACTAAATTCTCGAGCGGTCGCTGCCACGTCGGCGATCAGCCTATAGTTTAAGAGGTCGCCCGGTTGCTCTACTACCGGGCAAAGAAAGACTTCCATGGGCAAGAATCTGTTCTCTGCCGCGCGCCGCGCAAGCGAGAGGGCAAGTTGCCGCCATCTGGTTCTGTCGATATCTCTGACATCTTCCTCGCGCCAGATGTACAGAGGATACGGATTGCCCCGCTCAAGAACAATTACGTCTATCGGCATACGCCAACCCTTTGTGTGACTACTATTACAGGCGAGGGAACGTCACCACGAAGCGGTGTCCAAGCTCGCCAGGCAACTCTGAAGAGCAATCTTCCAGAGAACCACCGTGCTTGAGTTCAAGCAGGCTCTTAGCCAGATAAAGAGGCAAGTGAAGACCGCGCTCTTCGGGTTGATCAAAGTTTGAAGAGAATAACGGCCCCTGAGCGAACGGAGAGAACAACCTTTGACGCAACTGCTCGGGCAGTCTGCGGCTGTAGTCCTCAAACGTGACTGTGGATCCTTCTTCGGTCTGAGCACACTTTACTGAGATCCATAGGGAAACATCGTGATCGGTTTCTCGCATTCGCCTGGAGAAAAAATGGAGTATTCGAGACGTCGCAATAACGAGTTCCTCTTTGAATCCGCTTACAATACAGTCGCCAGTAACGGAGAGTTTGTCTTCTGGAAGAAGTTCTTCCAGCTCCTCTCTAGCGATTTGAATTACTTCAGTCATTCGAAGCGACTCACGAGTAATCGCCGGGTTCTTCCTTTCGAGCATCAGCAAGATCTGGCCGGTATCGCGTAAATCCTCGGATGATGCAATCATCCTTCGGAAGAAGTAAGAACTTGGGTCTACGGCTTCCAACTCCAACGCCTGCGACAAAATTGCCTGCTGTTCCTGACCAATGACTACGCATGACTGTGCCACCAGTTCTGCTTCCCGCTTAGCCTTCAGCTCAACGTGGTATTTAAGCGCGCAGATCAAAGGATCGAGCACTGCGCGCTGTAAATAATGCCCGAGAACTTCGGCAAGAGGTTTAGGGTCCTCCGCAAGGTCCTGATTGCTCTTTAGAATCCCAAGTGAGAGTCGCAGGTTGTTGCTTATTGCCAGGGGAACAAAGACGGCGCCGTCAAGCCTCGCCACCAGATCTTTGTCAACCATAACAGATGGAGACCTGAATGCTGCAGTTTGCAAAACGTATGGGCTATCAGAATTCGCGTTGTGATGTATTAACCGATCAAGTTGCTCGTACAACTCGTTGGAGCACCGCAGCAATTCAGACTCACCGATACATGCCTGAACCTGCCGGCCATCGTTGATAATTATGATAAAGGGGGCGCCCAGAAAGGCCGAGAGCACCGGCGCCACGATTTCTTGACAGAAGCGTACTGAAGTCTCTGAGAGCCACCGGCTTGTCTCCGCAATCGTACTAATTCTTCGTGATACCGAATCATTTTCAGCGCTGAGATTACGTCTGATCAGTAGTGACCGAATGTGCCGGACGAGTGTCTTATTGTTCGTTACCTCCTTGGACAGATAAGCGGCAACGCCGAGTTCGATTGCCAATTTGTAATAATCCACCGGGGAATATGCGGACAATATCAAGAACTCAGGCCTTCGCCGCGGATGGGTATTGCAGAACTCCACCGCGAGGTCTGCGCCCGTGATGCCGGGGGCACTCGAGTCTTCCAAACGCATATCAATCACCATCAGCGCAATTTGCCCGTCCAGTTCTGAAAAACGCTCACGTGCCTCTTGCACGGTGCCGGCGCTCGCGACAGAAAAACCTCGCATTTCCAGGGATAACAGCAGCGCTTCCCTTTGGGCTTCGGAGTCTTCGATGACTAGAATGGTCTGATCGATCATGGCGTCTCCATTAGTTTAGTTTCCTCGCGCTTCGGAAATCGGATAGTAAATGTTGTGCCGCTCGGCCCGGTTGTCGTTAGCTGGATCTCTCCGTGATATTGCTCCAGCGAGCGCCGTACAAGATATAGTCCCCATCCACCGCCGTTGGACTTGGTGGTTACACCGCGTCGAAAAAGACTGTTTCGCACTTCGACCGGTATACCTGGTCCATTGTCAGTGACCCTGCAGTAAACCGCACCGTCCTCGTCCAGGGCCCTCACGCTAATGACTCCACCGATCTCGATCGCGTCTTTTGAGTTGCTCACCAGGTTGGCAATTGCCAATGCAGCTACGTGTGGAGGCACATCAACCTCGATTGAAGGATCGATCTCGATTTCAATCGCCGCTCCGCGCTGGTCCAGAGCCACACCATAAAGCATTCTCGATTGCGACGCGGCTTGCAGCAAGTTGCACGGACGTAATTCTTGTAAGTTACTAAGCTTGGTGAAGCTGGCGGTCGACTCGTGTAACTGATTTGTCGATTCCGGTAACCGCTCGATGAGTCTCCCCATCTTCTCATTCGTTACCTTCAGCCGTCCCGTCACGTACGCTTCGCGCACGGTGCTGACCGGTTCGGCGACATCCTTCGCGAGGTTTACAATCTGGTGGGTCATCTCGCCTATTGTCACTGCGATCGTGGCAAGGTCATAGGTATTCTGCGCTTCCTTTTGTAAGGCCAGGATTCTCTCCTGGGCAGCCTGTATTCTCTCGAAAGAGGAATTCGCCGCCTCCGCGAAACGATCAAGGAAGGCTTTCCAGAGGGGAGTCGCCAGCATATCGCTATAGCTGCCGGCGCGAACCCCAAAATAAATGTCCGCCGCCGAAAGCTTGTAGCATCCAACATAACTCGCATTACCGTGATCATTGCCTTGAGGATAGAACAGCTTTGAATCCGAATTAGTATCTCTGTCCGCGATCAGATGTTCATAAGCCTTCGCCGCATCACTAGAGGCGAACCAGGGCACGTCTCCGTGAACATTGACCGATACCCCTTCCAGCCCGGCAGCATCGGACGTACTTCTTACACATTGGAACCATTCCAGAGTATCCATTGCTTTTGCCTGGTTCGTGCGGAGCCCGAATTCCTGCAGCACTGAATTCAAGTATTCGTGCGTTACTCCAATGAGAATACCTACTGTTCGCGTAACTATCGTCCGCTGGAACATAGTGTTTCTTCCCAGGATCGGTCGATACCTTGGATCTCGATCTGACGGAACAAGCAGCGCAAGCCTTCCAATTCTAATCTCACCTGATGCGCCACCTCTCTTGACGCTAAGGGGCATATCGACAACTTCCAGGGAATCGTCTCGACTACGTTGACCTGCGATCCGATGCCGCAATTCATTGCAGTAGTGCTCATCACCTACGACGTGGGCATGGTTACCTCCGTGCAAACCTATGTCGACCCAGAGCCCGGTCGCATAGGGCGTCAATATGTCGTGAAGAATCTTCGCGATCTCTTCAATTGGCGTCTTGAGGTCAATAATCGGTTCCTTTGTGAGCAGCATTCTGCTAAACCGAAATCCGATTTGCTCGAGAGAGGCGGCCTCGCGAAACGACTGCACCTCAAGCGTGACAAAGGTCGTCAGGTCTCGAATTCTTTGCACTTCGGTCGGGCTAAAATTGCGGGAGTTTTTGCCGGTCACTTGTAAACACCCAATGACGGCGCCGTGGAATATCAGCGGTTCTGCGATTTCAGAAGGTAGTCCCAATGCAGTGCGAAGGGGAAAGTAACTGCTCAAACTGAATCCCGGTCGGTTTTCATAAACGGACCGCTGTTCCGTACCCATTTCCATTGTGTGTCTTGCAATCGGATCCACATCACTCTCGGAGATTTTTTGAGGCCCGTCAAATTGGGAATCCTCACGGGGCCAGGTGAACCTTGCAAACTCCCGCTTTTGGGCTCCGGGGATCTTTACATACAGGTTTACGGGCGCCGCGCCAATAGCCTCGCTGATGGATCTGGCGATTCCTGAGTTTGTCAGAAACTCACGATCGCCTTCGAATATGGGCCGAAATATCAGACCGGCGCTGTTTGCGGACAGGATCATTATTGCTTCAATTAGAAGAAGAAATGCCGCGGAGAATATCACGAATTTTAGGAGAAAGATGACTGAGATGACGCTGGAATCGAGTAGCAATAGTTTTGCTTC
>DATNBZ010000073.1:0-21302 GCA_035607285.1 Blastocatellia bacterium | reverse complement strand
TAGCGATCTAAGAATTTACCTAAAGGCGACGCAAGCCCGGTGAACCGGGCTAGATATCCGCGCTCTTACTCTTACCCAGGCGTGAACGCCTGGGCTATGCAAAAGGAACCCACCCTTTTCACACAGTCTCTGCGTTGGTGGGATTGGCGGGACTTTTCACATGGTCTCTGTCAAAGAGGCGTGGTATGACCATGGCTCTCGCCCGATCAGCAAGAGCGAGAACCAGCCGCGTTCCATGTTCGAAGCAAGTGCCTGGTTTCTTCGAAGGTCCGCCAACAAGGTGCACGTTCGTACCGCAGATACTCCAAACATCAAAATGAACATCAAGCCATTCACCTGCGCATTCGTATTGATCGCAATAACCGTATCGCCCATCCTGGCTCAATCGATTGCAACCTCCCCGCTCGCGCCTCCCGGGCCTGCGACTTCTCAAACCAATCAGTTCAGGCTCGGAAACCTGACTATCACCGGCAACACCCACGCCAGGCTTTTTGTCATCTTGCGAATGATCCCGCTGAACGAAGGCGACATTTTCAATCAGTCACTGTGGGACTTCGGTATCGACCAGATCAATCGCTCAGGGTTGTTTGAGCCAATCGAGCCCAAAGACGTCGTGATGAAGCCCAACAGCGCGACCGGGTTCGTAGACATCGAGCTTCATCTGAAGGAGCGAGATCATCAGCGCATCGACTTGAGCGGCGGAGGAGGCACCACTGGCGGAGCATCGCTCAGCCTGGACTATTCCAACATAAACCTGACCGGCAGGGGAGACAGGTTGATCGGGCGCGCTCGAATAGGAACCAGGGAACAAAGCGGCGGCGTGGATTATTCGAGTCTCATCGACGGAAGACTTCCGCTCAGCTTGAATCTTTCGGGCTTCTTCGAGCGATTCGATCTCGTCAACGCGAGCACAAACTCGCAAGGCAGCCAGCCGCTGTTCGTAGAGAAAACCGCCGGCGCCAGTATTGGACTTTTTCTTCCGCTCAACAGGTCACGCTACACTTTGACCGCGACAACGCGAGCCGGGCTCGTCTATTCATTCACTTCGACTAATCTCGCCGATGCGCTTCTGTCAGGCGCCGCCGCCCCGAGCAGTCTTCAGCAAGGCGGATTGCGCATCGCGTCCATCACTCCGCTGCTCATTCACGACACACTCGATCGCGAGTTCGACCCGAATCGCGGCTCGCGTTTGGTAGCGGGCTTCGATCTTGCGGCGCGCGCTCTCGGAGGAAGCCTGAATACCTTCAAGCCTTACATCGACTATCGCCGCTTTCTCCGCGTCGGTCGAGATGACGATGCCTCGCGAGAGCCAATGGCAGTGGGCTTTCGCGCGCGAGCGTCGCACATCCGATCGTTTGGAGAACCGTTTACAGAACAAGCCTTATCAACCGTCCGTGGAGTCCCTGTGTTCAAGCGGTTCTTTGAGGGAGGAGAAACCGAAGTGCGCGGTTACGATGTTAACTCGATAGCACCGCTCGCCCGAGTGGAGCGGTTCCTGATGTCGGGCGCCAACGCTCCGACACTTCTCTCGAGCGAAGTGCGGCCGGTCGGCGGCGACACCGAGCTGCTGTTCAATGCTGAGTATCGAGTGCCGATAATCTGGCGGCTCTCGAGCGCGGCGTTCTTCGACATCGGCACGTCGTTCAACGCTCGCGGGCTGACCAGGGAAAGCTTCGAGACGGCTACGCAAGTGCAGCCTACGGGCGCGCCTGCGACGATTATCACAGTGTTGAAGCCGCTCAAGCCTGGTCAGGATTTTCTTCCGAGCTATCGATACTCGCTTGGCGGCGAGCTTCGCTTTCCGATTCCGGTACTGAACATTCCTTTGAGATTGATCTTCGCTTGGAACCCAAACGCCCAGAAGCTTGTACCCGACGGCGCACTGCTGGCGCCGGAGAAACGCTTCGCTTTTAGAGTGGGTTTTACCCGAACGTTGTGAGGGTTCGCGAGCTTTGCGGTCCTTGGCGAGCTTTGCGATAAGGAAGAAATACGTTAGCGCAAAGTTCGCAAAGGACCGCAAAGCTCGCAGAGAAGTTCTTTGAATCCGAGTGCTACGACGCCACTGCAGTGTGGCGGACGAGTGCGGCAACTGCGCTTGCCAGCGTCGAGGGCTCGACCGGCTTGGGAATGTGGCGCTGAAAACCTGCGGCTAATACGCGCGCGCGATCTTCGGCGCGAGCATAGGCCGTCAGCGCGATAGCCGGGATGTTCCCTCCGCGTTCGGGCCCAAGAGCGCGCACCTTCAAAATCAGATCGATACCGTCTTCTCCGGGCATTCCGATATCGCTGATCAGAACGTCCGGCATCGAGCCGTTCGCTGCGCCGGCTAACACTTCGATGGCCTCGCCGGTCGAGCACGCCGCGATCACCTCCGCGCCGCAGTGTTCGAGCATAGCCGCGATGACTTCGCGCGCATCCGGTTCGTCGTCGACAATCATCACGCGAAGCCCGCTCAGATTCTCCGCTTGGCTCGAAGTAATCTGATTCCCGACGCCGGGCAGCGCCATGCCGGTTCCGGCGCACGTTGAAGCCGTCAGTAATGGAAACGACACTGCGAACGTAGCGCCCTTCCC
Organism: Blastocatellia bacterium; assembly: GCA_035607285.1. Lineage (GTDB taxonomy): Bacteria > Acidobacteriota > Blastocatellia > UBA7656 > UBA7656 > Onstottus_A. The sequence continues at coordinate 18,729 of DATNBZ010000073.1, read as the reverse complement.
TCTCCCCTGACTGTCGGCGCTGACGGTGCCGCCGTGAAGCTCGACCAGGTGACGGACTATCGCAAGACCCAGCCCGAGTCCTCCGTGCATTCGCGTGAAAGTGCTGTCGGCCTGTCTGAAGCGGTCGAATACATAAGGCAGGAACTCCCCGCCGATGCCTTCGCCGTTGTCGGCGATCGTTATCTGGGCGTTGGTTCCAACGCGGTCAAGCCTGACTTCGACGTGGCCGCCGGTCGGAGTGAATTTGATCGCATTCGAGAGCAGGTTCCAGACGATCTGTTGAAGCCGGCTTGAATCACCCGAAACAAACCCCGCCGCCCGGTCGAGTGATACGTCCAGTTGAATATTTTTGGCATCCGTCGCCGGCCGTATCGACTCGAGGGCGGCCTCAACAACCGAGTTGAGTTCAAGAGCCTGAACCCGCAGCCTGAGCTTACCGGTTATTATTCGCGAAACGTCCAGCAGATCGTCGATTATCTGCGCGAGCGCTCTCGTGTTTCGCTCGATTGTCTGAAGCGCGCGATTGGCGGAATCGTCATCGAGGTCGCCTGTTCGCAGGAGCTGTGACCATCCAAGTATCGAGTTGAGCGGCGTGCGAAGTTCGTGCGACACCGTCGCAAGAAACTCGTCCTTGAGCCGGTTCGCGGCCTCCGCGTCAGCGCGCGCGGCCTCCTCGCGCATCAGCAGATCTTCGCTCAGTCTTTGAGCCTTTTCTGCTTCCAGGCGAGCGGCTTTCTCGCTGAGAAGCAGCCGCTCCTTTTCTTCCTGCGCTTGCTTTCGCTCGGTTACCTCCGCAAGCAGTTGTGAGGCATGTTCCCGAGCGTCCGCGTATAAGCTTGCGTTCTCGTAGGCCACCGCCAGTTGTCCGGCCAGCGTCAGGGCAAGCCGCTCGTCCGCCTCGCTGAACTCTTCGGCGTCCAGCTTATCCAACAGGTATAGCCAGCCGATCGTCTGGTCAAGCAACGAGATCGGCGCCGAGAGGAGTGAACTAATCGACTGCTGAGTCAGGAGACGCTTCGTCCGGCCGCGTGCAGCGTATGAGACGCGAACCGCTTTGTCTTTCGAAGACAATGCGCTGAGGATGCCCGCATCGACTTCTCGGATTCCTTCTCTGATTCCTTCACTTGCCGCGGTTTCGACGTCGAGCGTCTCCCCCACGAAAAATCTGACGGACCTCCCGTCCTGTCCCATAATCCTCACGTAAGCGTTTCGAGAGCCCAGGATATCCCGCGCAGCATCGCAGAACACCTGCAGAAGGGCTTCCGGGTCGCGCTCGGCGGTAAGCCTCTTTCCCAACTCGACGAGCTTTCCAAGGCGCTGGAAATTCGCGTTCTCCAGCTCGATGTTCTTTTCGTGCAACAGCTCCGCCTGATGTTTCACCTGCTCGGTCTTCTTGTACAGCTCGACAAAGACCGCCACCTTGGACTTCAAGGCGTCCGGGTCCAGCGGCTTGATAATGTAATCGACCGCACCAAGCGAGTATCCTTTTGAGAGGTCCTGGTTGTCGGCGCTGTCGAACGCCGTCAGGAAAATGATCGGAACGTCGTGGGTTTTCTTGCGGCCTCTGATCAACTCAGCGGTTTCGAGCCCGCTTATGCCCGGCATACGAACGTCGAGAAGGATCACCGCTACGTCATTGCGAAGGAGGTATTGCAGCGCCGCATCGCCGGAAGCGGCGCGAACCAGGTTGCGGTCGTCGCCCTGAAGAATGGTCTCGAGCGCGAGCAGATTGCTCTCGTTATCGTCGACCATCAGAATGTTGACGCGGGGAGTAGTAGTCTCCATAAGCGTGTTCACTTAGTGAGGCGAGTCGCAACGATCCGATCAAACGCGCTGCGCTTCCTTTTCTTCCATACCACCGGCGGCCGAAATCACCGTTGAACCATGTTTCTGATAAAGACGGCCCTCGCGGTCCAATTCCGCGTAGTCGTCTTCGTAGGGCAATTCGTCCAGCGATTCCTTCGCGCCAAGCGCCAGAATCCCGAAGTGGCTCAGGCTGTCATAAATCAATCGCCCGGCGCGCTCCCTCAGTTTGTGATTGAAGTTGCCGAGTACGTCCCGACAGATGATTACCTGAAACTCGTTGAACGAGCCGTCGGTTGCCAGATTGTGCTCCGAAAACACTATGTTCTTCTTGAGCGACGGGTCGATGAACAGTCGCCTGCCCTTCTTTTTGAAGTAGTCTTTCAGCGATCCCTTTCCCCCCGCCTCGAGATAATTCCCGGCAAACACATCGGCCGCCGAAGCCGGGAAACTACCCGCGCGCGCCTGTCTCACCACTTCTTCACTAAGATCGGTGGCATAGATGCGGGTTCGTTGATTGATCTTCTCTTCTCCAAGAAGGATGGCCAACGAATAGACTTCCTCTCCGGTCGAACAGCCGGCATGCCAGATGCGGGCGAAAGGATAGGTCCTGAGCTGCGGAACCACTTTCGTTCTGAACGCCCGGTAGAAGCCCGGTCCAGAAAACATCGATAGCCCGGTTCTGGAGAAAGAGCGCACGAACCGCTCGAGGAACGCAGGTTCGCGCAGCATTCTCTCCTGAAACCTGGATATGGTCGAGACACGACCCGCGAGCATCGCTTCGCGAATACGACGCCTCACCGCGCCCGGCTCGTAGTCGCGGAAGTCATAACCGTAGTAACGAAGCAACGCCTCCAGCAACAATTCCGTTTCAAGCTGCTCGAGTTTGCCGTCTGTGTGCTTCTCACTCATGCTTGCGCCGCTTTGCGGCCATACAGCCATACTCTCAACATCGACAGCAACTGGTCTATGTCCAGTGGCTTGGAAATGTAATCGGATGCGCCTGCTTCGATGCACTTCTCGCGGTCAGCCTTCATCGCCTTGGCGGTAAGCGCGATGATCGGCAGCGAGGCGAACGCGTCAATGTTCCGGATCGCCTGCATCGTCTCGTAACCATCCATCTCCGGCATCATGATGTCCATCAGCACCACGTCGATCCCGGGATTCTGCTGCAGGAGCTTGACGCCTTCGCGGCCGTCTTCCGCGTACAGCACCTCCATTTGGTAGCTCTCGAGCGCGCTCGACAACGCGAAGATATTGCGCACGTCGTCGTCCACGATAAGCACCTTCTTGCCCGCGAGCACCGGATCGTTCCGCATCACGTTTTGTATCATCCGGCGTTTCGGCTCCGGCATCCTGGCTTCCACGCGATGAAGGAACAAAGCAGTTTCGGCGAGCAGCCGCTCGGGCGAGTTAGCTTCCTTGACCACGATCGCATCTGCCACTTGTCGCAACTGGCTCTCTTCCTTTTCGGTCAGGTCCTTGCCGGTGTAGACGATTATCGGAAGATCGTTTCGGCAAAGTTCCGTTTGGATCTTGTCAATCAACTCGAAGCCGCTCATATCGGGCAGCTTCAGATCCAGCACCATGCAATCGAACGTCTCTGCCTTGAGCGCCTCGATGGCTTCCTCGGCGGTTGCGACAGCGGTGGTCTCAACATCTCCACCTCCAATAAGCTCAACAATGCTCATGCGCTGAGTATCATCGTCTTCAACCACGAGAAGGCGCTTCACAGCACGCTCGGCGAAAGCAGTGATCTGGTCGAATGCCTCCGCGAGCTGCTCGCGTGAGACGGGTTTTTGCAGATGCATGAACGCGCCGAATGCGCGCGGTTGGCGCTCCTGTTCGTAAGCGGTGATGACATGCACCGGTATGTGGCTCGTTTCGGAATCGTGCTTCAAGCGATCCAGCACCGTCCAGCCCTCCTGATCGGGCAGCTTGATGTCCAACGTGATCGCGTCCGGTTTGTACTTGCGCGCAAGATTGAGGGCGACATCGCCGCGCGCCGCAACCAGTCCCTTGAAGCCCTTCTCGTGAGCGAGGTCCAGGAGGATCTGAGCAAACAGCGCATCGTCCTCGACGATCAACACCAACCGATCGCCGATCGCTACATCGGCGCGATCATCCGCGATTTCGAATACCTCATTATACTCGACCATCGGGAAGGAGCTGACCGGTAACAGCGGCGTGGTCGAACTACTTGCAGACCTTGCGCGGTCAGAGCTCGATTGTGCGCTCGCCGCCGCGGAGACCTTGTTGGAACGCGGCAGATAGAGCGTAAAGGTGCTGCCCTCGCCCGCCACGCTGGCAACCCGGATCTCACCCCCGAGCAGCCGCGCGATCTCGCGGCTGATCGAAAGGCCAAGGCCTGTGCCGCCGTACTTACGGCTCGTTGAAGCATCGGCTTGCTGGAAAGTCTCGAAGATTATCGCCTGCTTGTCGGCGGGAATTCCGATGCCGGTGTCGACAACCGAAAAGCCTATGACCACATCAGCCTGATTGAGGCTTTCCGTGCCGAAGTACCCGCGCCGTTCAACCGTCCTTACCTGAAGAGAGACGCGCCCCTTCTCAGTGAACTTGAATGCGTTGGAGAGAAGATTCTTTAGGACCTGTTGCAGCCGTTTTTGATCGGTCAGGATCGAAGGCGGCAGGTTTGGTTCTACGTCGATCGTAAACTCCAATCCCTTGTCCTGGGCAAGCTGATGGAAGCTTCGATTCATTTGCTCGGTGACGTCGGTGAAGTCGACCTCGCTGGTATCGATGGCCATCATCCCGGACTCTATCTTCGAGAGATCGAGAATGTCATTGATCAAAGAAAGCAGGTCGTTGCCCGATGAGTGAATCGTCTCCGCGAACTGCACCTGCCTTGGCGTGAGTGCGCCTTCCGAGTTCTCGGCGAGCTGCCGCGAGAGAATCAACATGCTGTTGAGCGGGGTCCGTAATTCGTGTGACATGTTGGCCATGAATTCGGACTTGTACTTCGACGTAAGCGCGAGCTGTTCGGCCTTCTCTTCGATCGCCCAACGCGCCTCTTCGACCTCCCGGTTCTTCGCTTCGACCTCCGACTTCTGTTGAGCCAGAAGCGTTGCCTTTTCCTTCAACTCTTCGTTGGTGTTCTGAAGCTCGTCCTGCTGACTGCGCAGGCGCTCTTCTGATTCGCGAAGCGTCAGGGCCTGCTGTTCGAGCCGCTCGTTTGTCTTCTTCAACTCGTCCTGCTGACTCTGCAGCTCGGATGCCAGCGACTGGGACTGCGCCAGCAGCCGTTCGGTTCGAGTGTTGGCCTCGATCGTATTGAGCACGATGCCGATGCTCTCGGTCAGCGTGTTCAGGAAGGTCATGTGAATTTCGCTGAAGCGGTTGAACGACGCGAGCTCGATTACCGCTTTGACCTCCTCTTCGAATAGCACCGGCAGCACGATGATGTTGAGCGGCGGGGCCTCGCCGAGTCCGGAGTTGATGTAGATGTAGTCGTTCGGAACATTCGTCAGGAGGATGCGCTTCTTTTCCAACACGCATTGCCCGACGAGCCCTTCGCCCTGTCTGAACTCGTTGGAAAGATTCTTGCGGTTCGAGTAGGCATACCCGCCGAGGAGTTTCATCAGAGGCTGCTCCTCCTCGCCCGGTTGATTGACGTAGAACACGCCCTGTTGCGCATCGACCAGCGGAGCAAGATCAGAAAGAATCATGTTCGCGACCGTCGTCATATCCCGCTGGCCCTGAAGCATTCCGGTGAAGCGAGCCAGGTTCGTCTTGAGCCAGTCTTGTTCGGTGTTCTTCTGGGTCGTGTCCTTGAGGTTGCGGATCATCTCATTGAGGTTGTCTTTGAGCGCTGCCACTTCGCCTTGCGCCTCGACCGCGATCGAGCGCGTAAGATCGCCTTGAGTAACGGCGGTCGAGACTTCAGCGATCGCGCGCACCTGCGTCGTCAGGTTCGCCGCCAACTGATTCACGTTGTCAGTCAAGTCCCTCCAGGTTCCGTATGCGCCGGGCACGTTTGCCTGTCCGCCGAGCTTTCCTTCGACGCCCACCTCGCGCGCGACGGTAGTTACCTGATCGGCAAACGTAGCAAGCGTGTCGGTCATAGCGTTAATCGTATCGGCCAATTCGGCGATTTCGCCCTTCGACTCGATCGTCAGCTTTCGATTCAATTCACCGTTGGCAACCGCCGTCACGACCTGGGCAATGCCGCGCACCTGGCCGGTCAGATTGCCCGCCATGAAATTCACGTTATCGGTCAGGTCCTTCCACGTGCCCGCAACGTCTTTCACATCGGCCTGGCCTCCGAGCTTTCCTTCGGTTCCGACTTCCCTCGCAACGCGCGTTACTTCAGAAGCAAACGAGTTGAGCTGGTCGACCATGACGTTGATCGTATTCTTGAGTTCGAGAATCTCGCCCTTCACGTCCACGGTGATCTTCTTCGAGAGGTCGCCGTAAGCAACCGCCGTGGTCACATCCGCGATGTTACGGACCTGGGCGGTCAGGTTGCTTGCCATGAAGTTCACGTTGTCGGTCAGGTCCTTCCACGTGCCGGCGACGCCTCGCACGTCGGCCTGTCCGCCGAGTTTACCTTCGGTTCCGACCTCTCTCGCCACGCGCGTTACTTCTGAGGCGAAGGCGTTGAGCTGATCGACCATCACGTTGATAACTTCTTTGATCTGGAGAATCTCACCTCGCACGTCGACGGTGATCTTCTGGGTGAGGTCGCCGTTGGCGATCGCGGTTGCGACCTTGGACATATCGCGAAGCTGGACGGTGAGGTTGCCCGCCATGAAATTCACGTTGTCGGTCAGGTCCTTCCACGTTCCGGCGACGCCGGCCACCTGCGCTTGCCCGCCGAGCTTGCCTTCGGTACCGACCTCGCGAGCCACGCGAGTTACTTCAGAAGCAAACGCGTTGAGCTGATCCACCATTCGATTGATCGTGTTCTTCAGCTCCAGGATTTCGCCCTTCACGTCCACGGTGATCTTCTTGGAAAGGTCACCGTTAGCGACCGCGGTCGTGACTTCGGCGATGTTTCTGACTTGAGCGGTCAGGTTGCCGGCCATGAAGTTCACGTTGTCGGTCAGGTCCTTCCATGTTCCGGCAACGCCGGGCACCTGGGCCTGTCCGCCGAGGTTGCCTTCGGTTCCGACTTCTCTCGCGACTCGGGTTACCTCAGACGCAAACGAGTTGAGCTGGTCAACCATCCGGTTGATCGTGTTCTTAAGCTCGAGGATCTCGCCCTTGACGTCGACGGTGATCTTTTTGGAGAGGTCTCCGTTTGCCACGGCGGTTGTGACCTCGGCGATGTTACGAACCTGGCCGGTGAGGTTCCCGGCCATAGAATTGACGCTGTCGGTCAAGTCCTTCCACGTGCCTCCAACGCCGCGCACGTCGGCCTGACCTCCGAGCTTTCCATCCGTCCCGACTTCTCTTGCGACTCGGGTTACTTCCGATGCGAAAGAGTTGAGCTGATCGACCATTCGATTGATCGTGTTCTTCAGTTCAAGAATCTCGCCCTTGACGTCGACGGTGATTTTCTTGGATAAGTCGCCGTTCGCCACGGCGGTAGTTACCTCTGCGATGTTTCTCACCTGACCGGTGAGGTTGCCCGCCATCGAGTTCACGTTATCGGTCAGGTCCTTCCACGTCCCGGCTACGTCAGGCACGATCGCCTGCCCGCCGAGTTTTCCTTCGGTTCCGACCTCTCTCGCCACGCGCGTAACTTCAGAGGCGAATGCGTTGAGCTGATCGACCATGACGTTGATCGTGTTCTTCAGTTCGAGAATCTCTCCCTTTACGTCGACCGTGATTTTCTTCGAGAGATCGCCCTTCGCGACCGCCGTCGTCACTTCGGCGATGTTGCGCACCTGGCCGGTGAGATTTCCTGCCATCGAGTTGACGCTGTCGGTGAGATCCTTCCACGTTCCGCCGACGCCGCGAACATCCGCCTGTCCTCCGAGCTTCCCTTCTGTTCCGACTTCGCGCGCGACTCGTGTCACCTCCGAAGCGAACGAATTGAGCTGGTCCACCATCACGTTGATCGTGTTCTTCAGCTCCAGGATTTCGCCTCGAACGTCCACGGTGATCTTCTTCGAAAGGTCGCCCTTCGCGACTGCGGTCGTCACCTCGGCGATGTTTCGCACCTGGGCGGTCAGGTTGCCGGCCATGAAATTCACATTGTCAGTTAAGTCCTTCCACGTGCCGGCGACGCCCGGCACTTGAGCCTGCCCTCCGAGCTTTCCTTCGGTTCCGACTTCACGCGCGACTCGCGTGACTTCGGAAGCAAACGAATTGAGTTGGTCGACCATTCGGTTGATTGTGTTTTTGAGTTCGAGAATCTCGCCTTTGACGTCGACCGTGATCTTCTTGGACAAGTCGCCGTTTGCAACCGCCGTAGTAACTTCGGCGATGTTTCGAACCTGGCCCGTCAAGTTGCCGGCCATCGAGTTGACGTTATCGGTAAGGTCTTTCCAGGTTCCCGCAACTCCGCGGACCTGGGCCTGGCCTCCGAGTTTTCCTTCGGTTCCGACTTCTCTCGCGACGCGAGTTACCTCCGATGCAAACGAGTTGAGCTGATCGACCATTCTATTAATGGTGTTCTTGAGTTCGAGAATCTCGCCTTTGACGTCGACGGTGATCTTCTTGGATAAGTCGCCGTTGGCCACGGCGGTTGTGACCTCGGCAATGTTTCGCACCTGACCGGTGAGGTTCCCGGCCATCGAGTTCACGTTATCGGTAAGGTCCTTCCACGTCCCGGCAACGTCGGGGACCTGTGCCTGCCCGCCGAGCTTTCCTTCGGTTCCGACTTCCCTGGCCACGCGGGTTACTTCGGAAGCAAACGCGTTGAGCTGATCGACCATGGTGTTGATCGTGTTCTTGAGTTCGAGGATTTCTCCTCGCACGTCGACCGTGATTTTCTTTGAGAGATCGCCTCTCGCGACAGCCGTCGTCACTTCTGCGATGTTTCGCACTTGAGCGGTAAGATTACCGGCCATCGAATTGACGCTATCGGTGAGGTCCTTCCAGGTGCCGGCAACGCCTTTCACCTTGGCCTCGCCGCCCAGTTTCCCTTCGGTGCCGACCTCTCTTGCGACGCGCGTCACTTCAGAAGCGAACGAACCGAGTTGGCCCACCATCGCATTGACCAGCTTCACAGAACGGAGGAACTCACCTCTCAGCGGCCGCCCGTCCACCTCGAGGGCCATCGTCTGGGAAAGGTCACCATTCGCGACGGCGCCGATCACTCGAGCCATCTCGGTCGTCGGCCGGGCCATGTCGTCTATCAACGTATTGACAGAGTCGATCAGGCTTCGCCACGAGCCGTCGGCTACCGGGAGCGCGGCTCGCTGTGTAATTTTCCCCTCTTTTCCGACGACACGGCTCACGCGTTCGAGTTCTCTGGTGAGCCGGTCATTGCGGACGATCACATCGTTAAGAGTGTCGGCGATTTTTCCGGGAACGCCCACCCAGTCATCCGGCAAGCGCACCGAGAAATCGCCTCTCTTCAATGCCACGACAGTCTTCAGCAGTTCTCGATCGATGGGCGATGCGGCGGCGACCCCGTTACGGCTTTCTTCGCGGTGCGGCCGAGACATCGTATCGACTATGGTATTGACGTAACCGAAAGTCTTAGCCCATGCCCCTCTGGCGCGCGGCAGCTTTTTGCTTCGCGCGACCTTGCGATCGGCCTTCGCAGCGCTTCCAACGCGTTCGAGCTCGTCGGCCAGGTTCTTGTTTAGCGCGACTACTGCGTTGAATGCTTTCGCGATTTCCCGCTCTATTCCGGTCGACTTTTCAGGCAGCCGCGCGGAAAAGTCTCCGTGCTGAAGACCGGTCAAAGCGTGCAACAGCGGACCAGGGTCAAAGGAATTCGTGCTCGCTTCCTGTTTTGGCATAGTCCCTCTTTTGAATGCGAATCGGCCTACTCAAGCGGACGATAGTGAACCGGTGACTTAAATGGGCAGACTCTGGATAACGAGAGGTTGATAAAGCTTGAGTTGGATCGAGAAATTCATCGACTCTCTGAAGAGAGTTGAGTTGCTGTAGAACCGCCAATCGATTAAGCCCCCGAGCTTCATCGTGCGATCCAAGCGTCCGGCTGAATGGTAAGTAAGTACAGAGGCGATTGTCAATGCTTACTTGTGAAAAGGATTGAAGATCCAGAGCATGCCGCGGGAGTTGCAGCACTTCATCTCTTGACACGGAGGGATCCGGCCTCTGAATCACATTTCGGACGGGTGCTCATCAACCCGACCAGCTATCGCGGGCGATTTCATCGTCGGTATGAAACTATTGCTGATTGCATTTCGCTTCTTCACACCCATCAGATTCGGTCCATAGCTTGGTGTTCTTACTCGCGTTTAGCCAGTATCCGCTTTGCGCGTGCTTCCATTTCTGCTGCCTCGGTCTCACGACTTGTCTTTCGCAGCAGGGCAGCATAGTCCTCGAGGGTATTGGCTACATAGGGATGGTCCGAACCTAGAAGTTTCTCTCTTATCACCAGGGCTTCTTTGAAGAGCGCCTCGGCGTCAACGTAATTCCCTTGTTCAAAGTAGAGCAAAGCAAGTTCGTTTAACGTGTAGGCGACATAAGGACTCTCTCGACCCAGAGCCGCCTCCCGAATGGCCAGCGCCCGCTTGAAGAGCGGCTCGGCTTCAGCAAATTTGGCTTGATCACGATAGCATTCGGCCAGGTTATTCAAGCTGCCCGCGACATCAGGGTGGTCCTTCCCCAGAGCCGTTTCCTGGATCGCTAGCGCCCGCCTGAGAAGCGGCTCGGCTTGAGCGTACTTGCGTTGCTTGCAGTGTGTGAACCCCAGACCATCGAGGACAGAAGCTACATTCCGATGGTCCGGCCCAAAGGCTTTCTCAAAGATTGCCAGCGCCCTGTTGAACAATGGTTCAGCCTTGGCGTACCTGCTCTGTTCGTTGTAAAGAAATCCCTCTTCATTGTAAAGAGAGGCCAAGTTGTTGAGGTCTAAGGCAACCTGCGGATGATTTGACCCCCAAACCTTCTCGTGAATATTCATCGCACGTTTGAAAAGCGGCTCCGCCCTCCCATACTTCCCCTGTTGAGAATAGAGGGAGGCCATGTTGGCGAAGAGCGAAGCTAGAGTCGGATGATCTGGTTCAACGGCCTTCTCCAGGATCATGCGCGCCCGTTCGTAGAGCGGTTCTGCCTCATTGAATCTACCTTGTTCTAAGTAGAGAGACGCCAGGTAACTTAGATCAATGGCGACCTGTTGATGGTCCGGCCCTCGGACTTTCTCGTCGATATCCAATGCACGCCTGAAAAGCGGCTCGGCCTCTTGGTAATTGCCCTGCCGCTGGTAGAGTTCCCCCAGACTGTCGAGGTTGGTAGCTACCGCAATATTTTCCGGGCCAAGAGTCTTCTCCAGGATCGTTTGCGCCTGCCGGAAGAGCTGCTCGGCTTCACTGTACTTGCCTTGTTCGGAGTAGACCAACGCCAGTTTACCGAGTATGCTCGCTACGTATTGATTTTCGGGGGACAGGGCCTTCTCCAAGATACCGAGCGCCTCCTTGTACGTTTCTTCTGCAATACGATATTCCCCTACCACATAGTAGAGCTGACCAATGGCTGCCAGTGTTACTCCTTCGCCGAACGGATTTCCGCTCTCGCGATAGAATTGAAGGGCCTCCTCGAACCTGTCCAGGTTGCCTTGAAAATCTTGGTTCTTGATTAGTAGTGTAGTAAGTGTATCATTTGCGACGAGTGCTAGGCCGTGCGCTTTCTCAGCATCTTGTTGTCCCTTCTTCGCAAGCGAGGCACTCCTGTCTGCACGCGACGAATTCCGCACCGCAAGTATCGACATAGCTATAACAAACACAATCATCACTACTAAGCAACCAACCATCCATTTCAAACGCTTGTTAGCCCTATCCTTATCCTCTAGACGCTGCTGCCGTTCTGCGGCGAGGGCCTTAGCTTGTTCGAGCTCGCGTTGACGAGCTTCCTCTTTCGCGTGTTCGGCGGCCTCAATGGCGGCCCGCTTCGCCGCCTTCGCCTTCTCATGCTCATGCACATGGTCGCTGCTCCAGCTCAGTAGTGGCTTCCCAAGCACATCGTGAAAAATCTCATAGCGATCGCCTTTGCCGGCAACGGCCACTTTGCGCAAGATTCGTATATTTGGCTGCAGGCTGAGTTTATCGAAGACTGATTTCACCTGATCTTCCTTCAACCCGGCCCAGTCAGCGAGTGTGCTAGGCTCGTGCGCGATCTTTGCACCTGAACGTGTAACTAGAAAGAGCGATGTCTTTGCCAGAGTATCGCGCTCGACTTCTTCCAACCCTGCCAGACTCTCGTCGAGATAAGTGCGGATGACCTGCTCGGCGCCCTTCAGCTTCTCTTCTAATGTAGAAAGACGCAATCTATGTGAACCATCTTTCTTTTCTTCCTTCCAGAGGCGCTTCAAAAGCAACTGCAAGACAGGAGTTTCAACGGCTGGTTCTTCGGGCGCGCTATTGCTGGTCTGTTCTCTAGCGCCATTACCCCGGGGTAGCTGTTGTGCGCTCTCGACCAATTTATCAACCAAAGCTTTTTCAATGCCCATCCGCCGGTCCTTTGGCACTCGACGGTTATAGACAATCAACGGCTTGCGGACCGCTTGTATGGCAGCGGCTCGGTCGAGCTGTTTCAATCGTAACGTGTTACCGAGATAGTTAGGGACTCTGCCCCTAAAGCGATCCAGATTACTCAGCTCTTCTTCGCGTATTGCTACCAAAAAATTCGCGTCAGTGTCTTTTCGGTTGATCGCGCGCGCGAACTGAGCGTCGAACTCCTCCTCGCCCTTTGAGTATGGATGATAGAGCAGGTATTCTTCGAACTGATCGAGTATGACGAGAATGGGGCCATCCAATTCTAGATTGCATTTCAGCAGGAATTGGTCGAAGGGGTCTGTCAGGTCAAGTTTGATCTCCCTGCCTGTACTCTTGCTTACTGCTTCCAATAGTACTTTTTTAAGAGCCAGCGCAAAACCGTCGTCTTGCCAGTCGCGGAAGACCGCCACGGCCACCCCGGGTGTTTTTCTAATTTCGGGCGCTACCCCCGCCAGCAGCACCGAAGTTTTGCCTACGCCGCTGACTCCGTAGAGGATCGTTAAAGGCACGCCAAACAGATTCGAGACGACGACTTTCTTGTCGCGCTCACGGCCAACAAAATAGTCCCGGTTCTCCTCTGTATAGGGTTCCAATCCCTGGTATGGACAGAAGTCCGAGTCAAGTTCAGCGCTCATATGCATTCCCTGCCGGAACTTTCACTTTGGATTCGTCGTTCGATTGCCGTGCGCCCTGAGTCGTTCGACGAACTCGTCAATGTCCATATCATAGATTTTCACGTCGCGGTTACGCCACAAGCTCTTCTCGAAGGGCGATGGGTTAAATTGAATGGCCCATGATCTCCGCTTCAGGAAATCTCTAAGCACCAGACGCAGATTCCAATCTCCCAGCCCGTAGCCCAAAAACAAAATGCGGCGGCCCTGGAAGTATTGTATGAATAAAGAAGGCACCGCCGTCTTGGTTGCCATCCGCGAGAGAAACTCTACATAGTCATCTTCGGTGATTACATAACTGTCACGTTTGCTTTGACTGCGGTCCACCGTGCCATGCATTTTGTAGATTATTGTAGTCGTATCCGAATCAATGAAACCAGCAAGATCTCCGGGATGCAGCGGCTCGGGATCGTAGACAGCGTCGTGTTTCTCCGCATCGTATTTCCAACACAGGACGCTCGCTCGGTATATCTCGCTATTGGTCGAGTGGATTACCAGAAAGTAGGACCGTTTCGCTTTTCTGAATGCTTGTTCAAGCAGATCGTCATAGTTGGTAGTGATTATTAGCCGCAGTTGTGGTAGTCCAGCCAGGTAGCCATGAATGCCGCAGGGAACATAATCAGAATCAAAGACTGAATGGAGATCGTCAAGCAAACTCTCGGGATCGCTTGAATCCACATAATATGCAGCGACTTTTGCTAAGTCCCTGCGCTCGTAGTCGTGCTCGGATGGGAACTGGCATTGGTCGGCCAGATAGACCGAGAGCTCAGTGCCCCTGGGGAGAAAGGGGGCCTTCTCATGCCAGGGTGCGCCTGGCGGGTTACGTGTGCCTGCGTTTACGCCCGCGCCAAGAAACGGGATGACGTCTCCTTTCTCGAAAGCATCGGCGATTATTCCATATGGCGGCTCGTCTGGCATAAGACTCCTCCACTAATCCTGGGCGATAGACTAAACGCGTTCTGAGACGCTCGGCACGTGGGGTTGCTCACGTTTGTTGTCTGCCAGGTCCAGGTCATTCGGTCTTCATTAGCTCCTCACCTAACTCTGAATGCTGCTCAAATTGGTTCTTGAGCCCTTCACGGTATTATCGGCGGAGGTGTCAGCTTCAATGGTCCTCTTCCTCCAGGATCGGGATGAATGAATATGAGCACAATGGCCGCGGCTGCAGCGGAGCCAACCAGGATCTTGTTTTGCGTTGTCCAGAATCCTATGACAAGGACATCCCACTCCCTGAAGTCACCTGTTTCTTCCGCGGTCACTCTGAGTTTACCTCTCTTTGCGGTAGGGCCGGCGGTAAAAGTCGTCGTAGCTATTCCCGCGTTATTCGTTCGCACTCTCGGCTGACTGATTGAACCAATGTCCGCCGGTATCAGGTCGAACCGAACGGGCGAGTCCGTGACGAGTTCTTCGTCTTGTGCGACCTGCGCCTCCATCGAATCTACTCCAGGCGTGAATAGTACTCTCCGAATTATAGTCCCCTTACGCCTCTTAAAAAGCGCATTGATCGGTTCGGAATGCACGGAAGCACCAGTGGCGCCGGGTTTGTTGCGGCTCTGTTTGATGGGTTCGTTACCGAGATCGCGAGGGAGGCCGGTGTTTCGTTGAAACCCGACACGGATTATGCTGATACTCCCTGGCTGTGCGATCGCGGCTTCTGCCGACACTACGCCGCTTGCTGCATCAGTCACTGCCTGGCCTTTCCGGATTCCAATACGGAAGACCGCCCCGATAGACGAGGTGAAGACCTGATCGCGGGTCTTGATGTAGGCCCGGGCATCCTGCTTGAGTTTGACGACAATTTCGCCGCTGGTCAGCGTCGCAATCAAGAGGCTGGACTTCTTATCATCGTCAATGTTGGTCGCAGTCGTGGCGAGTCTTACTACTGCCCCGCGTGCGAGAGTGACTTGCCCAATTGAATCTAGCGTCACAGATGCGCGCGAATCGTCGGACGCCTCGAGCAGCTCGCCGCCCCAGATCATCTGCTCACCATGAACCGCACGCCCATTCACTGATATTCTTCCGAATGAAAACACCTTACCAATAGGAGCGAACGCCGCCATACTGCGGCGAATTGACTTTTCCGCACCGCGGTCATCCGCGCGAGCAACACCGCAGAGTTGACTCGCAGTGAGACTCACTATCAAACTCGCGACCAGGACCACCTGAGATGAACGAAGAAACTGTTTCGTCATCTACTTCTCCTTTCGAACCCTCGTTCTCGGCTCACCCCGCGCGTGGCTACTGGCGGAGGACGAGAGTTTCACGATTGGCATAAGCAATGCTGAGCTCTGCGGACCGCGAAAGGCCTGAATGCTCGTTGTGCCGGTGAGCGAGCCTATCGCACCTGACATGACCGGGGCTGTCGTTATCTGTCCGTCGGTAACCGTCACGCTCACTCGCGCGACTTCCGGATGTTGATTCGCATTTGAGAACCTCTGAATCACTTTAAAGCTCTGGCCGGTGCATAACTGCGGAACTCTCTGCTTTATTGCGAGAGCGAGATCAGTGTCGCGGTTGTCAACGTCCACAGAACGCCCCGCGCTATCGAAGAATTCATAGTGGGCTTTGTTGACGTCCAGGTTCGCGTCGAAAATGAAGATCGTGACCTCGAGTATGTCGGCTGATTTGGTAAGGGTCACCAGTGGAGGCTTTCTTGGCTCATCGCGGTTGGCATTTATCAACTGCACTTCAGTGGTGACGTGTCCGGTGAGATTTACCGTCTTATCGCCGGTGCCATTATGACTGAAGGCAATCACAGACTTGATCTCGGCGGGTAACACCTTATCGGCCGAGGGCGGACACTTAGCGGGGGACGGATCACAATCGCTGCCCGCGTCCGTCACAGGAGGTATCACAGGGTTGAACCTAACGCGGAAGGTCATCTTCCCTCCTTGAGGAATCGGGAAAAGTTGATCTGGTCCGAAGGGAAACTCTGTACCACCAATGGGGAAGGTAACGGAGTAGAGCTTGCTGTCGTCCGGGGTGCAAGCAACAGTGCCACCGATGCGCAGGATAGAACGGAAGGTCAGGTTCAGTTGAGCACAGCCGATGTTCTCAATCGTAAAATCGCGAGATGGTCGCTTATGTAGCTTCCTCGATTTGCCGGTTGCCTCGATCGCTTCGAACTCAAGAGCGGTTCCTCCGCCCTCAATCGTAATCTTGGCTTGGGGAAATCCAATGCCGTTGCCGGCAAGCTGCGACACGGGCTGGGGGTTATACGGATCGTTTGTTTGCAGAACCAGGCAATCGGCAGCCGGGCCGCAAGCATTCGGTGTGAACGTGACATTGATGGTTGCTCGCTCGCCGGGATTGATGGGCGCGGTCGGGCAGTTGGTCACGGTGAAAGGGAATGTGTCATCCCCCAGGCCGTTGCACTTTGCTATCGCGCAACTCGTAACACGTAGCGGGGCATTGCCGGTGTTGACGATCTGAACCGGCTGTGGCGGCGAAGGGGAGTTTCCAGGCACATCGCCGAAGTTGATCGGCGAGGCGAGCATTGCCACGGGCCGCGCGGGCTTGGTCGCGCTTGTTTCAAACATCAACTCGGAAGTGTTTCCGTCGCCGTCCGTCACTGTGGCGGTATATAAAGCATATGAAGGTGAAGCAAGGACGCCCGTCTTGTTGAACGAGCCGTTGGCCTCGGCGACTGCGCTCGTCAGGAACGTCACCGCATCGATTACAAGATTGCCGGACACGACTCTGTAGCTTTTGACGGCGAATACTTCGACTATTGCGCCGTCTGCGGTCGGGCCGTTGACCTGGCCCGATATTGCAAGCGTGCCTCCGGTCGCAACCACGTTGAGCGTGTCTGGGAAGTTGAGCAGCGTGTTGGGTCCCTGATCTGCGTCACCCGGATCGTTGGGCGTCGGGCCATCGCCGCCCAAATCTATCAGTGTCGCGCTGCCTGAAATGTCGTTCCGCGAGATCGTGTTCGCGATGTTGTGTTCACCGAGAACGGCGACTGACTGGATGGCAGATGCCGAGAGAATCGGTCGCGGGTCAAGGACCAGCACACCGGCCAATGTGTTGTTCTCGAGCGTATTCCCTTCGACCCGGTTGTGGCCGACGATGTCGAATTGACAAACGGGATCAATCGCGATGCCGGCCCGCCTGAAGTTAATAATCTTAAGACCACGCACAACGTCGTGGTTCGAGCGTATCAATAGACCATCGTTGTGCTGTTCGCCCCTGGCCGTGTCGGTGGGCCCAGCGATAGTTACCGACGTAGCGCAGTTCGGGCCATCGCAACCGTCGATGATGATGTCGGGCGCGCGCAGAGCGGGCAATGGTATGAACGGGCGGAAGGTTTTGTTCTTGACGCTTGCGTCGAAAGTAATTTTCACTGAGCCGCCATTGCAATTGGCTTGCTCGATGGCCTGGCGAAGCGATCGTCGATTACCCGAAAGCGGCGTGTCCGGCTGCGTGTCTTCTTCCGTCGTCACCACAAGGTTGAGCGGTGAAACATCGCTTCGGAGGACTTTGCGCGTGAATTCGGCAAACTCGCCGACCTGGCGATCGAAGTCGCCGCACTCTGGGGGTGCGCACCGGTCGTTGCAGACGCCTCTGTCAATGACAAACACCGCGCCGGGCAAATCGGACGGCGGCGCGGGAAATACGATAGAGTTTACATTAGCCTTGCTCGCTTCAAGCTCGCTGGTACTGACGCCGGTCAGTATCACGTCAAGCTCGGACACTATTCCATCCCTCGCTGCTTTGTCGCGCGCCTGAGCTGCCGCACTCTTTGCCATCTCCAGGTCGCTCGGCTTGCCGTCCGTAGACATCAAAAGGACGCGCCGCGCGCCTGTCCTGTGGTTCTGATTCAGAAGGTCGTCAGCGTCCGTAATCGCGGGCTCGTAAAAGGTCGCGCCAGACGGGCAAGGGGCCGTTGAAACCGGATCGCACACCGCGGCGCACTTGAGTTTCTCGACTAGGTCGGCGAGAGATTGGGCGTCTGCGGCTGTGTCAATCTCTTTGAACGGCATAACGGCTGCGCCGAAGCTTGTCCCGGGAAAGAACACGGGGAAAAGCACTACGGTAACGGCGATTGAGCCATCCCGAGGTATGACTGTCGGATCAAGCAGCGCGCTGCGCACCCCTTCGAGCTCTATGTTGTATGCCTGTCCCCGCCCCGGACCTTCCGTCACATCATCAATGCTATTTGCCATGCTGCCAGAGCGATCGATGATGAAAGCCAGATCCACTTTGGCTCTGGCAGGAGGGCAGGCCGGGTTCGATTCGGTACAGCCCGCCTGCTGTTGGCTTCGGGTAGGAGCAGGTACCATCAGACCTGCAAAGATCGCCGAAACTAGTGCGAGAAGCAGTATGCCAATCGGCGTTCTTGTTGTCGTCGAGCGGCTTGTCGGAAAACGAGCCGGCCGCCGCCAGATGATCGAGGGGGTTTTCGTGAGTGAAAGGGTCATGATGATTGCCTCGTCCCGATGAAACTCATTCAAGAAGAGAACTCAGCGCGAAGAATGACGGTGAACCAAACTACAATGTGCTGGCAGCCCCTGGTTGCCAACGTCACTGGCGAGTGGTCCAACTGGGTAGTGGGGTGATAGTGTGTTGCTCGCTCACATTCGCGTTTCTCCTCTGCGTCCTCTGCGTCCTCTGCGGTTGATTCCGAGCCACTGAGCAGGAAAAACCGCGGAGGACGC
>DATNBZ010000055.1:0-36027 GCA_035607285.1 Blastocatellia bacterium | reverse complement strand
TGGCGCACGGATGGCGGCGCCACGGACTGCTCGCCCTCGACGAGACGCCGGGGGCTGCTCAATCCGCTGCCGGCGCAGCCCGGAGCGGATTCAGCAGCCCTCGAGCCGGAACCTCTTCACCTTGACCCCGTGCGCGCGCATCGCCACGGCGCCGACGAACTCGGGCCCGGGCGACACGTCGAGCATTGACCACTTCGCGGGATCCTCGCGACCGTCGCGGCAGGCGAGGAAGCGCGGTTCCTCGCCGAGACTGACGTCGAAGGTGTCGAGCGGCATCGACAACCCTTCGCCGATGGCCTTGATGTAGGCCTCCTTGCGGGTCCAGCAGTTGAAGAACGCTTCGGTGTGAAACGCGCTCGGAAGCGACCGTAATCTTTGTACCTCGGATGCGGAAAAAAATCGCTCGGCAATATCGTAAGTAGCGAAGTCGGGCCTGATGTGCTCGATGTCCACCCCAATCTCGCGCCCGATGGCAAACGCCATCAACAATCTTCCGCCAGAGTGGGATATGTTGAACTTCAAACGGCTTGAGTCGAATTCTGCAGACAGCGAAGGCTTCCCGTATTCGCTATAACGGAACCGGACTCTGCCAGCCTCAATTTTAAGCAGGTTTCCCAGTATCTGGCGGAGGATCCCTCGGGCTGCGGTGAAATGAAGTCGATCCCGTTCAAATCTGAACCGGCTCGCTCTTTCGATCTCGTCAGCCGATAAGGTGCGGCGAAGCAACTCGACCAGCTTAGGCAGTTGGTCCTGCTCCGCAAGCAACAATTGCGGATGGCCCTCGCCAAGGTCGAGGTCTGAGGGTTGTAGCTTGCTCAACCGTGTGTCTTTCACTCTGATAATTAACCCTTAGAGCTATGACCTGCCGCTTCGAGATCTGCTCCAGATCACTCATTCTTAGTGAGCAAATCAAGTTCGTGAGGTGAGCTTGAATCGCAATTGCATTCGCGCTGGGCGCCTTCCAGTCCTCGCCCACATTATCGAATTCGCAACGCAAAGACGCAAAGGACCGCAAAGCTCGCAAGGCCCTCTGATATCCGAGTGTGAGATCTCTACTGGCCTGATCCTCTTTATGTTCGGTCACTGAGAGACCTCTGCTGGCCAGAAGAGCTCTCCTGGAATAGGCCCGAGCCTCCGACAGAATCGGTGGCCGCGCTACGCGTCCATGACAGCGCCTTCTTACGGCAGTGGGGTCATAGTATGTTGCTCGCTTACAATCGCGTTGCGCCTCTGCGTCCTCGGCGTCCTCTGCGGTTGATCCCCTCCTCTGTTCAAGAAAAACCGCAGAGGATGCAGAGGACGCCGACGAATGCTTCTCGACCGGAACGTACGCCATTCAAGCCGGAATTCAGAACCATTCGTCCCTATTCCAATTCCGATCTTGACCAGTCACCTAAGCGCGTGGTTAGTTACCTCACTGAATACTTTGTTCGAACGCCAGTTAGTAGACCACCAGGAGGCTATCCGGGTCAGTGATTGCCCGCGCAACGTGGTGTAACGGGCATCACCGGAGTAGCTTGCAATAGGTGGAGAAACGTCCGTTACTTCCATATTTGCAAAGGAGATTGAAATGAGATTTCTACCGTTCCACCGCTCGACATTACGGGTTTTCAGTTCGCGTTCAGGAAGCCGCCGTTGGTCCGTGCTTGTCCTGGCACTACTGGGCGCTGTGCTGATTGGCACAAGCGCGGCCGCCGCTATCAGCTTCGTGCTGAAGTGGGGGGGCCCTGGTTCAGCCGACGGGCAGTTCTTTGGTCCGAGAGGCATAGCAGTTGACAGCGGCGGAAATGTCTATGTCGCCGGCGGTGATCCGCGTATTCAGAAATTCAACTCAAGTGGAACTTTCATATTCAAGTTCGGAGGTTCCGGCAGCAGTAACCCCGGTGAGTTCGTAGCCCCTGCGGGTATCGCTGTTGATTCGGCAGGAAATATTTACGTGACCGACTCTTTCTCAGACCGAACCAATGATTTCGTGCAGAAGTTCGACTCGAGCGGAGCGTTACTAACTTCCTGGGGTACGGCTGGCGCCGGCAACAGCCAGTTCAACGCCGGTGGGGCCGGGGTGGCAGTTGATGCATCCGGCAATGTGTACGCCGCGGATCCGGGAAACCATCGGATACAGAAGTTCACGTCCGCCGGCGCGTTCATCACCAAATGGGGAAGCAACGGCGCCGGAGATGGACAATTCAGCGGGCCGCAGGGCGTTTCCGTAGACCCGTCCGGAAACGTTTATGTTGCCGACACCCTGAACAACCGTATTCAGAAGTTCGATTCGAGCGGCACATTCATAACCAAGTGGGGCAGCGCCGGGAGCGCTGATGGACAGTTCAGCAGCCCGTGCGGAGTTTCGGCTGACACATCCGGGAATGTTTATGTTTCCGATACAGGCAATAGCCGGATACAGAAGTTTTCGTCGACCGGTACGTTTCTCGAAACCTTCGGCGTCTCGGGGAGCGGCGACGGACAGTTCAGCGGGCCTCAGTACGTCGCGGCGGATGCCACCGGCAATATCTACGTAGCCGACACCGGAAACGATCGTGTACAGAAGCTTGGCACCGCGCCCGCCGTAGTTGCTAATGCGGGGTCGGACCAGACTGTCGAGTGCGCGGGTTCATTAACCGCGGTGACGCTCGACGGCACAGGCTCAACAGGCGCGGGAACGCTGACTTACACCTGGAAGGAGGGAGCCACTACACTCGGCACGGGGGCGATGCTGACAGTCTCGTTGCCGTCAGGCTCACACAACATAACGCTTACCGTCACATCTTCGGGTGGAGGCTCCGATGATGATGAAGTGGTCATCAATATAGTGGACACGATGGCGCCGATGATAACTCTAAACGGGTCTAATCCGTTGACCGTCGAGTGTCACACCAGCTTCTCTGATCCAGGAGCGACAGCCACCGATGGTTGCGCCGGCAGCGTCGCCGTGACTGCATCGGGCGTTGTCGATGCCAACACGCCGGGAACATACATCATCACTTATTCGGCGACAGACGGCACGAACTCGGCCATGGCCACGCGCACGGTGAATGTGGTTGATACCACTGCGCCGGTCATCTCCTGCCCGGCCAACATCACAGTCACCCTGCCGCCGAATTCAATGGCGACCTCGGCGACGGTGAGCTTTACGGTGACGGCGACCGACATCTGCTCGTCTAATGTTACGGTCACTACCGACCACGCGTCCGGTTCGAGTTTCCCGGTTGGAACGACGACGGTAGTCGCAACCGCGGACGATCACAACGGCAATACCAGTTCCTGCTCGTTTACCATCACGGTGCTGTACAACTTCAACGGCTTCTTCCAGCCGATTAGCAATCTGCCGGCGCTCAACGTCGTCAACGCCGGCAGGGCTATTCCAGTGAAGTTCAGTCTGAGCGGCAACAAGGGCTTGAACATATTCGCACCCAACTCTCCCTCTTCCGGGCCCATTGTGTGCGATTCTTCGGCTCCGGCCACAGTCTTAACGGACACGATGACGGCAGGCGGCAGCAGTTTGAGCTACGATGCCGGGGCCGATCAATATATTTATGTCTGGAAGACGGAGTCGTCGTGGGCGGGGACGTGCCGCCAGTTGGTCGTTCAGTTGAATGATGGGAGTATCCACCGCGCCAACTTCAGGTTCAGGTAAGCAGTGCCGTGCCTGGCAGGAGCGCCGATTCCGATCGGCGCTCCTTTACCTGGAATTTTATTAACGTGGGTCAGCCTCACTGTAACGCCCTGCACCGGCGCCAGAGAATGGCCACTCTCTCGCGGGTGCGCGTCAGATTTTCGCGCATACGCGCCTCATCAGAGATTGTGTGAAAAGTCCCACGAATCCCACCAACGCAGCGACTGTGTGAAAAGGGCGGGTCCCTTTCGCATAGCCCAGGCGTTCACGCCTGGGTAAGAGTAAGAGCGCGCATGTCTCAGCCCGGTTCACCGGGCTTGCGTCGCCTTTAGGTAATTTCTTAGATCGCTAGGTCAGTCTGCCGTGCTAAAGCCCAAAGAAAGCCCCGTGAACGGGGCTACGAGCTTGACCCGGCTCGCGGCCCAGGCGTGAACGCCTGGGCTAGGGAAAAGCACGCCATCTTTTTTCACACAGTCTCTGCGTTGGTGGGTTTCACACAGTCTCTGCGTTGGTGGGTTTCACACAGTCTCTGCGTTGGTGGGTTTCACACAGTCTCTGCGTTGGTGGGATTTCACACAGTCTCTGCGCTGGTGGTATGAACTGGACTGCCAGCCAACGCAAAAAATAATTATGCGATTTCTACATGTCCGCAGAGCGCGAAACCTGCACCCCTCTCTCGCCCTTCTATTGAACAATCGACCGATGCGTAATAACCTACATCTCTAAATAGCAGATTCACCGCTCAATCTCAATAATCCCAGGGAGGCATTCATGGCAATCACTGAAGTAGCGGTTCTCGGTTGCGGGCTGATGGGCTCAGGCATCGCGCAGGTGTGCGCACAGGCCGGGCGCTCCGTAACGGTAATCGAAGTCTCCGAAGAGTACCTGAACAAAGGCATGGCGGGCATCAACAAACAACTTGGCAAGATGGTCGAAAAAGGCAAGCTAAGCTCGGAAGACCGGGACGCCACCATCGGGCGGCTGCGCGGCTCAACCCGCCTCGAAGACGCCGCCGGCGCTCAGATCGTCATCGAAGCAATCATCGAGAGCATGGATGAAAAGAATCGAACCTACGGCCGGCTCGATCAGATATGCACGCCGGAAACGATCTTCGCTTCCAACACCTCGAGCCTGTCGATAACTCAGATGATGACCGCAACCAGCGCCGAGCGTCAGAGGCGATTCCTGGGCATGCACTTCTTCAACCCGGTCCCCGTGATGAAGCTGGTCGAAGTCGTTCGCACCATCCTCACCGACCCCGAAGTCTTTGCCGCCGCCACTGAATTCGGCCGCGAGATCGGAAAGGTCCCCGTGCAGACGTCGGACCGGACGGGGTTCATCGTGAATCGTCTTTTGGTTCCCTACATGCTGGATTCAATGCGCGCGCTTGAAGAAGGCGTCGCGTCGATCGTAGACATCGACAACGCGATGAAACTTGGCTGCGGCTATCCTATGGGTCCGCTCACGCTCGGCGATTTTGTCGGACTCGACACGACTTATTACATCGCAAACATAATGTTCGATGAGTTCAAAGAGAAACGCTTCGCTCCACCGCCGTTGTTGAAGCGAATGGTGATGGCGGGCTTGTACGGAAGAAAGAGCGGCCGGGGGTTTTACGATTACAGCGACCCGGCTAACCCACGGCCGATGAGTCTCCTGTAGCAGCCAAGTTTTGGGTGGTCTTCGCGACTTAGCGGCCCTGCATTCAAACGGCTGAGTCGATTTGCGTGAGTTACCCTGCCGTTAGTAGTGATGCAATTGTTTTGCTCGGGACTCAAGCAGTCTTGCCACAAAGGCACGAAGACACAAAGTTCCACGAAGAAACGGCCATAGTGATCCTTTGTGTCTTAGTGGCATTTCTTCAGCAACTCAAGATTGCATCACCACCAAGCCGTTGACATTCAGCGACATCAGTAATAGTGTGCACAAAACTAATGTGGAGGTGCCCAATGAGACCCACAACCAGGTCGCTGGCGGTTAAGCTCTCGCAGTTCTTTTTGAGCGCGTTTATTCTGCTGCTTTTGCCGTTAGCCGGCAGCGCGCAGATTCAGATCACGCTGAAAAACTCATTCATCGAGAAATTCAAAGACCGCGCGACGATCGACGCTACATTCACCGTGGACAAAGCTCACAAGTCACCTAATCCTGCGAGCAAGGATGGCGACCTGCATGTCGCCGGACGAGCTCCCGAGATAGGTCTCGCTATTGTGTCGGAGATCATGAACGCGAAGGATGAAGACTCCGCGGTCCAGACGATTCACGCGGCCGAACCAACTCATAAATCAGTAAAACTCTCAGGCGCGTGGAGAATCTGGTGTGAACACGGCGGCGATGACAAACAGGTGCAGGGCGCCGCTCTAAACACGCCTTTCGACACCACCAATCCCCCTCACGTATTCGAGATTCACCCAATCATCAGCCTCGACGGCAAATCCATCTCCGAATCTTTGAAACCTATCATAGGGTTCAACACAAAGGACGCCGAGCAGTCGTTCACTGCTTACGAGAACAAGAAGTGCCAGATTGTTCCGAATGGAACGAACAAGACCACGACAATCATCACGAGCATGGCTGGTTTCAACTACGTCGAGTTCAGGATCAAGCTGCTCGAAGCGCCGAAACCGGTTGCGGACGGAATGACGGTACTCGCGGCAGTGATGAAGCTCAAAGCGGCCGATGAGCCGGCAACCGAAGACGAAGATGACGATGCAATAATAGTGCAAAAGCGGCGCATGGTTTTCGTGAAGGGTTCAGCGCCCGAGGCTGCGGTCAAGAACCTGGCGAAGGGTGCGGTGATGCACGTGCTGGGAGTGCCAAGAATATCCCTCACGCTGGTGTCTTACCGGACACACAACACAAAGAAGTTTCCAGGCATATTGAACTGGAATCTGCCCTACGAAATGCTGATAGTCGGGGTCTACAACAACTGACGCGCGGCCCGACTCGCGCCTTTTGAGCGAGTCACATAATAGGGAGCGGGCAAGAGTTCTTATTGGCGGTTGGATAAGAACATCGAGGATACTAGTGGGAAGCACCGGACTCCTCTGCTATTCTAACTTTCAGACTCGAATGCGAGGGATCACAAATGGCTACGCACTACGACCAAATTATCGCGGATGCAATGAGGCTTCCCCTGAAGGATCGGGTCCGCCTTGCGCAGCAGCTCACGTCCAGTCTCGATGATGAGGTTGAAGCCGGCTTTGAGGCTCTATGGGTCGCGGAGGCGGAGCGCCGATTGGAGGAGCTTCGCACCGGCAAGCTTGAGGGCATCGACTCGGATGAGGCCTTCTAAAA
The DNA here is from genome assembly GCA_035607285.1 of Blastocatellia bacterium. GTDB lineage: Bacteria > Acidobacteriota > Blastocatellia > UBA7656 > UBA7656 > Onstottus_A. The sequence continues at coordinate 29,120 of DATNBZ010000055.1, read as the reverse complement.
GGCGCGCAGGGACCTAGTCATTGGTAGATAATGGCGACGGCAGCTCTAGGCGAAGGGAGACAAAGCCATGCAAAAACATCCAAGAGAATCAGGCCCCATAGAGATTGATCAGCAGCCTGCGGCACTGCCAGCCTTTAGACAGGAGATGGCTTTTGTGAGCAATTCGGAACAAGCGAGAAGGTACGCCGGCCAGTGGGTCGCACTCGACGGAGACCAAGTAGTTGCCGCCGGCCTTCGCTCGAAAGAAGTCTTGGCTGAAGCGGCAACACACGGCCATGACGATCCGGTGCTTCATTACTTTCCGTTGCGCGATCCTGACACGACGTTCTGGGGAGGCTGGTCGTAAATGGCGGGTCAATGAATTTCCTATAGCAATTCGGGTGCGAAGCGCTGCGCTCCTCTGCTGTTCTAACTTGCACATTTGAGCTTCGCTGCTCATCCCGATTCGCGATTCACCGATCGCATGCTGACCAACGCCTCAAAGACTGGTATAATGCTCGCAACTAATTTGTTTGTCGTAGGGGTAGTCTCCTTTTGGTTGCCAAATCTCAGGAAAGGCTACCCCTTTTTTGATTCTATTCTCTACCGACCTTCGACTGGCGCACTCAAACGGCGTAGCGATCACATGATGCAAGAATTACAAACTTCTTGAAAGCACTGCGGGGTTTCTATTCAAGCAAACAGGATTTCTAACTAGACTCTTAACGTGATCCATGACACTTATTCGCAGAGCCGCCTTTTCGTTCGGGCTGATCCGAAAGCCACGTTGCAAATCTTACGACTAACAGGAGGTAGAAAGATGTTGAGAAGCGATGAGAAAGCGAGATTCACCAAGAGCGTAGTAACTAGCACAGCCATAGTTACCATACTCATTTTCTCCGTCTTTGCCATTGGCGCCGCCAGACAAGATGTCCAACGGTCTTCAAAGCTCGTTCCGGCCGATGGGGAAAAGGAGATCGTCAAGAGAGTGAAGCAATACCCGGATGCTCCCATCAGCCTACAGAACCGTGAAAGATGTCCTATCTTGATTCAAGAGGCGAACGTCAAGGAAATCACTAGCGATGAATACTACCAGCTTACGAGGATGAAGACGGACTCAAATCTATATGTTAGCTTTCCGAAGGTTAAGCTAATCAACAAAACAGATATGCGTCTGACTGGCTTTGCCTTGTTCCTGACCAATAGCCGTACAGGGCGCACGAACTTTCTTAAGCGCTCGAGAATTACTGTTGAGCCCAATAGTGATTACTCTGTAGTGTTTAATGAGTGGGTAGTGCCCGAAAAACTTACGCAGGTTACTGAAAACGGCAAAACAGTCAATATTAAGCAGCGCTTGAATCTAGATTCAGAGAAGATGTGGCTTGAAGGCACCGCTCGAGATCTAGTTTTGGAAATAGTAGAAGTCACGCTTGAAGATGGGAGCACATGGTCTAGAAACAGTGCATCACTCGGATCACTTCCGATGCCCAATACGACGGAGGCAGATGGTACTTTCAAAGGACCAGCTACAGTGTTACGACAAAGAGCGCGGCGACAAATCGGCTCGTTCCGGTGAAACAAATGAGGGCGCTCAGCATTCGACCTTTTCAATGTGTCTGTTCTTGCGGTGCCGATTGTTCAGGTGGCGGGACGACCTGTAGTGGAGGCTGCGGCTGTACCGGCAATGATTGCATGTTGTGTATGGGTAATTGCTGTGTTGCTGCTGCAAAGCTCGAAGGATGCCTCAATTAGTGTTTTGACTTTAACGCAAGATCTCATTTGGCCCGTAGTAATATGGCTCCTGCGCCATATTACTACGGGCATTCTTGTTTCGATGAGTTCAAGAAAAACTTTCTATACGAAGCAACGCTGCGATGGTTGCCGGACGTGCAATATTGCAAATCTTCCGAATTGCACGCCCGGCACCGATGAGGTATCTCGCCCACGAGTGGGCTCTGACCCTGACGCTGACCTCGAACCCTGACTACGGACTTACGGTCACGGTGACGATGTCCGACAACTGGCCGTAATCCTGATTGTTCCGTTTCAGTTGAATCCGAACATGGAACTGCTGTGGCTGGCCGGGTGTTGTGGGCGTGAATGTGACGTCGCTCGATTTCCCGGTGGCGGTTTTGACGACGTGCCAACTCGGGGCCGACGTAGGCGACGCCTGAACTTCCCACTGATCCGAGTTGACGCGATTGCCGACCACGACTGAAGCCATATAACCGGTCTGGGCCCCGAACGCCTCGACTGTTGGCTTGATCGATTCAACGGGCAGCGGCACGCTTGGATCGCTGCTCTCAAATCCAAGAGCGACGCCGATGTCGTGGGTGTAGCCGGGGCCGAGCTTAAACCGCCGGATAAGGGTGTTCACGCGATCCAGACATCCGGCGACGAGCGGCGTTGGCGAAGCGCCCGCCGCAACAACGGGAAACGGCCCGATCACTTCGTTAGGATCTCCGTTAAACGTGGTCTGCTTCATCTGGAATACGGCCTTCTTGAATGCATCAACCTCCTCGGAATAGCTGCGCAGGTAGTCGAGGTTCTCGAGCGCATGTGCAACGAATGTAATATCCGCCGCCGTCGCCCCAACCGCAGTTTGATACGTCGTTATGTTTCCTTTCATCGCCGTCAGGACGGCAATGAGTTGGTCCAAAGTTTTGATCTGCATTAGTTTTTTCCTCCTGAGAATTGTAGTGATGGTTCCTTTTGGTCGGTGACTATGATAACCGAACACTGAAATAAATCAAATGTGATTTTGCGCACGGCACTCGCAATAGGCCGCTGCTTTCCCCACCGAGGAGCATGCTGTCTGCGCACCCCAACATGCTGTCTCTGCACCCTGACATGCTGTCCGCGCACCCTGACAGAGTCCCTGCGCAGCCTGACATGCTGTCTGCGCTCCTTGATATCGTCCCTGTGCATCGTGACATGGTCCCTGCGCACCTTAATATTGTCCCTGCGCACCTTGATATCATCCCTGCGCACCTTGATATCGGCCCTGCGTACGTTGACATACTGTCTTGGTGCCTTCGACAGGTTATCTACGGACCTTGACGTGCTCACTGTTCACTTTGGCGTACTGTCTGCGCACTTACATGTTCTCTGCGCAACCTGACATGCTCTCTGCGCATCCTGACATGGTGTCTGCGCATTGTGACATGCTGTCTGCGCACCTTGACATGCTCACTACGCGCCTTAATGTATCCCGCGCAAGCTGACATGCTGTTTGCGCACCGTGGCATGCTGTTTGCGCAACCTGACATGCTGTTTGCGCACTCTGGCATGGTGTCTGCGCATCCTGACATGCTGTGTGCGCACTCTGGCATGGTGTCTGCGCATCCTGACTTGCTGTTTTCGCAACCGGCTGGATTGTTCGTGTTTCCCCGCAAAGCGTTGCGAAAGCACGGCTTATGCCGTGGATATCATCTTACGGCTGATATCTCCGCTGGTGGCGGCGGGCCTGATCCTCATTGGCAGCCAAGAGTTACGTGATCGAGAGCCTTGTCCCGCTGACGGCGACTTCGCGGACGCATGCGGCAGTATCGGCAAAGTCTTCGGTGACGATCAGCGTGCTCGTAAGTGGGACACGGTATTGGTTCAGAGTAGCGGCCATAACCGCCTCCGGCCAGAGCGGCTGGAGCGACCCCGCAACGAAGATCGCGCCTTGAAGAGCAATCACACCTCCTAGCAGGCTGCTGAAAAGTCGATGATGCATGAGTATTCGGCTCAAATCCCACCAACGCAGTTGGTGGATCGTTCATACTCAGCCTACACGGAGCGCCGCCGCTGCTCGCTCCCGAATCCCACCAACGCAGTTGGTGGATTGTTCACATCCAACCTGGCTTTGATCAGTCGCTAAGTGAATCCGACCGCAGAGTTAGGCTGGGTATGAACAATCCACCAACTGCGTTGGTGGGATTCGGGACGACTGGCGGCCGTCTCTGGCGGCCGTCTCTTTTGTGTAGGCTGGGTATGAATGAACCACCAACTGCGTTGGTGGGATTATCGGCATCCGATATGAGAGCTGTCGCTCCCTTTTTCGGCAGTCTGCCAGAGTCGGCACTCTCTTGCTTGAGGCAGCGCATAACCCCGCTGTGACGGGCGGTGAAGAACCGTCTGAGCTAGCGTTTCCACCGCACTGCCTCTTATGATATGAGCGACAGACCGGGATAAGTGCCAGTTCTTAATGGCGGGCTTTGCATAAAAGCTGGTTTGTTATTATCGGGATGTGCATGACAACCACAAAGGGCTGCAACTCAGGAGCAACAAAACCCCTGACAATCAATGTCTCGACAACCAAACGAAAAAGAGATCCAAGAAGTAACCAAAGCCGACAGCGACATTGAACCGATCAAGACCGGGGCTGCAGCAATTGGCGTTAACGGTTTGCGGAGTAGGGCCTCTGTTATCGGCTTGTTGCTCTTCCTCGCTATTAGCGGCGGGGCCGCTATTTGGTATACCAGCTCGGCCTTTATTGAAGTCGCGGCGCGCACGACCTTCATAATAGGTAGCGCTCTGAACCTCGCCGTATTCTTGGCCATCATTATTCAAGCTTACATCTATTGGGGCCAGCGTAACTTGATGCACAAGCAATGGAAAGCGATGCAGGACAGCCTTGAAGTAACTCGAGAGATTGTCGCTCAAAACCGACGGGCGATGATAGCTGCCGAACAAAGCGCAGCAGTCGCTAAAGAAGCATTCTACGTTGGCGAAGCCCCCTATTTTGGAACCTCGAAAATAGAATTTCGGTGGGCTACCACCATTGTGAAGAACACCGGGACAGGCCCTGTCCAACGTGTAACTGGTCAACCTGAACTCATAATTACTTTCATGAACGGAGGTAAGACGCCTGCTTGGCACTTTTCCGCTTTGCCTCATCTCGAACTGGGAGAAGCTGGGCAAGTGGACAGGGGGTGGATTACCCTGAACGCCGTGCACGGCAACGAGTGCCCCGACGCCGAGAACACCTTTTATCCATCCGGGTCTCAGAAATGCATTAAATATCGAGGCCGGGGTGAATTCAGTTCCGGTCAAATTGAGGCAATCAATGCGCGAACTCAAACATTGTTTCTTATCATCGATCTTGGGTACACGGATATGAGAAACGATAGACAAACCCGCAACTGGATTCGCTGCCTTAATCCCACAACGGGCAGATTCGGCGACTGCGGGGCTATACAGGATTAAGACCGCGAGAATCCAAATTAGGACATCACTACCGAATTTTGCTACTTGTTGACATCCCATCGTTCGTGTATTAGTCTTCCGCTATCTTTTCTGAACACGCGTTATCACACTCGACGAACCCCCGAGTACGCGTAGCAATCCTTAGCATAACTATCGTTCAGACCTCGATCAGCCGCATGTCTGCCGGGTGAGGCCGCGCGACCGAGTGCTACTGGGCACGGGGGACATTCAACATGAGTGCACAATCCTGGGATACCGTTGCAACCAGCTTCGAAGACGAAATCTTTAACACCTTGACTGGTGATCGGAATAACATCATCCGCGGTCACATAGATCGATTCAGCTCCGTGGACTCCTCCGCGTGCGACTTCGGCTGTGGCGTCGGAAGATACCTGCCGCTGTTGTCTCAGAAGTTCAAGGCCGTGTGCGCGGTCGACATTTCCAAAAAGTGTCTGGAAGTAGCCCAACGTAACTGCGCTTCTCTGGAAAACGTGACCTACTGGAAACTCGATCTCTCTACCAACCATTCCAAACTCGACAAATTCGATTTCGCGATCAGCATAAACGCATTGCTGCAGCCGTCGCTTCGAAAACGACGCTCCGCATTGGAAACTATCTCTCAACACTTGAAGCCGGGGGCACACCTGCTCGTTGTGGTTCCTTCGCTCGAGTCCGCTCTATTCTCAACCAGCCGTTTGTTCGATTGGAGGGCGAGAGCAAGCAATGAACGTAACAATGGCTTCGCGATAAAGCTCGGGGCACGGGACGCGCGAAGTCTCGATGTGGCGAGGGGCGTGTTGAATCTGGACGGGTGGCACGAAAAGCATTACCTGAAAGAAGAGTTGTTCGTCGCGCTCAAAGATGTGGGTTTTGAAGTCGGCCATTTCGAGAAGGTCGAGTACACCTGGAGCGTGATGTTCGACAAGCCGCCGAGATGGATGAGAGATCCATATCCGTGGGACTGGTTGGCGATTTGTCGAAAGAAGTAAAAGGTGACGACGATGACAGAACCGAAGGCGAGCCGGCCGCATATGCCGGGATACGGGATTGTAGATGCCGGCGAGGGCAAGGGACTGCTTCCCTGGAGTTGGGCAATTGAACGGCTAACCAACGCACGCACTTATTGGGTAGCGACGATTACTCCTGCTGGGAACCCGCACGCGATGCCGGTGTGGGGCGTCTGGCTGGATGATGCCTTCTACTTCAGCACCGGCACTCGATCGCGCAAGGCTCGGAACCTCGTGGTGAATTCCAACTGTGTCATCTGTTGCGAGCTCGGCGAAGACCAGGTCGTGCTCGAAGGTGAAGCCCGATTGGTGGAGGATGCAGAGTTGCGCCTGCGATTCGCAAGGAGTTATCAAACGAAATACAACTGGGACACAGAAGGTTTCGATGAGCCTTTTTATGCCGTGCGACCGGCGGCAGTGTTTGGATTTTCAACTGCCCCCGGCGACTTCGCAGCAACGGCGACTCGATGGGTGTTTTGATAGATGATGATCTGTACGGGTATTTGCGGGCTTTGCGGTACTTTGCGAGCTTCGCGTTAGACGTATCTCTCTTTCTCGAGCAGATTCCTTGCGCAAAGCTCGCAAAGTACCGCAAAGCTCGCGGCGTCGGGTGGTTCCTAAGGGACGGACGCCCCTACAGGTCGCACACACACGTCAAGTCGACTGACTACTAAGGGCGAATGCCGCGGCGCTTCGGGCCAAGGTCTTGAGGTAAAACCTCGTAAGCCATCTCAACCCAATCGCACAACAACCGCCGCGTGTCTCGTGGGTCGATGATCTCTTCAACTCCAAAGGCTTCGGCGGTCCGAAAGGGCGACCTCAGCTCATTCAACATCTCCTCGATCTCGCGGCGGCGCGCATCCGGATCGGGTGACGCTTCGATCTCGCGACGATAAGCCGCCATCACTCCACCCTCGATCGGCAAAGAACCCCAATCTCCAGACGGCCATGCATAACGAAGATTCAACGCCTGAGCGTTGCCGTGAGCCGCACCCGCTACACCGAACACGCGGCGCAAAATAATTGAAATCCACGGAACCGTCGCTTGATAGACCGCAGCCATCGCTCGCACTCCGTACCGCGCCGTGCCGGCGCGTTCGGCCGCAGTGCCGATCAGGAAACCGGGTTGATCGACAAAGTTGACCACCGGCAAATGAAACGTATCGCAGAAGTCGATGAACCGAGTCATCTTCTCGCACCCGGCCGCGTTCAACGCGCCTCCGCCTTGCTGAGAATCGCAGGCCAACACGCCAACGGGATAGCCGTTCAATCGCGCCAACCCCGCAACCGACGGACGCCCGTAGTAGCGGCCGATCTCGAAAAACGAATCGCGATCAAGGACGAGCCGCAAGATACGGCGTATGTCATACGCGCGACGCCTGTCTCGGGGAATGCTCGACAACAGCTCTTCTTCGCGGCGTTCGGGATCATCTCGGTCTTCTGAATTCGAAGCTCGAGGAGGGACCTGCCAGACGTTCGAAGGCAGGTATGAAAGCACACGGCGAATCTGGGCGAACGCCTCGTCTTCGGTGTCGACTTCGTTGTCGACCGCCCCACTTCCGCGAGCATGAATGTGCGCGCCGCCGAGCTCTTCCTTTGTAACGTTCTCGCCAACGCCTCGCACTACTACCGGAGGACCCGCGACGAACAACTGGCTGGTCCCATTCACCATCAGCGAAAAATGCGAATGAACTACGCGCACGGCGCCGAGTCCTGCAACCGATCCCATACAAGCGCCGATGACCGGCACTTCGGACATCAACGCGACGACAATGTCCCACGAAGGATTCGCCGGAACGTAAGTGCGGCCCATCATCTCGAGACTCTTTACGCTTCCTCCGCCTCCGGTGCCGTCGACCAGGCGAATGATCGGCAATCGCAACTCGCGCGCGAGTTTTTCACCGTAGCCGGCTTTGTCGCCGATGCGCGCATCGGCAGCTCCGCCTCGCACGGTGAAATCGTCTCCACCTACGACGACTCGGCGGCCGTCGATCCGCGCGGTGCCGACTACATAATTTGAAGGAATGAACGAAACGAGTTTGCCGTCTTCGTAGGTCGCTTTGCCGGCGAGCGCTCCGATTTCATGAAAGGAATTGGGATCGACCAGTCGATCGATTCGTTCGCGCACCGTCAGCTTGCCGCTGTTGTGCTGGCGCTCTACGTTAGCCGGCCCTCCCATTTCCTTTGCGAGGTCAACGCGCCTTTTGATTTCGTCAACTTCGTCTTGCCAGCTCACGCAGTATGACTCCTTTTTGGATTCTCGAACGGTTTTGGTTTGCTGACTTGTAGAGTCTGGTCAGCCCTTTTGCGTGCTTTGCGGTCCTTTGCGACTTTGCGTTGAGTATTTCCTTCAATACGCAACGCAAAGTCGCAAAGGACCGCAAAGCACGCGAACATACAGACTGAAGTCTGTGCTACGCGCGAAGCTCGGCGGCGATTTCGCGAGCTGTATCGCGCGCGCGCTGAATTTCGTCGGGTCTGTATGAAATGGCGCAGACGACTGCGTGGCCGCCTCCGTTGTAACGCTCGCAAATAGACGCGAGATTATGACGGCGCGGTTGCAGGCTCCACGGATTGAATCCGACCGATATCTTCGACCGTGTCGATGATAGACTCACGCTGACGGTATACACGCATTCCGGAAACAAATAGTACGGGATGAACTTGCTGTAGCCTTCGGCGTCGTGATCGCTGAGATCGAAATACACCACGCCTCTCGAGCACTCGGCTGCTTCTTTGATCAGGTCGATCATGTTCACGTGCCGGTCGTAAAGCGGACGGAACTCGCTATCGACCATCGGATCGGCGATGATTTCCGCGAGCGACTCGTTTTGCATGCCGTGGATGATTCTGGACATGACTTCGGGGTTGCGGCTCGCTTCGATAACCAGCATCAACTTCAACGCCGGGGCCTCCAGCTCGACAGCCGTCTTCGCATTCTCGTACTGAGCTCCGTCGATGATGTCGGCCCAATGAATCAACTCGCGCAAGCTGGTCAGATCAAACCCATACTTGCCGGCAACGGTATCGGCTATGAACTGCGTGCATGATTTGTAATCCGGATCGTAGAACTTATGTGGCCATTCAAGCGCGCGATAATGCTTCTCGTCTTCAGGCGAGAGAAACGCGCTCTGGTGATGATCAAACCACCAGGTGAGTTTCGATGAAGGACTGTACTTGAAATCGACGATGGCATTCTCATCGCCGTCAAACAGTTCTTCTTCGATAACCTTTTGGTTTGGCTTGTGAGCGAGCCCTGTATAGGAGATCTCGGCATCAGGTCGGATCTTTTCAGCAAAGAACCGAGAGAAGACGGCTGCGGAGGCAAAGCCATCGAAGCAGTGATCGTGATGGAGTATCCTGAGTTTCATTTTGGAATGTGGTTCCTGTTTGTGGACATGTAGAGGTTTTATTTAAGTAAGACAATCTACCATTGGCGACGATAAATGGTGAAGCCGAATATGCGATGAGCCTTGTTAGGCAAGGCTTGCGGCATCCTCACAAAAGCTAAACCGCCAGTCGATCAAAATAGGATCGACTGGCGGTAGTATTATTGCGTACTTAGATAGTTCAGTTTCCTCTTACAAGGAATACGTCCCAAGCCCATCTTCCTAATGCGCCCCCCGCAAATCATAAACTTTGGCGCGGTATCGAAACTGATTGCCATATTGATCCCGACGCTTCGATTCCTGGTAATCCAGGTCTATTGCTGCCACGCCCAGTGCGGCGAGCGGTTTTAGCTCGTTGGGTTCTGAGATGCCGTTATGATTGACATCTTGCCATAACCTCAGTGAAGAGTAAATGGCATCGCGAGGATCTATTCTGCCATCATTATTGCCTCCATTGGCCGGTTTATCGTACTCAGCCAGCGCGCCAGAAAGCCATTGGGGTTATTCGACCTCGGCTGTGGTGTCGCGTCTCCGAATAACTCCTGCCCATTATCAATTACACCATTGCCATTGCGGTCCAACGCCAGCCAAGCATCATCTGAACTAGCAGCCGTCCAAGCGATTCTCTCACCTACGCCACTGCCGGCAATATCGAAGGTCACCCCAGTCGCTGCATCCGTCAGATCAAATCCATTGCCAAGGACATCAACAAGGATTGGACTCACCGTGTTGCATCCACTCGGAGATGTACACCGACAAAGTCTCTGGCACCATACCTGCGCGACAGGTTCACAAGAAGAAGGGTCGGGATCTGTTGGCCGACACGCATGATAAACCTGCAAAGATTTGTCCATAAATTGCGGACTGCCAATGGTTATTCCGTCAGGCACAACGAGAATATCACCTCTTGTAGCAATCGCTCCATCACTTGAATTGTTAGCATCAGGGGTGAAGGTAAATGACACGTTTGTACTGTTGCCGCCACCCATCAAGGTCACTGACTGGCTTCGATTAGGCGTCACGGAATACATAACGCCTGCGTCATTGCTGTTTTCAGTCGCTTCGACGGTTATAGTCGTGCCTTGGGGGACGCTTGTGGTTGTCGCAATGGTAACTTTGAACTCAGCGGCCCCATTGTTTATCACTGTACTGGGTAGAAATTGCGCATTCCCAACTCGCACTGCTGCTGGAACTGTCTGGAGAACCACGGCACTACCTAGGTAATACTTGTTTGTAGGGCCTTTGAGTTCAAATAAAGAAGCGACGGTAAATTTGCCATCGTCCTTTCCGCTCTCCAGATTTTGGATATGAATCCCCGATGGGAGACTGATTGCGGTGCCGCTTTCCGAGGTGCGGGTCGCATCTGGGGATGCGATCATCGTTTCTATTTTGTACTGGATTTTACCACTGCTCGGGTTATCGGCAGTTATCCCGCTTGCCCCATAAACAACGGCGCCTTCATACCAGGAATCGTTATAGATATAAACACTCTCACGATGATTTGCTGAACCAATTGCCAAAGAATACGCACGACCAAGCGACTCGTAGGGTATCTGCTTTATTCTTTTTTTCACGTATTCAACTATGTGCCTATGTAATTTATCCGAAGCAGAATTGCCAAAGTAATGTGGCAGCAATTCGATCCTCTTGAACATAAACGAGGCGCTTTGCTGCTGTACACTCTGCAAACGGATCAAATCGGTAGCGGGATTCTGCCCCAGGAGAGCAAGCGTATTATCCAACCCGGCGATAGTTTCTACGACTAGATTCTCCTCACGAATTAGGCTGTCTGTGTCGCTATCGTTCAACCCGACTCTCCTGGCGAAGGCCATTGAACCCTGCGTACCTAGAGTTCTTAGAAAGAACTCATAAGCAATCGAATCGGGAATACTTGCCGGATTAACAGACCCGTCGATGGTGCCGGGCAAGTCGGGTCGGCTTGCCGTTACTCTGTCCGTGCGCATGTCCGTCGCCTTATCTGTAGAGGCGAGTCGGGTCCCCACAGTACTGATAAAGATGCTGATAATAAGGGGAAGCATAACGCCAACAGGCTTGATGGATGATCTGGAAAGCCGTCTTGGTATGTTTTTCATTACTTCAACCTCCAAATATGCTCAGGCAGCACGGTAAGCAGTTTCACCTAAGATATTCCTGGAGCAGTATCCAAGTCAATAACGTATGTCACAATTGTCACAATTGGTCGTTATTTTTTTATCATTTGGAAATTCGATTTAGGTAATCAGAGTGTTCCCTGAACAAAAACGCGCTACAAACCACCACCTCCAGCAGTCTGAGACTGGACTGGAATACTGACAGTGACAGCTTCTGGGGCAATTACGGTTGCACCTGTAGCGCTATCAAGCCTTAGTTCCATAGTAATGGTGCCTGTATGTGATTTGTCGCCATTCGTGGTTAGTGTAAAGCTATAGTTTGTAGACTGCCCGCCCCCCGCCAAGGTCTTGGTTTGCGTTCGAGCAGATACTGAATAAGCAAGATTCATGGGATTGGAGTAATCACTGAAATCGACTTTTGCAGTGGCTGTATTAAGAACGGCGGCTGATGTTACGACTGGTATTGTGAAAGTAACAGAATCATTAGAGGCATAAATCGATTGCTTGTTTTTTGATGCACCCCCTAGATGCACATTCGCTTCAAAAGGTTTAACAGCTAAAGAACTATTGGAAGAAACTGCAATAGCGGAAATCAGCAAACCGCTAAGGACTAATAATCTGGTGAGTTTCGACATGGTGGGTACTCCCTTCAAAGGCAAACGCAAATAATCTTCGCTACGGACGCAGCCTAGAAAGTAACTGAAAGGACAGTTTCTTGTACTACCAACTATAAATGATGTCAACAGCAGTTAAATAAAACCATACAGAACGGCTCTTATCGATTATTACCGTTTTTCAATCCTGTCACTACAGTTCTATCGTCTTCTTGCACCCATCGCAAACATAGGTGACGAGCCGACCGCGTAACCGGGTCGCCGAGCGGCATTCCGATGCCGATGAGAGACTCGCGTCGCGGCTTCCGCTGCAACGCCTAGTTAGCTGTTGCGGTTCGGTCCACAACGGAAACAATAGTTTCACAGAGTTCTTCATGATTCTTGGCCATCCCATCGTCACCATACACAAATAGTCTTCTTGCGGATTCGGATAGCCCATGTGTTTTCAAGACTGCTAGTGCATAATCCCGGCTATCGCAATGAGCGATAAAAACTGCCTTATTGATAGCTCCGTAGAAGCAGAGCTCACCCAGTTCCCATTCAAGTCCTTCGCCTGTATTTGAGAGGTCAACTACGATCAATTGTGCACTGTTGATAAAGTGTTGCACAGTGTGTTTCCACGTCTCAGGTGTGCAAGAAATCTTAAATAGCTTATCCCAGGACAGAACCCAAGCTATATTGCGAGCCTGTCTGTTACCAATAAATTCTTTAAGCCGTAAGATATCTTCATCCCACCGAACCTGAAAGAAATGGCGGCATAAAGGATATGTCCAGCCTGTTAAAGATAAAAGGAACAGGAAAATCGCGATAGCCACAGTAGCGATAAAGCTGGTTTCGAGAAATGACACCTGAAACCGATTTATCAACAGAATAGGCAATAGGACGTACACCGTGTACCGGTGTACCCACAGAATAGGCAATAGAAATTGATAGCTTTCAAGGAAAGCCCACCTTGGCTTTACCACATTATCTGAAATTGTGTACGTGTGCCCAAGATATCTTAGGTAATGCTTGGTGAAATGTTTTATTCGTTTTTGACTTTTGGGAAAGGCGAAAGGTCGAAAAAGCAGAATCCTCAACGGCCTCCGCCAGAAGCGACTCCACAGGTAAAGACGGAATCCTAAAAGTATTATTGCTAATTGGCTGAATGTAATCGTGAATCGGCTCAGCGTTGGCCAACTGGATGACTTTCCATATGAGCTAAGAGCAGAAAGCAAACCAAGTGTTACAGAGACAATAATGACTAGATAGATGCTAATCCTATTCAGCCGCCGATGACGTTTGAATCTTTCTTTCAGTTCAAAATCGGAAGGGCTACCAGACCAAGGAGTCACTGTAAACTCAGCGAGTGGATCCCGCCATTGACTAATAGCGTCTTCTGAAATTCCGCGCTCGTGCAGTAATTCTCTAGCCAATACCTGGGCATCAGGCCGAAAAAACTGAGAATGGACAATCGCCAGAAGCTCGTCATCATCCTTGTGATTATATTCGTATTCCAAATCGATTTTCATATAGCGCATTCGAAGATTCTTGTGCCGCGAATCTCCAGTGAAACGCTCCGCGTAATCCAGTTGCCCGTCCAGCCATACAAACTACCGTACGTGCCGTGCAGACTCACGTACGCGTCGTACACACTGACGCACCCGCCGTGCAAACTAGCGTACGCGCCGTACAAACTAACGTACGCGCCATACAAATTGATGTACGCGCCGTACAAACTGGCGTACGCGTCATACAAACTGGCGTACGCGGCAGGCGAACTGTTGCACGCGTCGTACAAACTGGCGTACGCGTCCTACCAATTGGTGTACGCGTCTTCTGAACCGCTGTACGCGAGGCCGTTACCTGCGATTCCGTCACCTCAAGTCCGGGCTCGCAACCAAAATCTGATTGATCGACAGCGCATAGATTGCGACGTCTCCAATTGCTAAGCCCGCGGGTGCGTCCTCTTGAACTCAATCCCTTTGATCTGCTTGTTCAACTGGCTGGTCGGGCCAAGCGCTCCGCTTACGTAAGCCTTTACCAGCAAGGCCGTGTTCACTATCGAGCCCGCACCCGTGTACAGCAGATCGTCGCGGACGCCGCGCGCCTGACTGAGAGGCACGAAAGCCGCGCTGACCGCGTCGTTCTTCGCTTGCAAGTCCGCCAATGTCGCGTTCAAGGCGACGAGCTTCAAGTCGGTTTCGTTTGGTTTGTACTCGGACACCTTTTCCAGAATGGCTATGTAAGCCCCGAAGTTTCCAATCCGGTTATCGTAGCTCATCTGTGACGCTGAGTGATTAACAACAGCTTCGTTCTCGGGCGTGTTCGGGTTATCCGGTCTGACTGATTCAACTGCTGAGGTAAAAATTACCGAGAGCGGTGAGAACGTAACCAAAACAACCGAGCCTGTCAAGGCGTGGCTCAGTAACTTTCAAGGGTTCGGATTTTGCGTTGCCTGATAACCTCCGCGTGCTTTGCGGTCCTTTGCGTCTTTGCGCTGTGTATTGTGTATTGAACAACAATACTCAGCGCAAAGACGCAAAGGACCGCAAAGCACGCGAAGGACTGACCAGGGAGATTTGTGCAGGAGCTATTCCCCAGGTGGTAAAATATGATTGGCACTGAATAATCGAAGGCGCTCTTATGGCAGTACAAACTCTAAAAGACGTTCTTAAAGCTCAAACAGTCGAAGGCGAGTTGGGCGAGGCAATGGAAGGCAACCGCGTCCGGTGTTATGCGTGCGGGCATCGATGTGTGATTCTCCCGGGGCTGGATGGCATTTGCCGCGTGCGTTACAACGAAGACGGCCGCTTGATGGTTCCAAGCGGTTATGTTGGCGCTATTCAATGCGATCCGACCGAGAAGAAACCTTTCTTTCACGCGTATCCGGGATCGCTCGCGCTGACGTTCGGGATGCTGGGCTGTGACTATCATTGCAGCTACTGTCAGAACTGGGTCACGTCGCAAGCATTGCGCGATCCAAAAGCTGTTTCGCCTCCGATGGAGGTGACCCCGCATGAGATGGTCGAGATCGCTCGAAGGTCGGGCGCGCGACTGGTGGTCTCGAGTTATAACGAACCGCTCATCACCAGCGAATGGGCAGTAGAGATCTTCAAGCAAACCAAACCGGCGGGTTTCGTTTGCGGGTACGTCTCGAACGGCAATGCAACACCCGAAGTGCTGGACTACATCAGGCCGTGGGTCGATCTCTACAAGATCGATTTGAAAGGCTTCGACGACCGGAACTACCGCAAGCTCGGCGGTCTGCTGTCGAACGTGTTGGACACGATCAAGATGGTCTACGAGCGAGGCTTCTGGCTCGAGATAGTCACGCTGCTCATTCCGGGCTTCAACGATTCGGCTGACGAGGTGAGAGCCGCCGCGGATTTCATCGCGAGCATTTCACCGGACATTCCATGGCACGTCACCGCGTTTCATCAAGACTATAAGATGATCGGGCCCGACAACACTTCGATCGAGACATTAATTCGCGCAGCCGAGACTGGCTATGATGCGGGGTTGAATTATGTTTACGCGGGCAACCTGCCCGGCCGCGTTGGAGACTATGAGAATACTTACTGTCCGGATTGCAGGGCTACGTTGATTGAACGTTACGGCTTTCGAGTGTTGAGCAATCGGATTCGCAACGGTGCTTGTCCCGATTGTAGTCGAAAGATCCCAGGCCGGTGGGATGATGCAGCATCCGACGCCGCGTAACCCGTCGAATCCGGTTGCGCGTAACCCCGTCGAATCCGGGCGTTCAGAGTACCGACTTTAGTCGGGCAGTGCATTGCGCCGTTCGTCTTTTTCGTTAAGCACTGCCCGACTAAAGTCGGTACTCTGAACGCGCGGGTCGGATTTGACGGGTCTACACCAATTATTCGGTGGCGGTTTCTGCGGGCTGAGCGCCGGCGCCGTACAAAACTTGAATGATGGAATGTCGAGTCGTATCGGCCAGCGCGTCCTGGTTGCGCACTGCTGGAAGCGCGCCGCCTTCCTCCGCAATAACCTGTTCGATGAATTGATCCTGAAGCCGCCTGTAAGCCCTTACGTTACCGCCGCTGTTGAACACAGCAAACAGCACCGGACCATGCGTGCGCGTATAAGCGATTCCAACCAGGGTGCTCACCCCGTTGTCGATTGACACAAGCGTGCCGGTTTTGGCGATCACCGATCCGCGAACATCATCCCGAACGAGTCGGCGTTGCAGCGTACCCGAATCAATGCCTGCAACAGCCATTACGTCTTCGGGCTTGAGCGAGTGCTCGGCCAGGACTTCGATCAGCGTGCGCAGCACTTTCAACGCGGCTCGAGGAGTTATGCGATTGAAGTCCAGGCCTGACGCGCGTCCGACAAAGACATCGCTTTCAGCGATCCCGAGCTTCTTGACCAAATAATTCTGAATCGCTTCCGGGCCCCCGAGCGACGCTCCAACGACTTCGGCTATGGCATTGCTGCTGTGCGCGTTCTGAAACAGCAGAATCGAGACAAGCGGGTCCGAGTAGTGTGACAGCAGTAGCGATCCCGACTTGTCGCCGAACCCGGTGTCGCCGTTGATTTTGATTCCGGCCTTTTGAAGCGCTGCGCGGAGCTTTGTTGCTGATGTCTCGCGTGAAAGGTTCGAATGGTACCCGTTTGCGAAGTAATAGAACTGCCCGGAGATTCTCAATCGCCCGGTAACTCGCGAGATGCCTACGCGCGAGAGTTGGGCTGCCACCTCTTCGACGTCGTACAGCGAAAACATCGGGTCACAGCCGCCATCGACCACGAGATCGCCTTCAAGCGTGCGCGAGCGTGCATCAACCGCCCCATCCGCACAAAAGTTTGTCCTGAACCGATAGTCGGGTCCGAACCTGGCAAGGGCGGCGAGCGACGTCGCAAGCTTCATTACAGAAGCTGGATTAAAAGTTACGTTTGGGTTGAGTGCTGCAAGCGTCTGCCCGCCGGCTAATGCTTCGATCAGCACGCCTTGCTCATCCGGACTCTTGCCGCCGGCTTGCATGATGTCGATGTAACCGGAGACCGCTCGAAGCGCGCGCGGCTCATCAACGGGACGATAGCTGGTAAGCTCCCCGACCGGGGCTCGCCCCGGCTCTTGAATATGGATGGGAAGAAGTACCAGTAACAGCGGAAGGACGATGATTCTTTTCACTGGCCGGAACCCTCTTGTTCGATCGTGTTTTATCTCCTGCGGCCACACGACACTTGCTCATTATACAAACATCCGGAATGAATAATCCACTGAGTTTTCTTGGTTAGTGTTCGGATTCTGCGTGGCCTAATAACCTCTGCGTGCTTTGCGGTCCTTTGCGTCTTTGCGCTGAGTATCGCGTCTTGCTCCTTCAATGCCTAATACTCAACGCAAAGACGCAAAGGACCGCAAAGCACGCTAAGGACTGACCATACGTTACAAGTCAGCAACCCAATAACCGAACACCAGGTTTTCTTGTGGTAATGAAGTGCCAGATCAGTATTTCGCGAGTTCCAGCGCGCGCTTGACGACGTCATCGACCTGCGGCAAGACCGCGCGCTCGAGTATTTTTGCAAACGGAACCGGGGCGTATTCTGATCCGACTCGAAGCACAGGTCCGTCGAGGCAATCGAAGCACTGCTCGCTGATCTGGGAGGCTATTTCGCCGCCAAAGCCTGAAAACACTTTGTCCTCGTGAACCACAAGCGCCTTCGCAGTTTTGCGCACCGACGCGACTACCGTGTCCATATCCAGCGGCACCAGGGACCGCAGATCGATCACTTCAGCCTCGATGCCGTGCTCGTCTTTCAATTGGCTTGCGGCGCGCAAACACCAATGTACCGTAGTGCCATAGGTTACGATCGTCAGGTCTCCGCCTTCCAACCTCACTCGAGCTTTTCCAAAAGGAATCTCGTAGTTCGCCCCGGGGTTTGGCGCTTTGGCGAACATCTGGTTGTAAAGATATTTCGGTTCGAGAAAGAAAGTTATGCCTCGGCTTCGCATCGCATGACGCAAGAGGCCTGCGGCGTCGTCGGCAAAAGCCGGCGTTACGACTCGCAAGCCCGGCATCGTGCTGAAAACTGCTTCCAGGTTCTGTGAGTGATAAAGACCGCCATTTATGTAACCACCTGACGCGAGCCTGGCGACGATGTTCGGAACGAACTGGCCGTTCGAGCGATAGTAGTCGTGCGAGGTGTCGACGACCTGCTCCATCGCGGGCCAAAGGTAATCCGCAAACTGCGCGGCTTCAACGACAACCCAAATGTCATCTCGAAAGCGGGAGAACCCGTTCGCGGTTCCGACTATGTGATCCTCGGCGATCGGCGCATTGAAGACGCGGCTCGGTCCGAACTCCTGCTGCATGCCTTTGGTGACATTGAACACTCCGCCCTTTTCCTTTGAAGCAACGTCCTGTCCCCAAAGGAAGGTGTTCGGATTGCGGTGGAACTCGAGTTTGAGCGTTTCGTTGATCGCCTCGCGAAGAGTGAACGGCGTCCCTCCTTCCGCGGGAGTTGTGGACTCCGAAGCAATAGTTGATTCTTCGGGCATCACAAACAGAGTTGCCGTTTGCGGGTCGGGGTCGGGCGCAGCCTCTGCGCGTTCGACCGCATCGGAGACTTGCTCCTTATTCCCTTCCTCGATCGCCAGCAACGTCACCTCTTCTACTTCTTCAACATTGAGAAGGTGCAATCGAAGCCGCTCGTACGGATCATAAGTGCGAACGTCAGCGAGCTCCTCTTCACTGCGATAGGATTCATGGCGATCGGAATTAGAGTGCGCGAATATTCGTTCGCAAAACGCATGCAAGAGGACCGGGCCATCACCCCTGTGAACGATTTCAGTGGCGCGACTCACAGACTTGACGGCGTCGAATGGATTAGTGCCGTCGCAGTTGATTACCGTCAACCCTCGCAGCCCGCGAAAATTTTCGGAGACAATCGGGTTTGCAGTCTGCTCGGCTACCGGGACCGATATTCCGTAGCCGTTATTCTGGACGACAAAAATGACCGGGAGTCGCTCGCGGCTTGCGCCGTTCAGCGCTTCAAATACGTAGCCTTCCGAGCAGGACGACTCGCCCTGGCTGCAAAACACGATCGAGTCGGCGTCATAGTACTTGACTGCGCGCCCGAGGCCGGCTGCATGCTGAGCATGATTCCCGGTAGCCGAGGATACATTCCAAATCCCGATCGGAATTTTAGCGAAGTGGTTGCTCATATGGCGGCCGCCCGACGCGACATCCGCAGCCTTAGACAAACCATTCAGGATTATTTCGTAAGGCGTGATCCCGGCGGCCAGACACGTAAGCATGTCGCGATAGTACGGGAACAAATAATCTTTGTTAGGCCGGAAAGCGCCGCCGATCGCTACCTGGATGCCGTCGTGTCCAGCGTGTGAGGCGTGATAGGACCAGCCCTTCGCTTGCCTCAAGTAGTTTCGCGCTTTGTCATCCAGGAGCCGGCCGAGGTGTATGAGCCTGTACCATTCGAGTTGTTTCTCGATTTCGACGGTGCCCCGTGCATCGGCCAGCGGTTTGTAAGCAGTCTCTCCCACGATCTGTGCTGTCATGTCTTCCAATTTCCTTCGCGCTCGTTCTTTTTCTCGCACCCGTCGCCAATAATCCGCAATAACTGAATTCTGCAAGACTTCGCACACGGCGAAAGTTAGCCGGGCACTGCCATTGTCGCGTTTCGAGGCGTCATCTCAACTTTTCAACATAGCAAAAAAATAATCCGGGAACAACTAATGGTTTTGATGACGAAGAGCTCGACGAATCATCCGGCATTAGTTGTGAGTCCGTGATTTGCAATGTACGGCGCTAATGATTCGAAACGGAGTGATTGAAACGAACCGTGAGTGATTTGAAACGGCAGGTGAGTTTTAGTGAAGGACGTTTTCTTGACAGAGTGAAAGTCGATCTCGTACCATTTGATTCGAATTCGAGAGGGGCTGTAGCTCAGTTGGCAGAGCGCGTGGCTCGCATTCACGAGGCCAGGGGTTCGAATCCCCTCAGCTCCATTACACTTGGCTCTTCCGTAGCCCGTTGACAGCAACCGGCGACGAAACCGCTCTGTTTCCTCCTGTTCATGATCTTAAGGTCGAAGCCGCCGAGGCGTTGCTGGGACTCTCACCGATACCACGGGAATGTTCGGTCCGCGAGGCAAGGTCGATCGATCCGGCATCTGATCTTGAGCGCCACAGGTGGGGGCGGCAACGCTCCCGAAGACGCCTTCTATCTGACCGTCGTGCCGCCCCAGAACGATGGAAAGACCATTCACAAACTCACGATCAAAGGCGATGTTCCCGTTGACGGCTTCTGGTCGATCAGTGTTTACGGAGCGGACGGATATTTCCATAAGAACGAGCAGAACACCTACAACATCAACGGCACGACCGCGAAGAAAGACGCCGACGGTTCCATAACTATTCAGTTCGGCGGGTGCGACGGCGCAGCAAAGAACTGTATTCCCATCACGCCGGCTGGAATTACTGGGCACGCTTTTATCGACCGCGCAAGGAAATTTTTGACGGCAGGTACAAGTTTCCCGAGCCGCAACCGGTGAGTTGAGGTTGCGCTGCGAATCGGGTTGTGACGGTGTCCGCGAAGCTGCGAGAGACATCTGACTAAAACGTTACGACAGAAGAGTCACGCTCAACCGACGACGTCCCTAAAGCAATCTGACAGCAACTGTCGATTGAGCGAAATCGAAGCGGTCTGGCCTTCCTTTGTCTTTACGACCAGTCCGGCATGTTCGAGAGTTTTCCAATGATGGCACAAAAGCGCAAGACTTATTCCGAGACTCTCGGCTATTTCCGATCCGCACATCTGTTTGCAATTCGATAACATCTCCACCATTCGCAACCGCGTCGGATCAGAGAGCGCCTTGAATACCTTCGCGCGCTGCTCGGTGCTGATCTGTTTTGATGCACTCACTTTCTTTCCCACATCGACATAGTACGAAAAAATGCGGGACAAAGCTACAAGTTTGTTTAAGACTCAAGTAAGTAAATAGTTAAACAACCATTGAACCTTATCGAGCGGCTCTGCGTAGTAACACTCGTGGCGTTTGGAACTCAAGAGATCGACAGGGTTCGTAGTTCGGCCTTTAGGCGGAAGTTCGTAATCGTCGAAACCAATCTACCAACTTCCGCCTAATGAAGGCCGAACTACAAACGAGAACTACGAACGAGACTCTCAATTGGAGGCGTTATGTCGAACGAAAGAAAGTCAGCAATTGTTACCGGAAGTTCACGCGGAATCGGCCGCGCGATTGCCGAGCGATTGGCAGCCGATGGCGTTGACGTAGTAATCAACTACACTCGCAACGAAAAACAAGCGCGTGAAGTCGTGAATGAAATAATCGACCGCGGCGGCAAAGCAGTTGCAATTCAAGCCGACGTCTCGAAGCCCGACGATATTCGCCGGCTGTTCGATGAAGCTGAAAAGTTCAACGGACGCCCGGATATAGTTGTCGCCAACGCGGGAGTGTTCCTCCAAAAACCGCTCGCCGAAAGCACGGAAGAAGATTACGACAACGTGTTCGACACCAATACAAAAGGCGTCTTTCTTACCTTGAGAGAAGCAGCGAGGCGAGTCAATGACGGCGGCCGCATCGTTGCTCTTTCAACCGGCGGCACGAAGATGCAGTTCGCGGGCGCCTCGCTTTATCTGGGAAGCAAAGGGGCAGTCGAACAATTCGCGCGCTCGCTCTCACGAGAGCTTGGTCCTCGATTCATCACTGTGAACGTTCTGTCTCCGGGATTCACGGAGACAGACATGCTTCCCGAGGACGAACAGATTCGCACATTGGGTGCTAGTCTCTCGCCCTTCAATCGCGTTGGCACCGCGGAAGAGGTAGCTGAAGTAGCCGCCTTTCTCGCGAGCGATGCCGCGCGGTGGGTCACTGGTCAAAATGTTCAAGCGGGCGGCGGAGTGGTTTGACCGGAAGGGAGACAGGTATGGTCAGCACACGAACAACTTACTCATCCGAAATAGGGTCGATGTTAGCGATCATATCGCGGGCCGTCCGGCAGCAGAAGACTCGCCTCGCGTTTGTTGTGATGGCGATTTGCATTACCGGATTGGCCGGCTGTCAAAAGAAAGAGCAACTCGACATTCAACGTCCGCCCGCGTCGGTAACCATAGCCTCCGCGGTGACGCAGGACGTGCCGATATATCTCGACGCGATCGGCAAGACCGTTGCGCGCGAAGTTGTGTCCATCGAGCCTCAAGTCTCCGGGCGCGTAATAAAGATTCATTTCACCGACGGCGCCGATGTGAAGAAGGGCGACCTGCTGTTCACCGTTGATCCACAGCCCTTCGAAGTGAGCTTGCAACAAGCGCGGGCCAACCTCGCGCGAAGCTCTTCTCTGAAACGGCAGGCCGAGGCGAACCTTGCAAAGGATATTGCTCAGGCCAGGACCGGAGACATTGAAAGAGGCAGATACGAACAGTTGGTTGAGCAGGGCGTGGTAAGCAAATCACAGTTCGATCAGGTGCGCACTAATTCAGAAGCGCTGAATGCAACCGTTAGCGCGGACGCCGCGGCAGTACGGAGCGCGGAAGAGCAGATGAAGGTGGACGAAGCTGCGATTTCAAGCGCTCAGGTGCAGCTCGCTTACTGTTACATTCATTCCCCGATTGACGGCCGGGCCGGCGAGCGATTGGTCGACGTTGGCAACGTTGTTAATCCAGGTAATCTTGGCAAGTCTACATCGCTGCTCGTCATTCAGCGCGTCGATCCGATCTACGCGGACTTCACAATTGCCCAGGATCAATTGTCCGAAGTGCAACGGAACATGACTCAGGGCACACTGAAAGCGGAAGTGCGCTTGCCCGACGAGCCGAACACTCCGGTCGCCGGCGATCTCACGTTTCTCGACAACGCAGTTCAAAACACGACGGGCACAGTGAATCTTCGCGCAACGATCAGCAATCGAGATCGCAGATTCTGGCCCGGCCGCTTCGTCAACATTCGGCTCGTCCTGAGCACCATACGATCCGCCGTGCTCATACCCGCGACTGCGCCGCAGATGTCAGCCAAAGGGCAGTTTGTCTATGTCGTGGGCGACGACCTCACCGCTGAGCTACGACCGGTTGCGACGGGTCAGAAACAGGGAGAGCTGGTGGTGATTACTCAAGGCCTGAACAACGGGGAACGAGTTGTAGTTCAAGGCCAGATAGCAGTGATACCTGGCGGCAAGGTCGCCATCGCAGGGGGCGCCGAGACTGCCAGCAACGCAGGAGGCGGCCAATGAGTTTATCGGAGCCCTTCATAAAACGGCCGGTGATGACCGCGGTCTTGACGGTGTCGGTCATTCTATTCGGAGTACTCAGCTATTTGAGGCTCCCGGTGAATGACTTACCCGCGGTCGATTACCCGGTAATTCAGGTGCAAGCCAACTATCCCGGGGCAAGCCCGGATACAGTAGCGAACAACATCGCTACACCGCTCGAGCGCCAGTTCATGCAGATCAACGGGCTTGAGCTTGTGACCTCGCAGAGCACGCAAGGTCACACGAGTCTCACGCTTCAGTTCGCGCTCGACAAGAACATCGATGCCGCGGCGACTGACGTTCAAACCGCGATCTCGCAGGCGACCGGGAATCTTCCGATCGATCTCCCGTCGCCGCCGACCTATTCAAAGACAAATCCGAATGATCAACCGATCATGTACATCGCGCTCACGACGGACTCGGTGACGCCGGGACAGCTTTATGACTACGGAAGCACACAGGTCGGGCAGCGCATCAGCATTCTTCCGGGCGTCAGCCGAGTAGATGTTTACGGCACCAAGTCCGCGATAAGAATCAAGGCTGATCCATCAGCGATGTGGGCCCGTGGGATCTCGGTTGACGATTTGACGAACGCGGTCAAGAACGGCACCAGCTATACGGGCGCCGGTCAGTTCGACAGTCCTTCGGGTACCGCGCTGCTTCGTCCGCAAGGCCAGCTCGATGCCGCCGATTCATACAGCAATCTCATAGTCAGCACGACGAACGGCGCACCGGTTTACCTGCGTGACGTAGCCCAGGTTACCGACTCGGTTCAAGACGAACGAATCAACATGAGGTTTTGGGCTCGCGGCTATCCGCTGCCGTCGGCGACCGTGGTCGTTGCGGTGAATCGGCGCGCGGGCGCCAACGCCGTCGAGGTCGCCCAGAGTATTCGTGACCTGCTCCCGTTAGTCAGCGCTGAAGTGCCGGCGTCGGTGCGGATCACGCCGATTTACGACCGCTCGCGCTCGATCGTCAACTCAGTCAGCGACGTTCGAGAGACATTGTTGATCGCGTTTGTGCTGGTGGTGATTGTGATCTTTCTGTTTCTCGGGCGAGCCACCGACACGCTGATCCCCGCGGTAGCGTTACCGATGTCACTGCTGATCACTCTCATAGCAATGCGGTTGTTGGGATACAGTCTCGACAATTTGTCGCTGATGGCGTTGACGCTGGCGATCGGCTTCCTGGTTGATGACGCGATAGTTTTTCTGGAGAACACAGTGCGGCGAATGGAGCGTGGCGAGGCGGCGCTTGAAGCCACGCTCCATGGGGCCAAAGAGATCAGCTTCACGATTCTATCAATGACGATCTCGCTGGCCGCTGTGTTCATACCGCTCGTTTTCATGCCGGGATTGGTAGGCCGCATCTTTCGCGAGTTCGCAGTCACGATCGTGATTGCAATCCTGGCTTCGGGTTTGGTGTCGCTTACGCTTACGCCGCTGATGTGCGCGAGATTACTGAAGGCGCGCGGCGAGGGGTCGAAGAAGACATGGGTCGAGCGGGTTATTGGCGGCATTGAAAAACGTGTGCTCAAAGTCTACGGCTCATCCCTCTGGTGGTTCCTTCGTCATCGATGGGTATCGGCGACGGCCTGGGTTCTTTGTCTCGCTGGAACAATCTGGTTGTTCAGCGCGGTACCGAAAGCGTTCCTGCCGCCTGGCGACAGCAGCTTCATCTGGGGCGTGATGATCGGCCGTGAAGGTTCGTCTCCGCAACAGATGCATGAGCTTCAGGACCAGGCCGATAATCTTGTCCAGCAGGATCCAAGCGTACGGGCTACGTTCACGATGACCGGAGCAAGCGGCTTCTTCCCTTCCAATCAGGGATTAGTGCTGGCCTTCCTCGATTCGCCGGATAAGCGCGCGCCGATCGAAAAGGTATCGGGCGGCTTGATGGGAAAGCTCGGCAGCATTCCCGGTGTGTTCCCGTTTCTGCGTCCATTCCCTGTCCTCGAGATCAGCACCGGTGCGACGAATCAGAACCAGGGGCAGTATGCTTTCTCGATTTCCGGCGTCGATGCCGATCAGGTTTATGGCGTGGCAAACACGTTGATTGGCAAGCTCAGAGAGTATCCGGGATTTCTGACCGTCTCGTCAGACTACTTCAACAATACGCCGAACCTCGACATCGCTATTCGTCGCGACCAGGCCAAGACCTACGGGGTCTCCGAGACGCGCATTCTTGGAATGCTGCGGAACTCCTACTCGCAAAACTATCTGTACCTGATCAAAAAGCCGGAGGATCAGTATCAGGTCATTCTTGAAGTCAAAGACGACGCTCGATCGAACCCTGACGATCTGTCATTGCTCTACATCAAATCAGACGACGGGCAGAATCTTGTCCCGCTCAGCACGCTGGTTACGTGGAAGCCTACGCTCGGCCCGCAGTCCGTGAACCATCTGAACCAGTTCACAAGCGTGACAATCTTCTTCAATCTCAAACCCGGCGTTGCGATTGGCGATGCAACCGACTTCATCTCAAGGACCGCGGCAGACGTTGTGCCGCCTACCTTGCGAGCCAGCCTGCAAGGCGAAGCGTTGACCTTCAGCGACACGGTTCGCAACCTGACGATCCTCATGGTGCTGGCTGTGTTTGTGATGTACGTCATACTTGCGATTCTCTATGAAAGTTACGTGCATCCGATAACCGTGCTATCGACGCTTCCGACGGCGCTGGTCGGAGGATTGTTTACTTTGTACTTCTTCGGCGAGCAAGCTTCGCTGTACGCGTTCGTCGGCCTCTTCATGTTGATGGGCATCGTGAAGAAGAATGGAATCCTGATCGTCGACTTCGCTCGACAGCGAGTCGATGCGGGAGAGTCGGCCGAGCAAGCGATTCACGATGCGAGCATGGATCGGTTCCGCCCGATCATCATGACAACTCTCGCGGCTGTTATCGGAGCAGTGCCGATCGCACTTGGCTACGGCGCGGATGGCGCATCACGCAGGCCGCTCGGACTCGTGATTGTTGGAGGTTTGATTGCGTCGCAGTTCATCACGCTCTATGTGACGCCGGTGATTTATTTGTATCTCGAATGGTTTCAGGAGCGGGTGCTTAACCGAACATCGTTGTTTCACTCTGGTAATCTCGGAAAACCATCCGGGCATGTCGATGTCATTCCGGCAACAGAGCGTTAAGATGGAACGAGGAGATGTGACGCTGTCTGTACTGGCGGCCCTCCATGGCCGCCCCTTCCTCCAATCGCCTGCGTTCAATATAGGGGCCACGGCTTAAGCGCCTTTTGCGATTCGGCATGACATAGGGCATCGAAGTTCTCTTTTCTCATTAGCCGGAACTGAATTTAGATCGTAGTTCCTCTGACGTTTTTCAAATAGCGTCCATCTTCGAATCTGAGTTTTACTGACCTCACATCGTCAGCACGACGCGGAAGCGAACCTTGCCGCTATTCATTTGCTCGTAGCCCTCGGCCACGCGCTCGAGCGGATACTTCTCGATCATCGGATGCACGTCGCTCAAGGCGCTGAATTCCAAAGTGTCCTGCGAATCCCGCGCTGTGCCCGAGTACCAGCCCGCAACGGATCGCCTTCCCATAATCAAAGGCATCACCTTGATCATCAGCGGTTCGGCAGGCGCCGCGGGCACCAACAGCACGCCGTCCGGCGCCAGTCCGTCAACCAACGGAGAAATCGCTTGTGCGTTCGGCGCGGTAGCCAGGATTACTCGCGCCCCGCCAAGCTTTTGTAATTCGGCTGACGCATCAGCGGCGACGGAGTCGATGTAATGATGCGCGCCGAGCTGACGAGCCAATGGTTCTTTGCCGTTGCCTCGGTTGATCGCCACCGTCTTGAAGCCCATCCGCCGCGCGTACTGAACGCCGAGATGTCCAAGCCCGCCAATTCCATGAACGGCAACAAGCTGTCCCGCGCGAGCGCCCGAGTTTCGCAGCGCGTTGTAGACCGTGACGCCCGCGCACATGAATGGCCCTGCTTCCTCCGCCGGCAATTCGTCGGGGATCGCGGCAAGCGCTGGTGCAGGCGCGATCATGTACTCAGCGTAGCCTCCATCGAAATCGATGCCGGTCACCCTGCGATTGACGCACATCGCGAAGTCGCCGCGGCGGCATGGTTCGCAGACGAAACAATGTCCGCCGTGCCAGCCTACGCCGACGCGTTGCCCGGTCTTCCACGCGGTGACGGTTTCGCCGACTGCGTCGATGCGTCCGGCGACTTCGTGACCCGGGACGCGCGGATATTGAAGCCCCGGCCAAAGACCTTCTTTGACAAGAGCGTCGCTGTGGCAGATGCCGCACGCCTCTATCTTCACGCGAACCTGTCCCGGTCCCGGCTCAGGGATTTCGCGCTCGACTAATTCCCAATCTCCTTTTGCTTTGCTTATCTGTGCCGCTTTCATTTTCATGCCCATAAACTCTCCTTCCGAACTTCAGTTCTCATTCGTACGGACTCGTCATTTCTTGCTGGTTGCTCTGCTGCTTTCTCTCGATATCCATTCACGGATGTAGGGCGGGCAATTCAGAAGCTCCATGCCCTTTGCTTCGCATCGGTCCAGCAGTTGCACGATGTCGAGATCGACAAGTGATACCTCCTCGAGATCCAATGCGATGATGTTGCACGTGTGCGCAATAAGCCCGATGACGATGACCCATGTGCAGCTCGAATGTGCAGCTCGACTCCTTGTTTGGACGGTGATCGTTTCATTCCCTTCCGCTTTGAGTATCAAGGTGCGTAACGTGTGAAGACCAAGTCGCGATCTTTGATAGCAGCGTGGCAAGGAAAGCAGGTTTTCATAAACGCCTCGTCTGCAGGTTTACCGTCGTTAAAATGAGCGAATCCCCAGCCGCCCGTTGAAGCGTACTTTTTTGAGTCCTTGACCATGAACTGAATGTTCGTGGGGGAACCGGCAACAAAAGATTGCGAACGGCCGAAGACCTTGTTGTTTTCCTCTGACGAGACGAATCGGTAATGCAAGGCGGCAATGATCGCGCCGTCCGGGAATGGAAGCTTGCCCTCCCGGTAGGCCTTGATTGCGATGTCGTTGCCCAAAATGGACGCGAAACTGTTGAGGTTGCCTTCTTCGTGAGCTACGGAGATAAACTTCCAGTCGCGGTATCCGGGAGGGATATCGGTTACAAAGATCGGGGTGGCCTCTTGATCGCCGTGTCGGGATGCGGTCGCCGTGAAGGCAACAATGCCCCCGACCGTTGCAATTGAAATAAGGAAGAAAGCAATCCGTCTCATTATCGTCCTCCTCAACTTATCGTTTTCTTTTCTCATCTCGTGTGCAGTGCAACAGGGATGCCTGCCCTAAATCATTGCGAACACTGTCATCTTGTTATCCGATAATTGCCGAAGTTCGGCATTTGCTGATTCTCGGCAGCTGGTGCCGCTGACATGATAAGGTCCGACCTGTAAGTTTGTGGAGCGCGCGACTGGGAGGAAGGATCTGGAAGGAAGGAAATGGTTTGGGCCGTTCAATTGCAGGCTTCGTCTTTGAGCGGATAATAGAGCTTGTAAACGCTTTCGATCGGCGAGTTCAATGGGGGCAGAATCAGCCTTTACTTGTGCAGTGGCGTCTAGAATGGCTTGTGATTCACGTACGCTCATGATCTCGTTTCTCAG